>JAHEZE010000037.1:16366-27432 GCA_023251235.1 Sphingobacteriales bacterium | reverse complement strand
GCCGCAGGATTTAAAAACCCATGATGAAAAAGGTGATTACATTATCAAAGCCAAAAAGAGGGGAGTGCTTTATGGTTTGCATTACGGCACACATCCTTTTGATGTCATTGGCTGGGATGGTTGCTGCTACCCCTATATTTTTTCCATTCATGATTTTGAACCCATCACCGGCCGTGTGCATATGCCGCCGCCCATTCATCAGACTTTTGAGACAAATGCATTTGTGGTTTGCTCCTTTGTGCCGCGGATGTACGATTATCATCCCGATGGCATACCGGCGCCGTACAATCACAGTAATATTGATAGTGATGAACTGCTCTATTATGTAGCCGGAGAATTTATGAGCCGTAAGCATGTTACCAGGGGAATGCTCACCCTGCATCCTGCCGGCATACCGCATGGTCCTCACCCGGGAGCAGTTGAAAAAAGTATTGGCGTCAAAGAAACAAAAGAACTCGCTGTGATGGTGGATACTTTCCGTCCGCTGATGCTCACCAAACAAGCACTCGATATCGAGAATAAAGATTATGTAATGAGTTGGGCGGAGTAGCGTTAGCCGATAGCCTTTAGTTTTTAGCTAGCAGCCAACAGCTAATAGCTTTTCTCTTTTGTTGCCAGCTTCAGTTCCCTGATTAATCATTCCTTGCGACGCTCCGTTCAGGGTTCAGGAATTCTAATCATCATTTTTTTATTTTTATTCAAAGGCCAGCTGATTAGGGTTGGTCTTTTTTATTAACATGTAAATAAATCTTTCGCCTGTTTTTCCATTGGTATGCTGAAAGAAAATAGCTTTGACAAAAGGGAATAACAAAAAAATAAGAGCTAGATGACAAAAAAAAATGAGATAAAAATCTTTGAAGAGAAGAAAGTAAGAACCGTTTGGGATATTGAACAGGAGAAATGGTATTTCTCGATTATAGATGTGGTGGCAGTGCTTACAGACCAGTCGGGCTACCAGGGCGCAAGAAATTATTGGAAAGTACTGAAACACCGGCTGGCAAAAGAGGGAAATGAAACGGTTACAACTTGTAACCGGTTGAAATTAGCAGCGGAAGATGGCAAACTGCGGTTTACCGATGTAGCCGATACAGAACAACTTTTCCGTTTGATACAATCCATCCCTTCTCCAAAGGCGGAACCATTTAAACTATGGCTTGCAAAGGTGGCCAATGAAAGATTAGACGAAATGCAGGACCCTGAACTATCCATTGACAGGGCTCTGGAACAATATCTGCATCTCGGCTATTCTGAAAACTGGATTAACCAGCGGCTTAAAAGTATTGAAATAAGAAAAGAGTTGACCAATGAATGGAGAAAACGGGGATTGAAAGAAGGCGTACAGTTTGCAACGCTTACGGATATTATTACCAAAGCGTGGAGCGATAATACCACGAAAGAATATAAAATTCTGAAGGGACTGAAGAAAGAAAACCTGCGGGATAATATGACAAATACGGAACTTATTTTAAATATGCTTGCCGAGGTATCCACTAAAGATATTTCTGCGGCTACCAACCCCGGAACTTTTGAAGACAGCAAGCAGGTGGCAAAGCAAGGTGGGAATGTGGCAAAGGTAGCCCGCAAAGAACTGGAAGCCCGTACTGGAAAAAAAGTAGTTAGTTCCGTAAATGCAAAAAAAACACTGCAACTGAAAGCAACAGGTACGAAAAAGAAAAGAAAATAATGCAGGCACTTGATATCGAGAATAAGGATTATGTGATGAGCTGGGCGGAATGAGCGTAGTGTCACCCCGGGCTCGACCCAGGGTCTTTTTATGTGTTCTCTGCTAAAGCAAATTTTATTTGCATTAACCTTTGTAAATATTTTCGTTATGCCACTCGATAAATCTACTTGCCGGCTTATCTTGTAACCTGTTTGGCAAGTTGAATAAATCTCCCCCATGAAACTTATAGTATTCTTTCCCGTTTTCAAATTCTTCCTTAATTCGTTTACTTATTTCGACCTTTAAATTGGTGGTGATTGTTAAATATCCTGTATCAAAGAGTTTATGTAAATCAGAACGAAGTAATAAGGCATTTGAAATAAAATGAGATCCTGATTCTGAATAAGGTTTTATGTGTGCTGCTTCTAAAACGGGTAAAGTCTTTTCGCCTGAAATTGCACACTTTCTATTGTATGCATCAGTAACCAATACTCTAAAGGCACCTTGGCCTAATCTGACTTTAGTTAAAACTGATTTACCATACATAGGCGATTCAGTATCCTCTAACATTAATTGACTCTTTTCTTCATCTACTGTTTGATACAAATACTTTTGAAGCAAATGGTCAATTTTAATCCAGAGCTCATTACCAATTGTGGTGTCTGTTGAGTAAGACTTCCCTTGAACAATATTTTTACTCCAATCATTAGGAGCAGCAATCCAATCTTCTTTTTTAAAAAAAATTGGATTGGTTAAAACAATACATCCTATTTGTGGATTTGTATCAGATTGGTCTTTCCTGAGTGGCATAATCATTTTTTGTAACTCTTGTAATGAATTACATCCATTACCTTTTTCAAAAACATCCCAGGCCATAGAAATGGGTAGGAAAGTATGGCTTGAAAAGAAACCAATCCCTCCAATTGCATTTGAAGGAAACCTTAATTTGAAAAGAAATGGGGCACCGGGAGAAAGCAATTTAAAGTTTGTATTACCTCCGGGTTGCCAAAAATTTACATCTTCACGATTTTGGCGAGCTAAAAAATTGTACCAATTACTATCCGTAACTCCTAAATAAAATTTCATGGCAGTTAAATATAAGAAAGAAAATTACAATTCAAGAGAGCTAGCACAGTTGCCTTCCACAAATTTATGTTGCCTTGCCGCTTCTATCTTAATTTTACAACTCAAACAAACAATACATGCAAACAACTATCACGGAGCTGGACCTTGTAGTAAAGATGACAATCACTGCATGGGATGCTCAAAATAATCAGCTCAATAAATTAATAAATGAATTAACGGATGAACAATGGCAAAAAGAAATTGCACCCGGCAAAAACAGGGGTATTTATTTACTGGGCCATTTAATTGCTGTAAGTGATGCCATGTTTGCCATACTTGGTTTCCAGGATCGTTTATTCCCTGCATTGGAACCGGTATTTATTTTCCACCCCGATAAAGCGGTTCAGGATATGCCATCGGTTGCTGAACTAAAAGAAAAACTGAGAGTAGTCAATGCAAGGTTGAACGATCATATTCGGACAACTACTACTGCTCAATGGTTCGAGCGGCATATGTCCGTATCCCCCGAAGATTTTGCCAATGAACCTCACCGGAATAAATTAAATATCATTATCAACCGCACAAGCCACATGGCCTACCACCTCGGGCAACTGCAGCTGTTGAAATAATTTCTGTAAAGACAGAAAATCAAAAACAAATAATTTTACTTCTTTACATGTGCTTTATATATTCCGTTTGGCTGCGTAGAAGTGAGACCAATAGCTTTATCACCATCCATTTCAAAACTTATTTTGTATCCCTGTATTCCTTTTATCCCGAATGTATCGGGTGACAATGGCACCAGTTCGAAATCTCCCTGGCCGGGTGCAAATATCCAAAGTGCATTTTCTTTTATGCTGGTTTTTGCAATAAGTGAAATGGCTTCAAATTCAAACTCTCCAACATATTTTCCTAACTCCTGTGCAGTGAGTGTAAATATTGCTTTCCCCTGCAACTTATCTAATTTTTGTTTAGTTTCTGCACTGTTAGTCATAGTAAGAGCTTTCTGATAATTGGCTATCGCATTAATGGTATCTTTTTTGGCAGCTAGCAGATCCGCATATGAATCATAAACGTTACCACTTTTGGGATAGTTAGCGATATTCATTTCAAATAAGGCAGCCGCTTTTGCATACTGTTTTTGGGAAAGTGCATTATAGCCCAGGCCGTTTATCTGCATTTCAGGCGGGGAAACTTTAAAACCAAATTCCTTTGATACGGTCTGATAATGCTGTTGCATTTTCTGCACTATTGCCGTGCCTGAATCTGTAAAGTCTGCACGGATAAATTTAAAACGGTACCATTTAAAAATAAAACGCAGTCCATCATATTCACTCGTAAGCGGAACGGAGCCATGATCATCATCCGGATAATACTTACTGGCATACTTCAACCCGTTTTGCGGATTGGCCTTTATAAATCTGTCCATTGCAAAAATGGAACGGATATGCCTTGTATCTGCCGTTGTATCTTTTTTCAATTTTTCCAGTGTCATTCCCCCGGACATGGTATTGGCAATGCCTAAATACATACTTACGCCATTATATTTTTGTGTGGAGAGTTTCTTCTCTGTGGCTTTTAAAAACTGCTCTTTATCGTACCACATACTTGGGTCAATCGCTATATAGGCATTAAACAATGTTGCATGATTGGTAATTATATTCATTACCGTTAAACCGCCAAATGAATGACCGATCAGCATTTTAAAGGGTTGTGTAGGATAGATTGAATCAATATGCGGCATCAACTCTTTCTCCATGAAGGCTGTAAAATTTTCACCGCCGCCGGTGGTTTTTGAAAAATTACTATCCATCATGGGCGGATCGCTAGCTATATGCGTTGGCGTTAAATCCCTTGTTCTGTCAGTGTTTGGAATACCAACAATGATCATTTCGGGAACAACGGTATTTCCATTTACCTGGCTTAGCTGCTGGATCATTCCCACTACAGATTCAAAATGGCCATCACCATCAAGAAGATAAACAACAGGGTAACGCTGGCCGGCATCTTGCCCGCCGGTTTTCATATTGGGAACATACACCCAAACCTTTCTTTGCTCTTTTAGAATGGTGGAGTACACACTATCTACTTTTCCAATTACAATTTTATTATCTGTTTGTGCATAACTGCCCAATGAAATAATTATGGACAGGATGATGAGGGAAATGTATTTCATAATATATTATTAAATATTCAAGATACCTGATTTTTTAAAAGTAGAATACCCAAAAAATCTTCCTGTCAAATGTATTTTAATTTGCGAAAAATTCGTTTACTTCTTTTACAAATGGTAAAGTCACTATAGGTAATAAAAAAATAAATACCTTGTTATTGTTGGTCGTAACCATATTCATTTGGATAAAATCTGCCAACTACAACTCTTGTATTTGGGATAAGTGAATAGTCTTCGAGATTAAGAAAGAAAATACATTTTTAATGGGCCACGGTTCTTTACATCAATTTCTCCCCGGTATTCACAGGGAAATTCATCTTTGATTTCCTGGTGAGTGGTTTCGGAAAGATTAATTCTTCCTGGTTCTGATTTTGATTCCATTCGGGAAGCAATATTTACCGTATCTCCCCAGATGTCATACTGCCATTTCTTTATTCCGACAATACCCGCTACCACGGGTCCGGTGTGTACACCAACTCTGACTTCAAAATGACTAAGGCTATCCTGAGCGTTAAGCTCCCTTCTGACAAAGTCGATCATTTCCTTTGCAGCATTGATCACATTTCTAGCATGATTTTTATTTACTGTGGGGAGGCCACCGGCACACATGTAAGAATCGCCAATTGTTTTAATTTTCTCCAAATCATATTTCGTTGTAATCTCATCAAATCCTTTGAAGTAATAATCGATGCTCTTTACCAATTTTTCCGGTTCAATCTGTTCTGCTTCCTTAGTGAATTGTACAAAATCAGTAAATAATACAGTAACATGGTCAAATTTTACAGCATCTACTTTGCCTTTTAGTTTTAATTCTTTAGCGGCCTCTGCAGGTAAGATATTAAGCAGGAGACTCTCGGATCTTTTCTTCTCTCTCGAAATCGTTCTGTTATACCAGTATAAGGTACCCAATAGTACAGTGGACAAACCAAGAATAATGAACAGAGCAATATTTAAGATCCGCTGGTTTCTTTTTTGCTGGTTGAGCAGATTCACTTCTATCTGCTTCTGAGAAACTTCGTAATCCGTACGGAGGTCCGCCATTTTCTGTACAGATTTGATGTTATTAAGGCTGTCTCTGAATACAATATGATTCTTGTAATATTTCAGGGATGAGTCCGGGTTTCCGGCTTTTTCATACAGATCTGACAATTTAAGATTGGCATCACCGATCTGTTCTTTCAATCCGTATTGTTGTGCAAGCTTCAGGCTCCTCAAGGCATAGTTCAATGCTGTATGTTGATCCCCTTTTTCCAGATAGATATCTGACATGGATATAAGATAAACACAGATTGGATAATAATCTTCTAATTTTTCCAATATAGATATAGCTTCATTGATATTTTTTTCGGCAAGACTGTTTTTTCCTATATTGGCGTATACCATTCCGGTATTGCCCATGCTGTAAGCCTTTCCATTTAAGTAATTAGCCTTTTCAAAAATTAGTTCTGCTTCCTTGAAATATATAAGAGCGGAATCATAAATTTTTCTATTGAGGAATTCATCACCGGCATTGGAAATGACTGAGGCCAAAGCAACTGAGTCACCCGAGTTTCGCAGGGCAGTAATCGCCTCGTGATAATAAAGCATCGCATTGTTATGATTATTGGAGATAGAATAAATATCGGCAATGGTACCGTAAGCACTTCCTTCTCCCTTAGTATAATTTGCTTTCCTGGCCGCATCAATACTTTTGAAATAAGCATCCAACGCTTCCTCTAAATTGCCCAACAATCTTTTTTTATTTCCCTTTTGGAGATAACCTCTGTATAAGTATAGATAATTACTTTTTTTTTCAGACAGGCTTATGAGTTCCTCCGCATATTGCAAAGCCAGCTTAAGGTCTTTCATTTCATTAAAAGCCAGGTTCCGGAGTAATTCAAGCCGGGTTGAATCATCCAGTTTATTTTGATGATAAATTTTTGCTAGGCTATCCGCCACTTTCTGGTCCTGACCAGAAGCGTTACTAATTATCAAACAAAAAAAGCCTATTAAAAAATAATAAGCTTTCTCTTTGAAAGACATAATTACAGTTTATGGATTAACCTGAATTTTTGGGTCGAAAATATGGTTGTTTCCAGCATTGTCAGTCCACGAAATGTTATAGTTTTCTACAACAAACCCCGGAGGTGTAGGAATAGGAAGAGAAGCAGAATTTTTAACTGTTCCCTGCCAATTTTTGCTAGCGCCAGATAGCTTGGCTGGACCAGTGGCAAATACGTTTATATTACCAGTTTTTGGGCTAATTGCGGTAATTTGATCAACTCCTGACGTTGGAAGGACTACCCAGGTTACTAGTTCATCGTGTTTACAATTTGTATTTCCATTATCAGACATTGTGAGATTTCCGGTGACAGGATCACTTGCTGTAATTGTAGTTGATGCCATTTTTTTAATTTTTTGGTTAATTAATAACTCTTTTTAAACGCCCCGCAGCTCCAGACGAAATGAAATGCAGGGGCCATCATAAATTCATTTGTCTTCATTAATCGTGGTATTCCACTTTTGAAAACAAATTGTATCATCGGGTGGAAAAATTTCAACAGGAATTGTAGGATTTTGATAAAAGGCCGATTCTCGTTGGATAGGCTAATACCGATTTATTGAATCAGCAAGATGAATATAAATAAATAGTTTTAAAGAGCAAGCACTTTCAGCAGATTTATTTTCTTTAAGAAATCCGAATCCGATGTTGTCAGTGACAATCAATAAGAGCAAGCTGCTTCCTGGGTACAAACCGCCGCCGAGTGTTTAAGTCAACGTCATAACAACGTTTCCCTTTTTATGTCCTTTTTCTACATATCGGTGAGCTTCTACCATTTGTTCCAGAGGATAAGTTCTGTCAATAACCGGTTTCAGTTTTCCCGCCTCCATCAGTTCTTTCAGGAAAAGCATATTTTCTTTGCCTCCCTTTGCTAATCCCTTATGAACACTCAAATATTTTCCTTTTGGTGCCAATAATCTTCTGGAATTTGAAAAGGAAATTTTTCCAACAGCATCAAAGATGATATCATACAACTCTCCGTTTTTTGTAAAATCTTCTTTAGTATAATCAATTACTTTACCGGCACCCAATGATTTTACTAATTCTAAATTTGTGGTACTGCATACAGCTGTAACTTCGGCACCAAAGTATTTTGCAAGCTGTACTGCAAAAGTTCCTGTACTTCCGGAAGCACCATAGATAAGAACTTTTTGTCCTCTCTGAATATTTCCTTTTGTTTTCAGATAATGTAATGCTGTAATTCCCCCAAATGGAACCGCCGCGGCTTCTTCATGAGTTAAAGTTTGTGGTTTTAAAATCGTTTTTTCTTCCGGCAAACATTTGTATTCGGCATAAGCGCCAAAATTCCATCCGGCTAACCCAAAAACCTCGTCGCCTGCTTTAAACCGGGTTACATTTTTGCCTGTTGCTTCTATAACACCTGAAAGAGTAAATCCTAAAATTTTTATTCTTGGTCTGAACAAACCAAAGAATATTCGTACTAAAAAAGGATCAGCTCTTCGTAACCGGCAATCACCAGAATTTACTGTTGTCGCAATTATTTTTATTAATACCTCACCGTCTTTGGGAACAGGCTTTGGAACTTCTTTTAGCTGCAGCACTTCAGGTGGTCCGTATCTGGTGAAGACAATTGCTTTCATTTAAGTAAGATTCATTTTTCATAATGCCGCTCCGCCGTAGCCGGTGCATTGTCCGGAGGGCTATCTGGATGTCGAAGTATCCTCTACCAACCACATGATTAAAAAGCACTCCCTCATTCTATAATTGAAATTTACTGCAAAACAGTGACCGGTGAAAGAAAAGTACCGGCCATAGTGTAAAAACTTTAAGGAAACATATTATTTAGTTTGTGAAGAACCATAAATCCCGAATAGGTCATAAGGCCTTTTGTTAAATTGATTATTGAATAGAAAACCAATTAGAAAAATAAATACAATTAAAGCCAAAACCATCAATACCTGAACCGGGGAAGTTTTCTGAATGTCCTGTTTTGATTTTTTATTACAGACTTCGCCTGGGCAGTATTGCGCTTTTTCTTTATAGATCATTTTATAAACAATGCAGCCTAAACAAATGCCGAATGCCGATTCGAAGAAAAGAAATACCAGACAAATGAGACAAGTAATACCCGTAATGGGGCTGAAAGCATTTACCACTACAAGGAACGTAAACATGGTTGCGGACAAGACCAGGCCAATGATCCAGGCAAATTTTTTCTGCGCTGCCCCGACATATTCGGGCACCTGGTTCCTTACGATCAGGCGCCCGATGATTAATGTAGGAGAATATTTTGGGTTGATAAAGACCCTGATAATGAAATCCAGGAGGAATACTGTAATGACATACTTGACCAGCAGGAAATTTCCTTTGAACATGATCAGCATTAAAGAGAAGAATACAAACAGGAACAGGATGCCGGCCGAAGCCCTTATTTCCCGTTCATTTAAAACAGGAATGCTGTATCCTTCTACATCTTCGCCGAATTTTATCAACCTATTTGTCTTTTTCATTTTTTTGTTTTTTAACAAAGAATGAAGTTTTTAGCAACCGCATATAACAAGCATAGTTATAGCAATTGTAATTGAAAGAATGATCTGTTTCATAAAATTTACTTTTTAATTGTTTACTATGTATTAATTCTTCCACAAGAATATTTAATAAAAGAATATGCAAAAAGATGCTGTCAATGAACAGCAGCTTAGGGTAAACAAACAGCACTGTAATGCCAATCACTAATTAACCAGGGTAAATGAATGTTGAATAATTTTATTGATAGATATATTGTTTCATTTTTCGGTGATTGACTTTTTCGGGTTATTGGTTTACAACAAAGTCAATTCTATGGGCTGAAAAATAAAAAGGGAAAGATTTGACGATATTTATAGAATAAATGGCAGTATGAAGCTGGTAATCGATAGAAAGAGGGTTAAATTTTATCTGTGGGTTGCCCTTGGTTATTTTTTCCTGGGAACGTTAGGCATTACACATGAATATCCCGGCCATTTTATTTCCGCTGTGTTCAATAATCTTTGGGCAGTTGTGTACATTACCTCTCTCAATTTTATACTTTTTGAATATAGCATTCCATTTGTACTGAAGAAAAGAGAAGTAATTGTTTACAATATTCTTCTTGGGATACTGCTCTTGTTTGTTCATGTAATGCTTTATTCCTCCGGTTTATATGCCTGGAGATCGCTGGGAATTCAGTTGCATGTTTATACTGTACTAAAGATATATCCAACAGTTGCTAAGGCACTCGAAATGCAAATGGCTTACAGCGTTGGTTCTTTTTTCCTTTTTGGTATTGCAAGGCATATTTATAATTATATAAAATTAAAACAGGCAGCACAACAGCTGCAAATTGAAAAGCAGGTGGCAGAATTGAACTATCTCCGGTCGCAAACCAACCCGCATTTTTTATTTAATACGTTGAATAATATTTATTCACTGGCAAGGGATAAAAGCGACCTGGCACCAGAATCCATTTTAAAGCTGTCAAAGATCCTGCGGTTTATGCTTTATGAAACCGGGGGAGAGTATATAGCTATTGAACAGGAACTCAAAATCATGAATGACTATATTGCCCTGGAAAGATTGCGTTATGATAAATCTTTACAGATTAATTTTAACCATGATATCGAAGACATGAAACAGGCCATTCCTCCTCTGTTACTGATTCCGTTGGTTGAAAATGCATTCAAGCATGGTGTGTCTGAAACAAGAGCCCATCCCTTTGTGGATATACATCTATCGGTGAATAAACGGCAATTGTCATTTATAGTAAAAAATTCAACTGAAGGTTCAGGAGAAGTTAATGTCAAAG
Source organism: Sphingobacteriales bacterium (assembly GCA_023251235.1). GTDB lineage: Bacteria > Bacteroidota > Bacteroidia > Chitinophagales > Chitinophagaceae > VBAS01. The sequence continues at coordinate 16,706 of JAHEZE010000037.1, read as the reverse complement.
AAAATATCGGGTTGTCTAACTTACGGCGACAACTGGAATTGCTTTATAAAGATTATGGTCTGACAGTACAACAAGGGGCAACTGATTTTACCGCTACTTTAAAAATTAACCTGGCAAGCCATGTCTAAGATCAAATGTATCATAGTGGAAGATGAACCATTGGCCGTAAAAGTTTTAACAGATTATATTTCGCAGGTCCCTTTTCTGGAATTGCATGGAACTTTCAAAGATGCTATTCTGGCTACCGACTACTTAAGGGATCATTCCACCGATCTTATTTTTTTAGATATTCATCTGCCTAAATTAAAAGGAATGGCTTTCTTAAAAACATTGATACACC
>JAHEZE010000037.1:0-16266 GCA_023251235.1 Sphingobacteriales bacterium | reverse complement strand
CCCGCCTGCTGTAATTATTACAACTGCTTATCATCAATATGCAGTGGAAGGTTTTAATCAAAACGTAACCGATTACCTGCTGAAGCCATTTGAGTTTGACCGCTTTTTAATTGCAGTAAATAAAGTAAAAACTGCGCTAAGCGAAAACAAGCACCCAAAAGAAAGCAGAGAGGTAAAAGATCATTTGTTTATAAGTATGCAACATAAAAAAGTGAAAATTTTATTTGCTGAGATTCTTTATATCGAAAGTCAGATGGAATACATTAAGATTGTTACAACAAAAAGGACATACCTGGCAAAAATGACTACAAAAGAAATAGAGGATATTTTGCCCGCCCATCTTTTTAAACGTATTCACAGGTCATATATCGTTTCAATCAGCAGGATCGAATCCTATACTGCGGATATGGTGGAAATTAATGGAGTGACAATTCCAATTGGAAGAAGTTACAGAGGTGTTTTGGAAAACCTGTAGCTTTTTTGCCCTTAATTCTGTCATTTGTGGATTAAATTTCGCTGTTCACAAAAAAATAATTTGGCCGGAAAGATTGCTTTCCTATTTTTGTTAACCATTTGGTTAAACTATATGGTTAAAAAGAAAGATCAGGGAGCCGAAGAAAGAATACTGTCAGCAGCCCGTAAAGTGTTTACCACAAAGGGCATGGCAGGTGCCCGGATGCAGGATATTGCCGATGAAGCCGGCATCAATAAAGCCCTGCTGCATTATTATTTCAGGGATAAAGAAAAACTTTTTGAAAACATTTTCATAGTGGAGGCACAGCGCTTCTTTCCCAAGATCAATATGATCTTTCAATCCGATGCTCCGCTGTTTGAAAAAATTGAAAATTTTGTGAACGAGTATATCGATGAGATGCAGGAGAATCCTTACCTGCCATGGTTTGTGATGAATGAGATCAACCGTGATCCCGACCAGTTTATGTATAAAGTCTGGGGAAAAAATAATTTACCCAAGCCGGCAAAATTCCTGGAGCAGATTGAAAAAGAAATAAAGAACGGAACTATAAAAAGATTTAATCCCGTACACCTGCTCATGAATCTTTTATCCATGACCATTTTCCCTTTTGTTGCAAGGCCGATGATGACCCGTAATCTTCATCTCAGCGATTTGCAATTCAGGAAAATTATGGAAGAGCGAAGAAAGGAGATACCAAAATTTATAATTGATTCTATCAGAAAATGATTTATATGAAACGATTACTAACAGCATTGATGGTATTTCCCGTCATGCTATATGCACAAGAACAAAACCTGAGTTTGCAAAAAGCTTATGAGCTGGCTCAGCAGAATTATCCGCTAATCAAGCAACGGGATTTGATAAAGCAAACCACTAGCTATACGGTTGATAACATCAGTAAGGGTTTTATGCCTCAATTCAGTTTGAGTGGGCAGGCAACTTACCAATCAGCAGTTACCGGAGTTAATATACCTATAACTGGTATACCTTTTTCATCTGTCAGTAAGGACCAATATAAATTCCTGGCCGATGTTAATCAACTTATTTATGATGGCGGTACAATTAAGCAACAAAAAAATCTTCAGCAACTGAATGATGAAACCGAACAGCAAAAAGTAGAAGTGGAGTTGTACAAGTTGAAAGAAAGAATCAACCAGCTTTTTCTCGGGGTGCTTTTTCTTGACGAGCAACTGAGGCTGGTGGATTTAGTAAAGGCTGATTTGAACAATGGAATAAAAAGAGTGGAGGCACAGGTTGATAATGGCGTTGCTTTCAAATCAAACCTGAATGTGCTGAAAGCAGAATTGCTCAAAGCCGACCAGCGGATAATTGAATTAAAGTCTTCAAGAAAAGGATTGATTGATGTGTTTGGTTTGTTTATTAATCAAACAATGCCGGAGGATACAAAACTTGAAAAGCCAAAGGCAGATTCTCCTGTTATTGCTACCGAAATTCAAAGACCCGAATTAAAATTATATTCTACCCAGCAAAAATTGTTGGGCGGTCAGTTCCATTTGATAGATTCAAGAAACAAACCGAAAGCAGGTTTGTTTTTACAAGGAGGCTATGGTAAGCCCGGCCTGAATTTTTTAAAAAATGAGTTTGCTTTTTTCTATACAACCGGTGTGCGGCTGAACTGGTCATTCGGCGGACTATATACACAGAAGAATGAAAAGAAAATAATTGAACTGAACCAGAAAACGGTGGATATTCAGAAAGAAGTTTTTTTATTGAATACAAATACACAACTGAAACAACAGCAAACGGAGATTGATAAACTGCAGCAATTAATTGCTTCTGACGGAGAGATCATTGATTTAAGAATAAAAGTTAAAGATGCAGCAAAGGCTCAACTGGAAAATGGAGTGATTACTGCGAATGATTATTTACGGGAAGTAAATGCAGAGGACCAGGCAAGACAGAGTTTAATCACTCACCAGGTACAATTGCTGCAGGCACAAATAAATTATCAAACAATTTCAGGAAAACAATAAAAACCCTCCTAAATCCCTGTCTGCCGATTGGCAGGCTCTCTTTAGGGAGGACTTAAAAACTAAAATATATGAAACGATTTTTTCAACTTGTACCAGTAATTTTTTCTTCAGTAATTATTTCCTGCAATGGAAACGGAAATGGCTTTGATGCTTCCGGCACATTTGAAGCAGCTGAAACCATTGTTTCATCAGAAATGGCAGGTAAACTTCTTTCTTTTAATGTGGAAGAAGGAATGCAATTGAGTAAAGACAGTGTTGTTGGGATGGTGGATGCGGCCAATATCAACCTGCAGCAGCAGCAGGTGGAAGCCAGCATCAATGCATTAAATGAAAAAACAGCGGACGTAAATCCACAAATTCAATTACTGCAAAATCAAATCGCTGTTCAGCAATCGCAGTTGGATAATTTGCTCCATGAAAAAAACAGGATTGAGAACCTGATAAAAGCCGATGCTGCTACCGGCAAACAACTCGATGATATCAATGCACAGATTGATGTAGTGAAAAAGAATATGGGTGTAACGCAACAACAGATTAATGTGCTGAAGAGCAATATTGGTACGCAAAACCGAAGCATACTTAGTGAAGCTGAACCGCTGAGAAAAAGAGTGGCACAATTAAAAGACCAGGAGCAAAGAGCCAACATTGTAAACCCTATAAATGGTACTGTAATTACCAAATATGCAGAAACAGGAGAAGTGACTTCTGCCGGAAAAGCCTTATACAAGATTGCAGATTTATCAGAGTTGAACCTGAGAGCTTATGTTACAGGTGAGCAATTACCAACGATAAAACTGAATCAAATGGTGAAAGTGATGATTGATGAGGGTGCAAAGAAATATAAAGAATACAGTGGAACAATCATTTGGGTTTCTGATAAAGCAGAGTTCACTCCTAAAACAATCCAGACAAAAGAAGAGAGGGCTAATTTAGTTTATGCCATTAAAGTGAAAGTAAAGAACGACGGGTATTTAAAAATTGGAATGTACGGGGAAGTAAAGTTTAGCCAATAGCTTTTAGCTGATAGCTATTAGCTAAGGCATAAGGTATTAAACCAGCACTATATGAAAAATTTTGCAAATCGAAAACATGTTGGAAGAAGAAATAAAAATGATTCACTCATTTATAAAAAAGCTAACAGCCAACAGCTAAAAACTCAAAATGTTATCAGTAGAAGTAAATAATCTGATTAAGACCTACGGCAAGAAAAAAGAAGTCAAAGCGCTGAGCGACATTTCTTTTTCAGTACCACAAGGTGAGTTGTTTGGCATTATCGGTCCCGATGGCGCAGGCAAGACTTCTTTATTCAGAATACTCACCACTTTATTATTAGCGGACAGCGGTAAAGCATCGGTAGATGGTTTTGATGTGGTGAAAGATTATAAAGCAATCCGCAAAAGAGTGGGATATATGCCGGGGCGTTTTTCATTGTACCAGGATTTATCAGTGGAAGAAAACCTCAACTTCTTTGCAACTATTTTCAATACCAGCATTAAAGAGAATTATGATCTGATAAAAGATATCTATGTTCAGATAGAGCCTTTCAGAAAAAGAAAGGCAGGGAAACTTTCCGGTGGTATGAAACAAAAACTGGCATTGAGTTGTGCTTTGATTCATCGTCCTTCTGTTTTATTTCTGGATGAACCCACCACCGGTGTAGATGCGGTTAGCCGTAAAGAATTCTGGGAAATGCTGAAAGGATTAAGAAAAGAAGGAATCACCATTTTGGTTTCTACTCCTTATATGGATGAAGCAGGTCTCTGCGATAAGGTAGCATTGATTCAGAATGGAAAAATTCTTTCTATTGATACGCCACAGGGAATTGTCAATAATTTTTCAAAACCACTGATGGCGGTGAAATCATCTAAGATGCTTCATTTGTTAAAAGACCTGGAGCAAAAAGAATTTGTTGAGAATGTTTATCCATTTGGAGAATATCATCATGTAGTGATGAAAGATAAATCAGGTGAGCAATTGCTTCAGCAGTTCATCCAGCGCCGGAATGATGAAACAACAGTTTTGTATGATGCAAAACCAAATATTGAAGATTGTTTTATTGCATTAATGAAAAGCTAATGGCCAATAGCTATTAGCTAATAGCTTTTATGAGTAATACAGTAATAACAGCAAATAAATTAACTAAGCGATTTGGCGATTTTGTTGCAGTTGACCAAATCAGCTTTGATGTACATAAGGGAGAAATATTTGGGTTCCTTGGTGCCAATGGCGCTGGTAAAACAACGGCGATGCGGATGCTTTGCGGTTTATTATTTCCTTCATCCGGAGAAGCTACAGTTGCAGGCTTTGATGTGTTTAAAGAAAATGAAAAAATTAAAAAGAGTATTGGCTATATGAGCCAGAAATTTTCTTTATATGAAGACCTTACAGTAAAAGAGAATATGGAATTCTATGGTGGCATCTATCATATGACGGATAAATATATCAAAGAAAAAACTGCTTACATTCTTAATCATCTTCATCTGGAAAAAGAAGGAAATGTATTAGTTAAGTCATTGCCACCCGGGTGGAAACAAAAACTGGCTTTTTCCGTTGCCATTTTTCATGAACCCGGAATTGTTTTTCTTGATGAACCCACCGGCGGAGTAGATCCTGTAACGAGACGGGAATTCTGGAATATGATTTACGAAGCAAGTGAAAGAGGTACCACCATATTTGTAACTACACATTATATGGATGAAGCAGAATATTGTAGCCGTGTAAGTATTATGGTTGATGGAAGAATTGATGCTTTGGACACGCCAGGAAACCTTAAAAAATATCACAACGCATCATCTATGGATGAAGTGTTTTTGCAATTAGCCAGAAAGGCCAGGAGAAGCGAATAGAAAATCGTAGAAAACAATGAAACAATTTTTTACATTTGTCAGGAAAGAGTTTTATCATATCTGGCGGGATAAGCGAACTATGTTCATCCTGCTGGGTATGCCGGTGGTACAGATTGTGATATTTGGATTTGCATTGACCAATGAAGTAAAGAATTCAAAGATTGCAATACTCGATAATTCAAAAGATGCAGCCACTTCTTCACTTACGGCCCAGTTAGATGCCAGCCAATATTTTGATTTGGAAAAAAACTTGCTGACCTACAGCCAGGTAGAAGAAGAATTTAAAAAGGGTAAAATAAAACTCGCTATTGTTTTCCCTCAGCATTTCCAGGAAGACCTTCAGCATTTCAACAAAGCACAGGTGCAATTGATTGCTGATGCAGCCGACCCAAACACTGCCAACCAATTGACCAACTATGCCACGGCCATCATTATGGATTATCAGAACCGCATCACCAATGACAGGAAACTGCCGTATACAATCAGTACGGAAATGAAGATGTTGTACAATCCACAACTGAAAGGAGCATTCAATTTTGTACCTGGTGTGATGGCGATGGTGTTGTTACTGGTTTGTACTATGATGACCGCAATTACCATCGTAAAAGAAAAAGAACTCGGCACTATGGAAGTAATACTTGTTTCACCCATGCGGCCCCAATTGGTCGTGCTTGCAAAGGCGGTTCCTTATTTATTGCTTTCCACTATCAATATTGCTTCTATATTATTATTAAGTGTGTTTGTACTTGAAGTTCCCATCAATGGAAGTTTATTCCTGCTGGTATTTGAAAGCATATTATTTATTCTGGTATCATTATCGCTTGGCTTGCTCATTTCATCAAGAGCCGAATCTCAGCAAACGGCCATGTTCATTTCATTAATCGGGATGTTTCTTCCCACCATTATGCTCAGCGGTTTCATGTTCCCGGTGGAGAATATGCCGTTGCCATTGCGGATTGTTTCCAATATTGTGCCTGCAAAATGGTATTACAGCATTGTAAAATCAGTTATGATAAAAGGATTGGGGCTAAGTGGTGTTTTTAAAGAGACTCTTATACTCAGTGGTATGGTGATATTTTTTTTAACAATGGCGATAAAAAGATTTAAAATTAGATTGGCATGATGAATTTAATTTTTATTTATGATACCCGCTTAAGTTTTTCATGGCATCGCCTGTTGTGTCACTCACTTGTACGTTCCGTTTTAAAGGCATCTGGTAAGACATTGCAAATTTCAAAAACTAAATTCTCCTTTAGGGGTTAGGGGCATGAGAACATTAAAATTTTTACTGAGAAAAGAATTCCGCCAGATATTCAGGGATCCTGCAATCCTCCGGTTAATTCTGATTATGCCGGTTATTCAGCTTTTAATATTGCCCTGGGCCGCAGATTATGAAATTAAAAAAATTAAACTTGCAGTTGTTGATCACGACCATTCCGAATATTCCCGCAAACTGATTAATAAAATAACTTCAGCCGGTTATTTTATTCTTACCGACTATTCTTCTTCCTATGAACAATCACTGGAGAAAATCGAGTATGATAAAGCTGATTTGGTTTTACAAATACCATCGCATTTCGAAAAAGAGTTGGTAAAAGAAAATGAAGCAAAATTATTCATGGCTATTAATGCCATCAATGGTGTAAAAGCAAACCTGGGTGGCGCCTACCTGCGGACCATTATCCAGGATTATAACCGTGAAGTAAGAATGGAATGGATACAATTACCAAAGTTCAGCCCGGAAGTACAAATAGAAGTGGCGTCTTCCAATTGGTTCAATCCACTTATGAATTATAAATATTTTATGGTGCCGGGCATCCTGGTTATTTTATTAACTATGGTGGGCACCAATCTTACGGCTATCAACATTGTAAAAGAAAAGGAAATAGGCACTATTGAACAAATCAATGTAACCCCAATAAAGAAATACCATTTTATATTAGGCAAACTCATTCCATTCTGGATAATGGGTTTATTTGTTTTAACTATTGGGTTAACGATAGCCCGACTGGCTTATGGAATTATTCCTGCGGGTAGCTTTCTCACTATTTATGTTTTTGCAGCCGTGTACCTTCTTGCTGTTTTAGGTTTGGGATTGCTTATTTCCACTTATTCCGTCAACCAGCAACAATCCATGCTCCTTTCATTCTTCCTGATGATGATATTTATTTTACTTGGCGGGCTTTATACTTCTATTGATAGCATGCCTGAATGGGCCAAATGGATTACCCGTTTCAATCCGGTATCTTACTTTATCGAAGTGATGCGGATGGTGGTATTAAAGGGAAGCTCTTTGGCAGATATTAAGTTTCATTTGTTTAAAGTTTTTGGTTTTGCAGTTGTTTTTATTTCATGGGCCATCTTCAGTTATCATAAAAGAAGTTGAGGAAAATCCTTTCCCGGGTTATTATTCTTTTTTATATTCGGGAAGTAAAAATTTTCAGCATGATCAAGTTAGGACAATTAAAACCCGGTGATATTATAATGGTTAACGACGAAGGCCTTTTAAGAGAAGCCACCGTTATGCATACAAACCGCGAAGAGCATATGGTTCTCGCAGATAATGGTATTCAGGAGTTTTGGTACCAACCTCAGGATATTCATCCTATAGCTCTTGATGAAAGCCAGCTTTTGAAATTTGGATTTGAGAAAGAGCCAATCGAAGGAGCTGTGAAATATAAAAAGGGAGTATTTCGGCTTATAACGCCTCAGCAAGGTAATTTCTCAAATCTGGAAATGTGGTATAGAGAGGACAGGCGTCATTTTAATGTTCCCATCGCAGTTCATGAACTTCAGAATTTACATGCGGATATGACTAAAATACCTTTGGAAAGAGCCTGAATTCCAAAATTTTGAATGATTTGATACCCGGTTGATTAGTTTTTCACATACCCCGGAAAAAAACTCCGGGTTTTTTCTTTTTTAAGACTCAGCCACTTATCTTTGCGCTCCCAAAAATTGTATGTCGAAACAGGCCTTAATTAAACAGGATGGAACTATTATTGAAGCTCTGTCCAATGCTATGTTTAAGGTAAAGCTGGAAAATGGCCACGAAATACTGGCAACAATCTCAGGGAAAATGAGGATGAACTATATCCGCATTTTACCCGGCGATAAAGTAGGTGTGGAAATGAGTCCATATGATTTGACAAGGGGAAGAATAATATTCAGGTATAAATAATACAGCTGTGAGTTGGGAGCTACGAGCTCGATGCTCAAAGTTTAAAGAACAAAGATAAAAACATGAAAGTAAGAGCATCAATTAAAAAACGTAGCGTCGATTGTAAGATTGTTCGTCGCAAAGGGAAGCTATATGTAATCAACAAAAAAAACCCCCGTTTCAAACAGCGCCAGGGATAAACAATCGTAAATCTAAAATCTAAAATTGAATTATGGCTCGTATTGCCGGTGTGGACTTACCAAAAAACAAAAGAGGTGAAATAGGGCTTACCTATATATATGGTATTGGACCTTCAACAGCTAAATTTATACTTGATAAAAATAATATCAGTCGTGATAAAAAAGTTCATGAGTGGAGTGACGAAGATCTGAATGCTATCCGTAATACGATAACTGAAGAATTGAAAGTGGAAGGTACACTGCGAAGCGAAGTGCAGATGAGTATTAAGCGTTTGCTTGATATTGCCTGCTATCGTGGGCTTCGTCATCGGAAAGGACTACCTGTACGAGGACAAAGAACTAAAACCAACAGTCGTACAAGAAAGGGTAAGCGTAAAACAGTTGCTGGTAAAAAGAAAGCGCCGAAGAAATAAGCTATCTGCTAAAAGCCATTGGCTGTTAGCTTTTAATTAAGACTTACTTTTTTTGAATCAATACCAGATCGCTTCGTAAGTCAGCAGGAGGGTTGATTCAATCCCGAAATCCCGATAGTAACCGGGATGGGAGAAATAAATAAAATAAAGATTACCTCAGAACACAAATTATGTCAAAAGCACAAGTACAACAGCCGGTAAGCGCAAAGGCTGCAGCAAAGAAAAGAGTGGTGAAAGTGGATGCCTATGGAGATGCACATATTACCGCAAGTTTCAACAACATTATTATCAGTTTAACCAACAAAACCGGACAGGTAATTTCCTGGAGTAGTGCCGGCAAAATGGGTTTTAAAGGTTCAAAAAAAAATACTCCGTATGCGGCACAGATGGCTGCTGCTGATGCAGCTAAAACTGCATTTGACGCTGGCCTGAAGAGAGTAGATGTATTTGTGAAAGGACCTGGTGCAGGACGTGAAAGTTCCATGAGGGCAATTTCGCAGTCCGGAATTGAGATAGTAATGATAAAAGATGTGACTCCATTGCCACACAATGGATGCCGCCCGCCGAAGAAAAGAAGAGTTTAAACCCCCAAACCCCCTAAAGGGGGCTTAAGGAAGACATATTGAAGCCAAGAGCTTTCATTTAAACAAAGGGTGCCCGATTAATTTTTTACGATTTTTTACCGATCGTAGCACCGTTTCTAAAAAAATCGAAATGAATAAAAACTATGGCACGTTACACTGGTCCCAAGACCAAGATTTCCCGCATTTTTGGTGAACCCATTCTGGGTAATGGAAAGTGGTTGAATAAAAACAGCAACCCTCCCGGTATGCATGGAGCGCAACGTAAAAGAAAGACATTGGGAGAATACGCATTGCAGCTTCGTGAAAAACAGAAAGCTAAATACACTTACGGTGTTTTAGAAAAACAATTCCGTAAAACGTTTGAAGAAGCAGCACGCCGCAAAGGTGTAACAGGTGAGAACCTTATTAAATTACTGGAAGCTCGTTTAGACAATACAATCTACCGTTTAGGTATTGCTCCCAGTCGTCCGGCAGCCCGTCAATTAGTAAGTCATAAGCATATAACCGTTAATGGGGATGTGGTGAATGTTCCTTCTTTCCAGTTAAGAGCCGGTGATGTAATCAGTGTTAAAGAAAGTAGCAAAGGCAGAACTTCTATAACCGGGCCAATGGGTGCCAAGAATCCAAAATTTAACTGGCTGGATTGGAGCGAAGCTGATATGAAAGGAACATTTATTACTTACCCTGAAAGGGAAAGTGTTCCGGAGAATATTAAAGAGCAGTTGATTGTGGAATTGTACAGCAAATAACGTGAATGGTCAATGGTGAGAGGTGAATAATGAGAAGAAAGTACAAGAGTGCGACGCAACCATAGCTTGACCGGAGTTACTGAAGCTGGTAAACAAACAAAAAATTAAAAACTATAAACATTTAACATGGCAATATTAAATTTCCAAAAGCCTGATAAGATCATCTTACAAAAGGCAAATGACTTTGAAGCACAGTTTGAGTTCCGCCCATTGGAACCCGGCTTTGCAGTAACTGTCGGTAATTCTCTTCGCAGGGTATTATTGAGCAGCTTAGAGGGATATGCAATAGTGGGAGTAAAGATAGAAGGAGTGGATCATGAGTTTGCCACTCTCAATGGAATTACTGAAGACGTAGTGGAAATACTTTTGAACCTTAAGCAGGTTCGTTTCAAAAAAGTAGTGGATCATGAAGTGACAAACGAAAGAATCATGTTATCGATAAGGAACCGTTCTGAGTTCAATGCCGCTATGATTGGTGAAGGAACACAGAGTTTCCAGATCATGAACCCTGAGTTACTGATTTGCACTCTTGATTCTTCAGCAAAGCTGGATATTGAGTTAACAGTTGGTAAAGGCCGGGGATATGTGCCTGCTGAAGATAATAAGCCAAAAGAAGCCTTGTTGGGTTACATTCCTGTTGATTCAATCTTTACACCCATAAAAAATGTTAAGTACACAGTTGAAAATACCCGTGTGGAGCAGCGTACTGACTATGAAAAGCTGATCATGGAAGTAATAACCGACGGGACTATTCATCCTGAAGAAGCGGTGAAGCAAGCAAGCCGGATTCTTATTCAACACCTGATGATTATTACAGATGAGAATATCACTTTTGATAATAGGGAAGAGAAGAAAGAAGACCTGGTAGATGAACAAACTCTTCAACTTCGTAAGATATTGAAGACACCACTTGAGGATCTTGATCTTTCCGTTCGTGCCTTCAACTGCCTGAAAGCTGCAAAAATTAATTCATTGAGTGAATTGGTACAGTATGAGCAGGAAGACCTGATGAAGTTCCGCAACTTTGGACAGAAATCTCTGTCAGAAATTGAACAAGTACTTCATGAAAGGGGGTTGCAGTTCGGAATGGACCTGGGCAAACTGGGATTGGATAAAGAAGATTTTTAACCTACATCCCCTAAAGGGGAGTTTGGAGAGTCATAATATTTTGAAATATTTTTTAACCTGCTCATATACCCCTTTAGGGGATAGAAGCTAAGGCTGCAATTCCTGACACGGTGCAGCTGAATTAAAACAAAACGTCATGCGTCACGGAGACAAAATAAAAAATCTGAGCAGAACCAAATCTCACAGAGATGCGTTACTCAGTAACCTTGCTGTTGCATTAATTACTCATAAGCGTATTGTAACTACAGTTGCTAAAGCAAAAGCTTTACGTGTATATGCTGAACCGCTTATTACAAAATGTAAAACGAATACAACTCACCAACGTCGCGTTGTATTCAGCCATCTGCAGGATAAAGCAGCAATTACAGAATTGTTCAGTACTATAGCTGAAAAAGTAGCGGGTCGCCCGGGAGGTTATACCCGTATTATTAAATTAGGTGTTCGGGTTGGAGATAATGCTGAGATGGCAATGATTGAATTGGTTGATTTCAATGAAATCTACGGCAAGGGTAAAAGTGAAACCAAAGAAGCCACAAAGAAAACACGTCGTAGTCGCAGTAAGAAATCAGATGAAGCAGAAAAAACAGAAGCAGCGGCGACTGGGGAGAAAACGGAAGGATAAAAATTATTTTTTTATAGTGAAGCTCTCCTTTCAAGGGGAGTTTTTTTTTGAATATACAAACACATGTTAAAAATAAATTACTGTAAATTCGAGTCCCTTTGCAATTGCTTGCCGCATTAATAATTTTCAACGAAAAATAAAATGAGTAACTCATCCTCTGCGGCATTGCAGCGTTTTAAAAATCAGGTTGGCATTAAATTCCAGCTGTACAACAGCCTGTTTACCTCTTTACCATTTCATAGAATTGAAAAAACAGGGATACTGCTTTCCTTATTTCTTTCTATATGTGATGAAGGGTACAAGAAGAAATTAAGCCCGGCCCAGATTATTGAAGAATTTTTTTCAAAGCATACTTCTTATAGAAAAAACGAAGAAAAATTGGATATGTTATTCCGGTTTGTTCAATATGCCGAAAGACAGGTAGTATTATTTGATGCATTGGAAGATGCTGCATTCAGGGAAGTAAATGATATGAATGGAATTGGCACACTTAAACATCTTGAATCAGAAATTACACAGGAAAATAAACAAGAACAGCTTGCTGAGAAATTAAAAGATTTTGCCGTTCGTCTTGTACTTACTGCACATCCCACTCAGTTTTACCCGGGGCCGGTTTTAGGAATTATCAATGATTTGTCGAAAGCATTATCTGAAAACAATGCCAGCCAGGTAAACATGTACCTTCAGCAACTTGGTAAAACTCCTTTTTTAAAACATAGCAAACCGACACCTTACGATGAAGCGGTAAGTCTCATCTGGTTTCTTGAAAATGTTTTTTATCCCGCAGCAGGAAGAATTGCAGGATTTTTGAAAAATCAGTTTTCTGATTCAGTTCAAGAAAACAATCCTGTTATTAAAATGGGATTTTGGCCGGGTGGAGACAGGGATGGCAATCCTTTTGTAACAGCAGAAACAACATTACAGGTGGCAGAAGCTTTGAGAGGTGGAATAATTAAATGTTATTACCTGGAAGTTAGAAAACTGAAACGACGCCTGACATTTGAAGGAGTTGATATTTTATTGGCCAATCTTGAAAAAAAATTATATATCAATCTCTTTACGCCTGACCAAAAAACTGATTTATCAAAATATGGAATATTGCAGGTACTTGAAGAAATAAGAAATATTATAATACACAGACATAATGGTTTATTTCTACATCTTGTAGATAATCTGATAAATAAAGTGGAAGTATTTGGATTGCATTTTGCAACACTCGATATTCGCCAGGATAGTTTAACTCATACTGGGATTATACAAACGCTGGCTGGAAAGATTGATGAACTTCCTGCTGATTATTCAAAGTTATCCATTGATGAAAAGATTCATCTTCTTACTTCATTAAAAGCACATGAGGGGCTGAGTTTTGATGGTAATGCAGTTTATGCTGATACGATAAATGTAATCAATGCGATAAAAAAAATACAGCAAAATAATGGAGTTGATGGCTGTAATCGTTATATCATAAGTCAGTGCTCCGGTGTTTTAAATGTTATGGAAGTATTTGGTTTATTTTTATTAAGCGGATGGAAAAAAGAAGAGCTGAATATTGACATCATTCCATTGTTTGAAACGGTTGATGATCTTAAAAATGCAGCGGCTGTAATGAAACATTTATACAATATTCCTGTTTATAGGGATCATCTGCGAAGAAGAAATAACCGCCAAACTATAATGCTTGGGTTTAGTGATGGCACCAAAGATGGTGGTTACCTGATGGCAAATTGGTGTATTTATAAAGCTAAAGAGGAGCTTACAACCATATCAAAAGAAATTGGCATTGATGTTCTTTTCTTTGATGGTCGCGGCGGGCCTCCGGCAAGAGGGGGAGGTAAAACACATAAGTTTTATGCATCAATGAGTAAAAATATTTCCAATCATGAAATTCAACTTACCATACAGGGGCAAACAGTGAGCTCCAATTTTGGAACGATTGATGCGGCACAGTATAATATTGAACAACTTGTTCATGCAGGCATTTCCAATGATCTTTTTTCAAACAAAGAAACCACCCTGGATGAAAACGAAGAGGCTTTAATTCAGCAACTGGCTGAATTAAGTTTTGAAAAGTATAATGGGTTAAAAAATCATCCTTATTTTCTCGATTATCTCTCACATGCCAGTCCCTTAAGATTTTACAGCGAAACAAATATTGGAAGCAGGCCATCAAAAAGAGGATCTACTGGTCTCTCTTTAAAAAATCTCAGGGCAATTCCATTTGTCGGTTCGTGGAGCCAGCTCAAACAAAATGTTACCGGATATTATGGGGTTGGGTCAGCATTACAAAGGATGGATCAAAGAGGTAAATTGAATGAATTGAAAAAATTATATAAAGAATCCCCATTCTTTAAAACATTGCTTGATAATTGTGAAATGGCCATGCTAAAATCTTTCTTTCCGCTTACGGCCCATCTTAGAGAACACAAAAAATATGGTGAGATATGGCAGCTGATCTACAGCGAATTCGAATTAACCCGGCAATATATCTTGCGATTATCTGAAAGATCGGAATTGATGGCTGATTATCCCGTTGATCAGCTTTCTATACAAATGCGTGAAAAAATTATGCTGCCACTTCTCACTATTCAACAATATGCCATCATCAGAGTAAGGGAAATGGAAGAATCACTTACTGAGGCACCCATTAAAAAAGTGTACGAAAAATTAGTGATGCGCTGTTCTTTTGGAATCATTAATGCGGGAAGAAACTCTGCTTAATTGCAATATTTTAATATCCGTTTTTTGTTTTTATCTTTTTTGACACAGGAAATAAAAAAAATAAATTTTTTACTTTCTGAAAATAGAGTGCTTTCATAGAACTTAAATTCTTTTCGGATGGTTTAATTTCTTTTTGCTTTCGTAATAAAGACAACTTATAAGAAGTCAGAATAAACATCGCTGCATATCCTCCGCTATAACGAAATGCTGTTTTTGCAAACTCTGTATTTGGTTTCATAAATAAATGATGTTGATTTCGTTTTAATTCTTTTAATCGGGAAATATAACCCCGCTCTGATATTAAGTTTAAATAGGGCCCTCCATAGAAATAGAAGGCCGTTCGATTGCTTATGTCTAAAAAGATGTTTCTTTTATTTCTCCGTCATATCTTTTATTACATACGATTCATTCACTTCATAATTAATTTCAAAAGTTTTTTTGATTTCACTTTTAAACGTGTAAAGTGTGAATGAAATCTTTTCGACATCCGCGGCGGGAATTAATATTCTTTTGGAATAGGAATTCTGCACCAGCGATTCATTGAATAATTCGTTTTTATCCTGGTCAGAAATTCTAAATGTAAACCTGCGGTTGATGTTTTGATGCAGATTTACTTCGAATACCAGGAATCCTTTTTCTTTTCCTGCAAAATTTACATTCAATGCAGGTTTGGCTTCAATTACAGCTTGTTCTTTTACTGTCTGGGCACTCGCTTCATTATTAATAAAGGAACCCGTCGTTAAAACCATTGCTGCAATAAATGGCTTTAAAAAAGCTGATTTACTTTTTACGTTCATATTGGGAGTTTTTGATTACTAAATAGTGTTACCTATTCATAAACAAACAACGTTGAAAGAAGACTAAGCGAATCGGGGACAAGCGACGAACTGGCGAAAGAGAGATGTATATAGGTTAATTCAATTTTTTGCAGTATGTAACCCGATAGAATATTAAATTATAATTAAGTAGTATGGTTCCAGACAAGGAAGGGAAAATAGGCCCTTCGTAGAAACGGAAGGCCTTCAACGATTGCTTGCCATATGAAAAGAGATAATGCTTAATGGTCATAAAACAAAGATCAATTATCTTAACTTCCTTACTGTAAAAACAGTATTATCATTATATTATTTAGAAAGAATAAACGGCAGCTAACAGAAAACTACCAAAGGATTTTTTTGGTGCTCCGGTTTTGTCAACAAAGATTTCAGTGCTCGAATTATCTATTCTGAATTCAGGGATTAAAATAAACCCGTTGGCTTTAAAGTTGGCTGAAAACGTTGTTGCAAAAATATTACAGCCATCTTGCGTATGTGGTATCTTCAGATTATTTTTATCGTTGAAGTATTCAGTACGTAAAGTAAACCCAAACCAGCTTTG
>JAHEZE010000120.1 GCA_023251235.1 Sphingobacteriales bacterium | reverse complement strand
AATTGCTTTTGAAATGTAAGTGGAGATTTCTGCATGATCCCCGCGATCAAGAATTCCATGTACCCGGTGATCCGTTAGTTGATCGGCTACATAAGTGCAACGATAACAAAGTATGCATCTTGTCATGTGCAACTGAATGTATGGACCGATATCTTCTTTTTCAAAAGTTCTTCTTTTAAATTCATATCGGGTTCCCTCTTTGCCATGTTCATACCCGAGATCCTGAAGATGACATTCTCCCGCCTGGTCGCAGATTGGGCAATCGAGCGGATGATTAATTAATAAAAATTCAACCACACCGGCTCTTGCATCCATTACTTTTTCACTGGTAATATTTTTTACTACCATGCCATCCATTACATTGGTGCGGCAACTGGCAACCAACTTGGGCATGGGTCTTGGGTCAATAGTTGATCCCGCTGCAACTTCTATTAAACAGGTACGGCATTTACCACCGCTGCCTTTTAATTTGCTGTAGTAGCACATGGCAGGCGGTGTAACATCGCCACCAATTTTGCGTGCAGCATTCAGTACAGTAGTTCCCGGCTCCACTTCAATGGTAA
Organism: Sphingobacteriales bacterium; assembly: GCA_023251235.1. GTDB lineage: Bacteria > Bacteroidota > Bacteroidia > Chitinophagales > Chitinophagaceae > VBAS01. The sequence goes on along the minus strand of JAHEZE010000120.1, from coordinate 8,526 downwards.
TGTTGTCAATAGTAATTTTAAATAATTTTTGATCCATACCCCAAACCCCTAAAGGGGCTTTTAAAAATTTTTTACAATTGTAAAATATTTATACTGTACCCATAGCCCCCTCCGGGGGGTTGGGAGTTTTCGCATAATTTGCCAACCCATAATTTTTTCTCAAACATTCTTCCGGATTCTCAACATGCCATTCAAATTCATCTCTGAAATGTCTTATGGCTGCTGCCACCGGCCATGCTGCTGCATCGCCCAGGGGGCAAATTGTATTGCCTTCAATCTTTCTCTGAATATCCCAAAGCAAATCAATATCATTCATCTTTCCTTTTCCATTATCAATATTCAGTAAAATCTTTTCCATCCATCCCGTTCCCTCCCTGCAGGGAGAACATTGTCCGCAACTTTCATGGCGGTAAAATCTTGCAAGCGTATACGTGTGTTTTACCACACACTGATCTTCGTCCATCACAATAAAGCCTCCGCTTCCCATCATACTACCGGTTGCAAAACCACCATCAGCTAAACTTTCATAAGTCATCAACCTGTTCTCACCTTTTGCAGTCTTCAATAAAAGACTGGCCGGTAAAATAGGAACGGACGAACCACCCGGAATACAGGCTTTTAATCTTTTCCCTTTGGCAATGCCTCCGCAATATTCATCACTAAAAATAAATTCATCAACAGAAATTTTCATTTCTATTTCATACACTCCCGGCTTATTAATATTTCCACAGGCACTGATCAGTTTTGTCCCGGTTGATTTACCAATCCCGATTTTTGCATATTCATCTCCGCCATCATTTACAATCGGAACTACTGCAGCGATCGTTTCAACATTATTTACAACAGTCGGACAATCCCACAAACCTTTCACCGCAGGAAATGGTGGTTTAATTCTTGGGTTCCCTCTTTTGCCTTCCAGTGATTCAAGTAAAGCTGTTTCTTCGCCACAGATATATGCCCCTGCACCGCGTTGAATATAAATTTCACAATCAAAGCCGCTACCTAAAATATTTTTACCAAGCCATCCATTATTTTTTGCTTCTTGTATAGCTTGTTCCAGTATATCAACTATCCAAACAAATTCGCCACGTATATATATATAGGAACGGTTGGAGCCAATTGCATACGATGAAACAATAATTCCTTCAATCAACATATGCGGAATATGTTCCATCAAATAACGGTCTTTAAAAGTTCCGGGTTCAGATTCGTCAGCATTCACCACCAGATAATGTGGTACTCCTTCAGGCTTTGCAAGAAAACCCCATTTCATTCCTGTCGGGAAGCCTGCACCACCCCGACCACGCAAGCCACTTTTCTTTACCTCATCAGTAACCTGGTCAGGTGTCATTGTCTTGATCGCTTTCTCCACACTACGGTAACCGCCTTCACGGCGATATACATCATATTGCCTGATGTTTTCAATCTGAACTTTATCTAATAATAATTTTCTTCCCATAAACCCCAATTCTATTGAGAGGAATTTTAATTTTTATTTTACAGCTTGCCTTGCAAACAATAACCATCTTTTTCCTTTCTTAAACCAAACTTCCAATACTCTTAAATGAGAAATAACAGTATTGCCTTTTAAAACAGCGGTTATATCTGCCACAAACCTTGCATTCGCCATTTTTCCATTTATTGCAATTGTTAAACTATCTTCCTTGTATTGCTGATAACTGATATATCCTGTTTCCAGATCTTTTATTACATCAGCTTTCGTTTGCACCCAACCATTGCTATGTCCATAACTCAATACCTTATCTGTTTGTTGATTGATGGCCTCAGTGTTCTTGTTCACCAATGCCTGATGAAATTCTTTCAACGCGGCTGTAAGTTTCCGTTCTTCTTTTTGAGCATAGCTATCAACAGCAATAAAAATTAAAAGAACAAAAGCAAAATTTTTCATTACTAATTTTTTCTAATTATTAATTGATTGGTTTAGTCTGCATTCTTCAATTATTGCATCCACTTTTTCTTTTGTCAGGTGCTCCCGGTAATTTTTACCCAACTGCATCATCGGCGCATAACCGCATGCACCCAGGCATTCCACTGTTTTTAAAGTAAATAATCCATCTGCTGTTGTTTCACCTGGTTTTATCCCCAGCTTTTCATATATATATTTAATAATATCATCGCTGCCATTCAGCATGCAGGGTCCTGTCTGGCATACTTCAAACATATACCTGCCAACAGGTTTTAAATTATACATACTGTAAAAAGTGGCTACCTCATACACTTCAATAGGTTCAAGATGTAATAAAGAAGCAACATAATCCATTGTGTCGACACTCAGCCAGCCCCCAAACTCCTGTTGGGCAAGGTGCAATACCGGTATCACGGCGCTTTTATGTTTGCCTTCCGGATAAAAACTGATTATCCGTTGAACTTCGTTTAATTTATCAACTGAAAATTTTATCATTTCGATTTTGAAATTTTTGAATTGGGAAATTTCGAAATTTCCCAATTATTATTTTCCCAATTCTTATGCATCCATTTCTCCCGCAATCAGATTCAAACTACTCAGCGTAACGATCGCATCACTCATCATGCTTCCTTTGGTCAGCTCTTCATATGCCTGGTAATAAATAAAACATGGTCGGCGGAAATGCAAACGATAGGGTGTTCGTCCGCCATCACTGATCAGGTAAAATCCTAACTCACCATTGGCGCCTTCCACACAACTATATACTTCCCCAACCGGAATTTTTGTTTCACCCATTATGATTTTGAAATGATAGATCAACGCTTCCATTTTTGTGTACACATCTTCTTTTTCCGGTAAGTAATATTCGGGTGCATCTGCATGAAAAACTTCTGCTCCTTTTCCCTTGAACTCCTGTACTTTTCTATAGGCCTGTTCTATAATACTGAGTGATTCCCACATTTCTTCATTGCGGACCAGCCAGCGGTCATAATTATCACCCGAAGTTCCTGTAGGAATATTAAACTGAAAATCCTGGTAACTGCTGTAGGGAGTATGCACCCTTACATCATAATCCACACCGGCAGCACGCAGGTTTGGACCTGTGAACCCGAAATTCAAGGCCCTGTCTGCACTGATAGCCCCTGTATTTTGTGTCCGATCTATGAATATTCTATTGCGTTCAAACAGGTTGATGAATTCTTTTAATACTTTGGGATATTCTTTTAGAAATTTTTCCAGTTTTTGAAACGCTATGTCATTGAAATTTCTTTCAAAGCCACCAATTCGGCCAATATTAGTAGTAAGTCGTGAACCACAAATCTCCTCATAAATTTCATAAATCAGTTCACGGTATTGCATAACATAAAGAAATCCTGTATAAGCACCTGTATCAACTCCAACTATTGAATTACAAATAAGATGATCCGATATTCTTGCCAGCTCCATGATGATGATACGGAGATAATCCACCCGCTTGGGAGTTTGTATGCCTAATAATTTTTCACAGGTCAGATGCCAACCCATGTTATTGATGGGACTGCTGCAATAATTCAACCGGTCAGTTAATGGAGTGATCTGGTATAATGGTCGACGTTCAGCAATTTTTTCAAATGCACGGTGAATGTATCCAATGGTTTGCTCTGCAGATACAATGCGTTCACCATCCAATTCAAGAATATTCTGAAACACACCATGTGTTGCCGGGTGAGTTGGTCCCAGGTTTAATGTGGTAGTGGTTTTCTCAATACTTCCTTCCGGTAATCTTATATGTTCATGTTCTGTCATGAATAGATATTCTTTTTTATCCTCTTCCAAACATATCATCATCTTTATCAATTCTTGTCTGGTCTTCTAATGGAAATTCTTTCCGCATCGGGAAGTAATCCATTTCATCCACATTCAAAATTCTTTTCAGGTTTGGATGTCCGACAAAATTTACTCCAAAAAAATCATAGGTTTCTCTTTCCATCCAGTTGGCAGCAGAGAATAAACCTGTTGCCGTATAAATATCAGGTGTCTTAATATCAGTAAAAACCTTGAAACGAATCCGGATGTTGTCTGCCAGATTATGTAAATGATAAACAACTACCAATTCTCTCCCTTGCTGGTTGGGGTAATGAACTGCCTGCAGATCTGTAAGAAACCGGAACTTTAATTCATCATCATCATATAAAAAATTAAGCACCTTCAGGTTCATCTCCTTAGGCGCTTCAAAAGTGAGCATTTCATATGGTTCATGAAAGTCAGTAACCTGCACACCAAATTTTGCAATTAATTTTTGTTTTACTATTTCGTTTGTTAGCATTGCCAAATTGCTTTATTGTTAAATTGTTTTTACTGTTCTGCAGCCATTTATCCATTAAACAATTTAACAATTACTGAATACCGTAACTCTCCAGCAACTCTTTATATCTGTTCCCATTTCTTCTTCTAATACCTTCTTTTCCCACCAAGTCCTGGATTCTGATAAATCCATCGAGAATTGCTTCTGGTCTTGGAGGGCAGCCCGGAACATAAACATCCACAGGAACTACCTGGTCAATACCCTGAAGAACTGAATAGGTATCAAATATTCCTCCACTACTGGCACAGGCACCAACAGCTATTACCCAACGTGGTTCGGCCATTTGCAAATACACCTGCTTAACAACAGGGCCCATTTTCTTTGCAATGGTTCCCATTACCATTAAGAGATCACATTGACGCGGAGAAAAACCCACTCTCTCACTACCAAACCTTGCCAGGTCATAATGTGAAGCCATAGTTGCCATGAATTCAATACCGCAACAGGAAGTTGCAAATGGTAATGGCCAGATAGAATTTTTTCTTGCCAGTCCAACCACTTTATCCAGGGAGGTAGCAAAAAATCCTTCGCCCTTATAACCATCGGGCATGTCTACCATGGAAATATCTTTTTCCAGAGGTTTATGATTGATATTATATGCTACGGGACGAGACATGATCAATACCTCCATCCCCTAAAGGGGAGTTTTTAAACATTCTAAAATTTGTAAATATTATTTAAAAAAATCTTATTAATCCGCAAAATCCATTTTTGAAAATCCATAATCAACTTAAATTAAAAAAGGTTCAACCTACTTCACCCTTTAGGGGGACAGGGGTTTTTTAATCTTCCCATTTCAGTGCATCTTTTTTAATGATATAGATAAATCCGCAGAGGAAAAAACCTACAAACATCATCACTGCCCAAAAACCACTCCAACCCAAAGCTTTAAAATTCACGGCATAGGGATAAAAAAAAATCACCTCTACATCAAACAACACAAACAGAATAGCAACAAGGAAATATTTTATAGCCATTGGATGACGGGCATCGCCGTGACTTTGAATGCCACTGCTGAAATTCTCCAGTTTATCGTTGGTTTTTCTTTTCGGCCCCAGCCAATGGGTTACTCCCAATAAAAATGTAATTAAACCAACAACAAGCAATAATTGTATACCTACCGGCAGGTAACTGCCGGAACTATTTACATCCTTAACTATATTACTTAGATCAGTCTGAAGTAGGTGAAACATAATCTTTAACCTGAGTAGCAAAAATAAGACAGGCCATCCAATTTACCTTATTATTATGCCATGCATGATTGGCGAAATGAGAAAAAAAATCCCTCCCGAATTAACCGGGAAGGACTTTGCTATATTGAAGAAAACCTAAACTATTATGTTGTGGTAATTGAATCTTTAATTTGGGGTTTCCTGATTGCTGAAACAGGTTTGTTATTTGACTTGGAGGGAGTCTTAGGTTGTTTGGGTGCCATTTGTTTGTCGAAAATTTCTTTAATACTTTTCAATTGAACATTGGTACTGTCTATTTCAAGTCCTTTCAGTATATAAGAAAGCGAAGTATCCCTGCTGCTCCTGATATTATTAAAATACCCGGCTAGTATCATGGCTGCATTTGTCCCCATAGATTTAAATCTGTTTTTATCAGTCATCGCAATATCTAATGTTTTTTGATAATTCAGTAACATCGTAGAAATATATGGCTCAACTGTCATGGATGTATCAATTGTAAAATTTACCCGTCCCCTCCAGGAATAACCATAAATGCTATCAGGAAAAGCTACACTATATACAGCAAACAGGCTATCTGCTTTTATAAGCTCTCCTGATTGGGAATATAGGATTCCGATATTTACCAATGAAGCTGGATTTGGATTTTTTCTTATGTTAAAAACCAACATCCGCATATCAGCTTCCTGTTTTGTACACTTTTTAGTTTTAAAATAATCAGCAGCCTTATTCAGGTACTCAATTTTTGACTGAAGGACTGAATCCAGGTTGGCTCCTGTTAAATAAACTCCATATAATTCTTCGCAAGGCACCCCGGCACCTGCGTATATTTCTGCTTTAAGAATATAATCTGCAGGAATTGGACCATCCTTTGATTTTAAAAAAAATTCGTCAATATTCTTTTTAGCATTCCCGTAATCACCCTTGCCAGAATAAGAGTAAGCAAGTTGCCTGAATACTTTAGGTTTTACTTTCCCCCCCATTGCAGTCTTTACACTTTCTGCTTTTGAAATAGCACAGTCAAAATCTTTTTTTGCCCAGCAAAGTTGTGAGTTGATATAATTCTGCTCTACTAAATCTTCCCCCGGCCGGCTATCCTCCCATTTTTTAAATTCTACATCTGACTGGTTATAATCTGCTTTAAAAAAATAATAATAGAACAACTCGTAATAAGCCGGACTGAAATTTTGATCTTTTGCAATTGCATCATTCAGATTTGTAAGGACAAGTTCCCAGTTGCCCTGCGTTTCAAATAATTTAGCAATACGGATATAGGCATACACAAAGTTGGGATTAAGTTCCAGTGCTTTTTTATAGAATTCATATGCTTTACCTCCACCCTGTCCAGGGTTTGCTTTACGATAAGCGTTTCCGAGATTAAGAGCTATATCTGCGCTTTTAGGGTCCCGCAATAACGCCTGTTCAAGTACTTCAATAGCATACTGAAAATTTCCTTCCTTGGCATCCACATTTGCTCTTCCTATCGCATTTAATATTACCGGATCATCCCCTTTTTTTGTCCGGCTGATGGTTAGCGCTGATTCAAAAAGCTGGCGGGCATCGTCTTTCTTTTTATCAAGAAGATGTACATGACCTTTGCCCACCATTAACAATGGGGCATTGCCATTTGCCATCAGAGCTTTATCATATAACTGGCGTGCGGCATCGTTATCATCCATGTCAAGATAAGTTTGTCCCAACCAATAAGTAGCTTCAATCACATTGGGATTCACTGCCAGAATTTGCTTAAATACTTTTTCGGCATTTTTATAGCGATCAGCATACAAGTGGTTAATTCCCTCCTGTAAGGTTTGAGCTTCTGTTTTGATAACAGTAAACAGGGTAAGTGTAAGTACAACAAAAAAGGTCTTCTTCATTTACGATTCACTTTTTATGGGGTTATAAATATAGCCATTTATTTTTCTCTTAACGCTGCCTGGCGAATATTAAATTGCATCAGCCCCGGCACCAGGTAAGCCCTTCTGAAAATCAATTGTCCTCTTTCACCGGTCATAAAGTTTTTAAACCCATGACCCAATCCATCCCTTGGATTTTCTTTTAAAATTGAAAACAATTCTCTTGTCATCGGGTACCGCCCTGCATAAATATTTGCCTGAACAGGCTGAATATATTTTCCCGGTACATCCGTACTTTCAATCTCTGCCAATTTCACTTTTGTCAAAAAGCTTTGTTGTTGTGGATCTTCTTTATTGCCTATCCAGCTTACTCCGATAAACCCAACTGCATCCGGAGTTTTTGCTACATAATTGATCACTTCTTCACTACTCTTTGCTGCAAGAGCTTTTTTGGTCAGTGTATCGCCACGTAACACTGAATCGATGATAAAACGTACCGTACTGGTTGCATTCAACCCATCAAAAACGGGGATTAAATTTTTCTTAAATTTTCCGATCAGAATTTCTTTGATTTCAGCCATAGTAAAAAGGGATTCTTCTGATACAGGATTAACAATTACAGCAATTGCATCATATGCCAATAATAATTGTTCTGGCGATACATGCAAAGAATCCTGCATGAACTCTTTTTCCTGCTGTGAATAGCGACGCGTAATAATAACCATTCTGACACTATCCACTCCAAGATCACGAATGCAATCTGCCTCAGGCTTATAATGAACGTTAAGTTTTACATTGGGATATTTTGCTTCATACACCTGCACCTGGGAATCAATCACCGGTTTAAAGGACTCATCAGAGCTGATATTTATTGTACCCCTGTCGTATTTGTCTGTTGAGGTATTACTGACACCGGTGCCGCAACTGGTCAGCAAAAAGATACTAACTATATACAACCCTATATCGCTTCTTTCCGACATTCCAATTTTCTTCTTTAATATGATTAATTTTTTTTGTACCCCCGGTAAATTCTGAATAAACCATATAACAGGCTGGATATGCCAAAGATGCTGGTTAAAATTGTATCCAACTTAAGATCAAATCCTAATTTTTTATAGAATAAAAAGAAAATACCAACAGCCATCCATAAAACGCCCATCGTATAGTCGTAAATAGAACGAAGCCGGATATTTGTTTTCCTTTCTCTGT
>JAHEZE010000171.1 GCA_023251235.1 Sphingobacteriales bacterium | reverse complement strand
ATTGTTATTAAGAATATACAACTACAAAAAGATTGCGGAAGATGATAAGAAACAGGGACAAATTGCATTATTAAGCAAGGACAATCAATTAAAAGAACAAAAACTGAAGCAACAATCCTTTGTTAAAAACAGCCTGATTGTTGGAATACTTTTACTTTTTCTATTGGGTATTTTTATTTTCCGAAATCTTTCTCTGAAACAAAAAAATGATAAACTGCGTTTACAAAAAGATTTAGAAATGCAGCAACTGGAAAGTGCTAAGAAACAAGCGGAACTTCATCAACATGCCATTGAACTTGAAATGCAGGCCCTCCGTGCACAAATGAACCCGCATTTTATTTTTAACTGTCTCAGTTCCATCAATCGTTTTATTTTTAAAAATGATAATAAGCTGGCGTCTGATTATCTTACCCGTTTCTCCCGGCTTATTCGCATGGTGCTCATGCACTCGCAGAAAAAATTAATACCCCTGGAAGACGAACTGGAGATGCTGCGGCTTTATCTTGACCTGGAGCGTTTACGTTTTAAAGATGCATTTGATTATAGCATTACTACTACTAATATTGTAGATGTAGATGCCATCTTTATTCCTCCTCTCTTATTGCAACCTTTTTGTGAAAATGCTGTATGGCATGGATTGATGCATAAAGAAAGTAAAGGTCATTTAAATATCATCATCAGTGAAGTCATCAATGAAAAAGAAAAAGTTTTGCATTGTGTGATCGAAGATGATGGTATTGGCAGGGAAAAAGCGGCAGAGTTTAAAAGCAAATCAGCGGAAAATGCCCGCCTGCCGAACGGGCAGGAAAAATCAATGGGATTAAAAATTACAACTGAACGCCTTGCCTTGCTGAACCAGGAAAATAATTTCAGTACCCTTTACAAAATTGAAGATGTGCTGGATGAAAACACCAACGTGGCAGGTACAAGGGTAGAGCTAAAGATCAGGTATAAAGAAAGTATTGAAGAAACCGTTTAAATAAAATAACGGTTTATGGTATAATGGAAAATACGATCTGATTGTCCCAGTGGGACAATTAGTGGGTAAAGTCAAAATGAATATTCACGAGACGTCCCGAAGGGACGTTTGGTGCATTCTTCAAATATCTTCAACCCACGAATTGTTCCTCTGGAACAATAAAATTTCACAAATCTGGTAAACAAAACTCCCCCGTCGAGGCGGGAATGAGGGCATATGCTTAAAGCAATTATTATAGATGACGAACCCTACTGTTGCGAAATACTTGCAGCCATGCTGGAATCGGATTGTCCTGAAATAGAAATTACCGGCATATTCAATAATGCCAAAGATGCTTTGACCGCTATCCGTCAACAATCACCTGATTTGGTTTTCCTTGATGTAGAAATGCCAAGAATGAATGGTTTTGAAATGCTGGAGCAATTATCTTCCATAAACTTTCATCTCATCTTCACCACCAGTTATGATCAATATGCATTAAAGGCCATCCGCTTCAGCGCTATTGATTATTTATTAAAACCAATTGACCGGGAAGAATTGAAAAAAGCTGTTCAGAAAGTAAAAGAAAGGATACAGATACCGCTTCCACAACAGTTAGAAATTCTGATGCAAAAAATAAAGCAACCCACCAAACCTGTAAATAAAATCGCTTTGCCAACAATGGAAGGGCTGCAGATGATACCCATTGACATCATCATCAGTTGCGAATCAGATGATAACTATACTACACTCCAATTAAGGAGTAGGAAAAAAATTCTTGTCACCCGTTCCTTAAAAGAAATGGAAGAGATACTGGAGCAGCATTCTTTCATCCGTGTGCATCGTTTTTATTTAGTCAACTTAAATGAAATTGAAAAATACATTAAAGGCGAAGGCGGCTACCTGGTGATGAGTGACGGCACCAGTATTGATGTGGCAAAGAATAAAAAAGAAGTGCTGATGAAAAAGCTGTTGCCGTATAAAGAATAGATTCTTCTTACCATGCAAATCCCGGAAACACAAAATAAAATATCCGCCAAAAGGCATCTTCGTTTATCATATATAATTTAAAAGCCCCCTCTAAATTGATGATTTCGCCATTCTCAATCTCCGCATCATACTTAAACATTCCTTCTGCATGACCAATTCCACTTTTCTCGTTTTCATTCCATTCAAAGCTCGTATCTGTATCGCTAAATTTGATATTGGTAAACCGTTGATAACTGTTCAGGCAATTATGAAGTTTTGTAATCACTTCTTCTCTTGGAAGTATTTCTCCCCCTGCTGTAATTAACTGATTGGCGAATTCGGTACTGTTCTCATCAAAGTTTTTTTCAAACCAATGGTTCAAAAAGTCCTGCGCTGTTCTTTCAATATCAATAGTATGATTGGGGTGGAATTCTTCGTAAATAAAATTATGTATATAACCGGGAAACTGCATATCCCTTATCTGTTCCAGGAATAATTCTTCGGTAATAAACCTATAAATAACTGAATGTTCATATTCACCCAATACATCGAGAATTATATTTTTGGAGTGCATCAATTCTACGAGACTTTTCAGTTCAGCTTCTATCTCTTCGTTTTTTAATTCATCAACGCTTTTATAAGTGGGCTTACTAATGCACTCATATATAGTTATCATTTTTGCCTTTTCAAACGAACCTTCAAACTGCTGAACATTTTTTAAAAATTCAGATTCAATTTCAGGAGGGAGATCATCCATATTACCTCCAAATAATGCGCCTCTTTCAGCTTGTAATTTCAATTTGAGAATTTCATTTTCAATGCGAAGGTTTTCGTCAGGCTTGTCACTGAAGTTTTCTTTATGTTGATCTTTGTTTTCCTCTTCCATAAAATAACTATTCAGAAAGATAAAGAATTATTGAACGAAGAAGATCAGCTGTCAATTTATTTCGATGTGTACATATCAACTTGTTATTACTTGAAAATTGAGCGTTGAGAATTGAACATTTAATCACA
>JAHEZE010000119.1 GCA_023251235.1 Sphingobacteriales bacterium | reverse complement strand
AGAGCTGATGCCAGCTTTAATATAACCCGAATAACGAAATGGGCTTTGATTAAACTCCCTGTATACGGGAGGATCTGCAAGCAGTGTCCATACGGGGTCTTCGGGATAATGATCTTTAATGAACTGATCCGGTGTGGTCAGAAAATAAGATTCATCGAATTGCCTGACGTATTCATTGGCATAAGAAACAAAACCACTGGCCCATGTTACGTCGAGTAAGTGCCATGTGCTATCAAAATAAACGGCGTTCCATATATGGTTAACGCCGAACCGGCCGCTTCTATTCGTGTTGGTCCTGACATATCCGGGAATAATTTCGCTTCGTATTCCCGAATAGTCGCAAAGAGTTTTAAATAGCCGTGAATATCCATCGCAAAAAGCAATTTTAGTATGCAAGGCTTTTGCCGCTACTCTCACATCTAGCGAAGGCAAAGCAGCAGAACTATCTTCAGGCTCTTCATAAAACAAGCCGGGAGTATTTTTATTACGGTTAAAAATTTTCACATTGTAATCAATGTGCAAGGTTATCCAGCGAAATATAGCCCTGACTTTTTCAATGTCAGTTTGACCCAGTGCAGCCAGTTGTGTTGCCAGCGAATCAATATTTGTTGAACGGATAAATATTACTTTACTGTCAATGGCCTGGAATCTGGCCGACGGCCACTGTGAAAAAACGGAAAGCGATAAACAGGAAAATAAAACAATGAAGAATGTTTTCATAACCTGGCGTAATAAACATAAAATTAAGAAGAGTTTTAACCGCTTAATGAATATTCTGGTTATTCAAATCCTTCTATAGTGTGGCACACAGTATTTTTATAATGCTAATTGGTTTCTTCAGCCCGCCTGTAGTCTTGCCCATAGTTTCTTTCTGGAAACTTACTTCTTCCCTCCCACCATCGGCACAAATGAAAAGTGATCGAAAACTTCTTCCTTTAAAGAACCATTTTCCATTTTTGAAATACGCATCATCTGTTGCACATCACCACTGCCAACAGGAATCACCATCATGCCACCTGGTTTTAACTGATCAATTAATTTTTGAGGAATTTCCGGCGCCGCTGCAGTAATAAGTATTTTATCAAATGGCGCAAAGGTGGGCAAGCCTTCATATCCATCACCATAAAAAAATTTAATGCTATGATACTTTTTTAAAAAGGAGAATGATTTGTTGGAATCATACAACTTTTTCTGCCGCTCTATCGTAAATACCTGTGACCCCATTTCTGCCAATACACAAGCCTGGTAGGCACTGCCTGTTCCCACTTCCAGTATTTTTTCAAAAAGGTTAATTTCCAGCAACTGGGTTTGATAAGCAACTGTATAAGGTTGGGAAATTGTTTGCCCCTCTCCGATTGGGAAAGCCCGGTCTTCATAAGCTACTTCATCAAAAGCTGAATCGAGAAAAAAATGTCTTGGAATATTATTTATGGCCGTTAATATTTTTTCATTGCTAATTCCTTTACTCCTGATTCCTTCCACTAATTTTTTTCGTAATCCTTTGTGTCTGTAAGTATCTTCTGTCTGTCTCATAATTAAGTGCAATATAAATAACAGCTAAAGATACCTTTCATTTTTTGGTAAAGCTTTTTTGAATATATTTAAACATCAAATCATGTAAAATGAACAAATATTTTTGGCCGATCGTTCTTGTTGTAATGACAGGCTGTACTTCTTCGGATAAAAAATACACAACATGGGAAAACTATGGCGGCAGTAAAGAAAATATTCATTATTCTTCTTTAACAGAAATTGATACGGGTAATGTAGCTCAACTGCAACCGGCATGGATATTTAATACCGGTGATGCTGATACGGCAAAGAGTTCACAGATCCAATGTAATCCTATTATAGTTGATTCAGTAATGTATATAACCTCACCCACTCTCCGGCTTTTTGCGTTAAATGCAGGTACGGGTAAAAAGTTATGGGAGTTCAATCCTGATTCCATGTCAAGGAACAGAAACTTTTCCCAGTTTATTCTTAACAATAATCGGGGCGTCACTTACTGGACGGATGGAAAAGAAGACAAACGAATTTTTTATGTCGCCAGTTCTTATCTGCATTGTATCAATGCGACAAATGGACAACTAATAACAAATTTTGGCGACAGCGGAATGGTTGACTTGCATAAAGATCTTGGTCGTGAAGTACAGGAGCTTTTTATTACGGCTACTTCACCGGGTATTATTTACAAAGATTTGTACATACTTGGATCAAGAGTGGATGAAGGGGCGGCAGCTGCACCAGGCCATATCCGTGCATTTGATGTAAGAACGGGAAAGATGAAATGGATTTTCCATACCATACCACAGCCGGGTGAATACGGGTATGAAACATGGGAAGATAAAGAAGCGTATAAACATATCGGTGGCGCCAATAGCTGGAGTGGTTTATCTCTTGATGAAAAGAGAGGAATTGTTTTTGCCCCTACAGGTTCTGCCTCTTTTGATTTTTATGGAGGTAAAAGAAGAGGCCAAAATTTATTTGCCAATTGCCTGCTTGCCTTAGATGCAGAGACCGGCAAACGCAAATGGCATTTTCAATTCATTCATCATGATCTTTGGGATTGGGATCTTCCTGCGCCTCCTGTTTTGGTGACAATTGAAAAAGACGGAAAGAAAATAGATGCGGTGGCCCAAACAACCAAACATGGCATGGTTTGGCTTTTTGAAAGAGAAACCGGTAACCCTATATATCCGATTAAAGAAGTACAAGTTGATACAGCATCTGAATTGGTAAATGAAAAAGTATGGCCTAATCAACCAATGCCCACTTTTATTGAACCATTTGTCAGGCAAACCATTTCTGCTGAAGATATCAATCCATATTTACCGGATACATCCATAGCTAAATTGAAAAAAGATTTACAGGGCTATCGTTATGGTAAAATGTTTATACCACCGGGAAAACAAACTGCTGTTGAACTTCCCGGCTTTGATGGTGGCGCTGAATGGGGCGGTCCATCCTATGATCCGGAAACCGGTTTGCTTTATGTAAATGCAAACGAAATGGGATGGCTGTTGACTATGCGTGATGTAAAACCGGAACCATCCAAAAAAGAAAATTACGGACAGGCCGGATTAAGACTTTATGAAAAGTATTGTGCTACCTGCCATGGCATTGACAGAAAAGGTACAGGCAATTTTCCAACGCTGATGAACATACAGGCTAAATATAATACATCACTGGCCATGGGATTACTTTCATCCGGGCGGAGGATGATGCCTTCATTTAATTATATAACCAATGAGGAAAAAGAAGCAATTGTTTCTTATGTGCTTGAGTTGAAAAAAGAAAAGGAGAAAAATTTTGTACGTCCTCCTCAGGCAAATGATGCTTATCGTAACCTGCCTTATAGAATGACCGGGTATAATAAATTTCTTAGCCCCGAAGGCTATCCTGCAATTAAGCCTCCCTGGGGATCACTGACGGCGATTAATTTAAAAACCGGTGAACATACCTGGAAAAATAATCTTGGCGAATATCCTGAACTAAAAGCAAAAGGAATTCCGCCAACAGGCACTGAAAACTATGGTGGTTCAGTTGTCACAGCCGGGGGACTGTTATTTATTGCAGCGACAAAAGATGGGAAATTGAGAGCATATAATAAAAGAAACGGCAACCTGCTTTGGGAATATGATCTTCCTGCACCAGGATTTGCTACTCCTTCCATTTATTCAATAAATGGAAAACAGTTTTTGGTAATCGCATGCGGGGGAGGAAAACTGGGGACTAAATCCGGTGATAGCTATGTAGCATTTAGATTGCCTGTAATAAAAAAATGACATTATAAAAGAGGTGTTATATTTCTTTCTGCCTTTCTTTCAGCTACTAATATGGCAAGGAGAATTGAGATAAGTATGACACTGTATTCCATTCCATTTAATGACATGTCAACCACAAACCATCCATTTTTCCAATGAACAATAAAAATACCGGTAATTAAGATAATGATTTCTCCTATACAAAATAATTTTACAAAAAAGCGAAAGAACATGGCAAACCCTCCGGCCAGTTCAAAAATCGTGACTGCCCATGCCAGATAATAGCCAAAAGGGAATCCTGTTTTATTTAAAAAGTCTCCCAATTCCGGTAATGTATTATTATATACTCTTGCTGAAGCATGCAGAATAAAAATGGCACCAGCTAACATGCGTAAAGCTGCAATTGAATGTGTTGGTTTAAAAAGATTGGATACTTGCACTACTTAATGCCGGTGTTTTTTATTGAATAACAAAACCAAACCTGAATATACTATTAGTGAAATGAATAAAGCAATTATTGCTTTCATAATAGTTATTCCTTTACCAGGACTAATAAAACGCTGATCAATAAAAAAATAACCTGCAACAAAAATGACTACAATTATTATTCTTATCCGTTCAGACATAAAGATTTATTTTAAACCCAAATCTGCTATAATAGTTTCAATTTTTTTTGTTAAAATATTGCTTATTCTATCAAAGTCTTCCGCCCTCTTTAATTGTTCATTTACGCTAAAATAAAATTTAATCTTCGGTTCCGTACCGCTTGGCCTTGCACTGATCTTACTTCCGTCTGCCAGTACAAACTGCAGTACATTTGATTTTGGAAGTTTTATTTCCCACTGCTCTCCTGTTTTTAAATTCTTTCTTTTTCTTAATTCGTAATCCAGTAATTGCAATACAGCCGATCCTGCAATAGTTGCCGGAGGGTTATTTCTATACCCCGCCATCATATCAGCAATCTGTTGTTGTCCATCCATGCCTTTCTTAGTAATAGAAATCAGGTGTTCTTTATAAAATCCATATTTAATATATAAACTGATAAGTTTTTCGAAGAGACTTCTTCCCTTATCTTTTTCATAGGCGGCCATTTCACAAATCAAAGCTACAGCGCTGACAGCATCTTTATCCCTGAGTTTGTCCCCAATCATAAGCCCATAACTTTCTTCGCCACCAACTATGTAATGTTCTTTACCTTCTTTTTCTTTTATCAGTTCAGCAATCCATTTAAATCCCGTAAGCACATTATAGCAGTTGATATTGTTCTGCCGGGCAATTTCATCAATCATCTCTGTGGTTACTATCGTTTTTACTACCATGTCATTGGGTTTTGATATCCCCTTCGCTTTTCTTCCTTCAATCATATAATTAAAAACTAATACTGCTGTCTGGTTACCATTCACCAATACCCAATTTCCTTTATGATCCTTTACACCAATACCTACCCGATCACTATCGGGATCTGTTCCTAAAAGTATATCAGCATCGAGTTCTTTTGCTTTTTTCAGTCCAATACTCATCGCTTCACTTTCTTCCGGGTTTGGATAAACAACAGTAGGAAAATCTCCGCTGATATTACTTTGTTCCTCTACTACATGAACATTTGTAAACCCATATTGCTTTAAAACTGGCGGAACCAATGTTATACCCGTGCCGTGGATGGGTGTATAAATGATTTTAAGATTACGTTGCTTTTGTATCACTTCAGGATAGATACTTAAACCTTTCACCATTGTTATATAAGCATCATCCATTTCCTTTCCTATTATAGTAATATTGTTTTCACCTCCACTCCATTTTACTTCATCAACTGAAGCTATTTTTTCAACCTCATTAATTACATTTTTATCATGTGGCGGTATCAATTGTCCACCATCATTCCAATAAGCTTTATAGCCATTATATTCTTTAGGGTTGTGCGAAGCAGTACAAACAACACCGGCCTGGCAACCCAAATGGCGGATAGCAAATGAAAGTTCAGGAGTGGGTCGAAGCGTTTCGAATAAGTAAACTTTTATGCCATTGGCGGCAAACACATTGGCAGTTGTTTCAGCAAAAAAGCGACTATTGTTTCTGCAGTCATGAGCAATAGCAACAGAAACCGGTCCACCGGGATAAGTTTGATTTAAATAATTGGCAAAACCCTGGGTACACATTCCCACAGTGTATTTATTCATCCGGTTAGTACCTGCACCCATTATGCCGCGAAGGCCACCTGTACCAAATTCAAGATTGCGATAAAATGATTCAGCCAGCTCTTTCGGATTTTCTGTCTGCATTTTTTTGATTGTTGCCTTCGTTTCAGTATCAAAATTTCCATTGAGCCATGTATTTACTTTTGCTTCAATTACTGCGTCCATAAATATTTGCGATTTGTGACTTACGATTTATGATTTTATTTCCAATTTTCAGTTGAAAGTTATTGATTTTTGACATTCAAAACTAATAAGCAGCAGGAAACGTAATTTTGTTTTTATGAAACCAGCACCTGTGCAAAACTCATTGTTCGTTGCGTTGCACACTTATGCTGCAGGATTCCGTATCATCTTTTTCATTTTATTGTTTTGTATATCATCTGCCAACGCACAAGACTCTGCAACTGTATTTGAAAATAATAAACATCTGCAGAATAAAAGAGTAGAGCTGATAGCCGGAATCAATGTTATAGGTTATACTAGCTCCCTGATTATTTTCAATAATACCTGGTATAAAAATTATCCCAAAACATCCTTTCACACATTTAATGACAGCAGAGAGTGGTTGCAGGTAGATAAAGTTGGTCACGCCTGGGCAGCTTACAATACCGGTAGGGTTTCATCGGCTATGTGGAAATGGGCCGGATTATCCAACAAGAAAGCAACACTTATTGGCGGTTTAAGCGGCACTGCTTATTTAACCGTTATTGAAATCCTCGACGCTCACTCTTCAAAATGGGGATGGAGTTGGGGGGACATAGGGGCCAATCTATTGGGCTCCGGCCTTTATATAGGTCAGCAGTTGACATGGCAAGAACAGCGAATACAATTTAAATTTTCGTTTCATAGAAAAAACTATGGCGATCCGATGCTGAATAACCGGGCGAGTGATTTGTTTGGAAACAGTTGGTATGAGCGGATGCTGAAAGATTATAACGGCCAAACCTATTGGCTTAGCGCAAATATGAAATCCCTTTTTCCAAAATCAAATTTACCACCCTGGCTTAACTTGTCAGTTGGCTACGGAGCGGAAGGAATGTTTGGTGGTTTTAATAATATATGGTTTGATGGCGACCCCGGAATTCCCATTAACCGAACTGATATTAAGCGTTACCGTCAGTGGTTCCTTGCACCGGATATTGATTTTACGAAAATCAAAACGTCTAAAAAATGGTTAAAGACGGCATTTCATTTCTTCAATGCATTTAAATTCCCAGCGCCAAGTTTAGAATTGTCAAATGGGAAACTGAAATTAAATGCCATTCATTTTTAGAAGATTCCTCCTAAGGAGGCAATCTGTACATATCCCTGCTTTATATAAAATCTTTCGGCTAATAATTTTTAATAAATTGAAATTATAAGCAGTAAGTTCATTTCAGCTTTCGGAATTGTGTGTTGGAAAGCCCCTCTCAGGGAGGGTTTGGGTTGGCCTCTATTTCAGATAAGCACCCAAAATATTTTCTCCTTCCACTTCCACATAAATATGATCCTGCAAAGTGCTGGCAATCGAAAGACCAACATAATCCGGACGAACCGGAAAACCGGTATGGGTTCTCTCTACCAGCACCAGTGTCTGTATTTTTTTTGGATGGAACTCAAGAAATGGTTTTAAAGCATAAAGTAAAGTTTTACCGCTGTTACTTACATCATCAATGACAATAATAACTTTATCATTAAAATCAAGTTTCTTACTTAACAGAATTTTTTCCGGACTTTTTTTATCAAGAGTAATCGCAATACATTCTGTTTTGAGATCAGCTATTTCAGATAGAATTTTTTGAATAGCTCTTGCCACCACACTGCCACTTTCTCTTATGCCGGCAATAATTATTTCCTTTTCATCAATATTGTTTTCCAGGATCTCATAAGCCATGCGGCGAAGTTTTTTTTCTGCTACTTCTTTAGTGAGAATATATTTTTTAGAAGAAACCATAATTAAACTATTAGACTTTTTAAACTGTTGAACTTTTAAACACTTAATTTAGCAAATGTAATTAATTGCGAATGCAAATCTTCCAGCAAATAATATTTACACTTCTCTCTGTTGCTGCCATCTGGCTTTTTTCAAAAAAAATAAAAGAGATCAGCCGGAATATCAATCTGGGCCATGATGAAGACTTTAATGATAATAAGTCTGCCCGTTGGCGGAATGTACTTTTGCTGGCTTTCGGCCAAAAGAAAATGTTCCGGAATCCTTTAGTTGCCGTCATGCACTTTTTTGTGTACGCCGGTTTTATCATTATCAATATTGAAGTACTGGAAATAGTACTGGATGGAATTTTAGGCAAGCACCGCCTTTTTGCGGCCCCGCTTGGAAGTTTATATACATTTCTTATCAATTCATTTGAAGTATTGGCCGTACTGGTGGCTGTTGCCTGTGCTATATTCCTCATAAGAAGAAATATTATCAAGCTGAAACGGTTTATCAGTAATGAACTCAACGGCTGGCCAAGGAGTGATGCCAACAATATTTTGATAACAGAAATAGCGCTGATGAGTTTGTTCCTGATACTGAACAGCAGCGACAGAGCTTTACAATTACAGGGCAATGAACATTATCATGATACCGAAAGTTTCCTGGTAAGCGGTTTACTGACGAATAGTTTTACTACAATTTCTTCTACTACCCTGCTCTTCATTGAAAGGTCTTCATGGTGGTTGCATATAGTTGGCATCTATGCTTTTTTAAATTACCTGCCTTATTCAAAACACCTGCACATTATCCTTGCATTTCCCAACGCCTGGTATGCAAGACTGGAACCAAAAGGTGAAATGAAGAATATGCCGGCAGTGCAGAAAGAAGTTTTGTATGCTATGCAACCGGAGTTAGCTCCAACAGATTCTGCACCTCCGGCAAATTTCGGAGCAAAAGATGTTTTTGATCTTAGCTGGAGAAATTTATTGGATGCTTATAGCTGCACTGAGTGTGGCCGATGTACTGCCGCCTGCCCTGCTAATCAAACTGGAAAACTTTTATCGCCAAGAAAAATTATGATGGACACGAGAGACAGACTGGAAGCAGTGGGAAAAAATATCAACACCAACAAAAAATTTAAAGATGATGGCAAAAAACTATTGCATAATTATATTTCTGTAGAAGAGCTTCGTGCCTGCACTACCTGCAATGCCTGTGTGGAAGAATGCCCTGTTT
>JAHEZE010000118.1 GCA_023251235.1 Sphingobacteriales bacterium | reverse complement strand
ACTCTGTAGAAATTGCAGAATTTACAATTGGCAATACATACATTGGTGGTATTCACATTGCGATCAATCTGCCAGGTAACTTTTCCATGGGGCACCTGTTTTTTGCGCAGCTCATCTGCCACCAACATCAGATCGGCCAATGGAGATTTGGTAAAAAGAAAAATGCCTTCTTCTTTACTGAGAAATTCAAAATTCAATGCTTTCTGAAATATTTCTGACAGGTTCATTTATTTAACCAGGTTGAAGCGGCAAAATTAAGGCACAATGGTTTATGAAATCACTTTACAAGCGGTAAACATTCAATTGGATAATGGGTTAACTTGGGTGTGAAAAGCAGCGAAAAGAATAGTTTTGCCATCTTATAGTTGAATAGACCCGCCTGACAACAATAATAAAAATATTTGTCAGTCGGGCAGGAAACCAAACGTAAATTTTATGAAACTGCTACCTGTCTGCGCAAGAAATACAAAAAAGATTGATTATTCTTCTGTTGCTCCGGCGGGCAGGCGAAACAAAAGCTACATAGTAAGACAAAAGCCGGGTAAATATTTATTACCATTTATTCTTTTATTACTTTCATTTTGGGCAAATGCCCAGGAGCAATTTGTAGAACCGCCTGCCCGCCAACTAACCACTTTTGGTTTCAGACAACTTTCTGGCGGGGTGATATTATTAAAAGCTCAATTTGACAACTTCCCGGATACACTTAATTTTATTTTGGACAGTGGTAGCGGAGGTATTTCACTTGATTCAACAACGGTTGTGAAATTCGGCATTACACCCACTCCATCAGATTTTACTATTCTTGGTATAGCCGGCATCCGTAAAGTAAGTTTTGTTTATAACCAGAAATTAAAATTGCCGGGCCTTACTGTTGACAGCCTGAATTTTCATATCAGTAATTACGATATTCTTACCTCTGTATATGGAGAAAAGATTGATGGTATAATCGGGTTCTCTTTGTTAAACAGGTATATTTTTAATATCAATTATGATAATTCAACGATTGCAATTTATTCTAACGGCAGAATAAGATACCCGCGTGGAGGTTGGTTATATGAGCCGGTGCTGCGAACATTGCCCGTAATGGCAGGCCGGATAAAAGATGCTAAGATATCCTACTCACGTTTTTTGTTTGATATCGGCGCCGGTTTGTGCATGATGCTGAATAAAGAATTTATTGACGACAGTAGTTTTCTTGACAAGGGAAGAAAGTTATTTGCTAAAGAAGCAGAAGGGTTGGGCGGAAAAGTGGATATGAGTCTTACGGTGATCAAAGAACTAAGAATCGGACCTTACAGATTTAAAAATATTCCTGTTTTTATTTTTGACGATGTGTATAATATCACTTCTTATCCCTACCTGAGCGGAATTTTAGGAAATGATATTTTACGCAGGTTTAATTTAATATTGAATTATTCCAAAAAGGAATTTTATTTAATACCCAACAGTCATTATAGTGATCCGTTTGATTATGCCTATTCAGGGATAGAACTATATTTGATAGATGGCAAAATAATATTGGGCGATGTAGCAGCCCGTTCGCCGGCTGCTTTAGCGGGCCTGAAAGAAGGCGATGTTGTTATTGGTATTAATAATTTTATTGGTCAAAATCTTCAGCAATATAAGCAGGCACTTCAGAGTGCAAACGAAAAAGTCAAAATCATCATATCACGAAATGGAAAGCTGATGCAGTTCAGCTTCAGATTAAAAAGCATTTTCTGATCCACCTCATTCCTTCTCCTGCAATTGACTTAATTTTACAAATCAGGCTGGTATAAAAGCAGTATAGTATGATTCAATTCGAGAAGTTCTCCCTGAAAAATGGTTTAAAGGTTATTGTTCATCGTGATACATCCACACCGATGGCGGTATTAAATGTGATGTATGATGTGGGTGCAAGAGATGAGGACCCGACCCGAACCGGATTTGCTCATTTGTTTGAACATCTGATGTTTGGCGGAAGCATTAATATTCCAAATTATGACGGGCCCTTGCAGATGGCCGGTGGTGAAAACAATGCCTACACCACCAACGACATTACAAATTATTATATACAGTTACCGGCCGAAAATTTAGAAACCGCTTTCTGGCTGGAAAGTGACAGGATGTTATCACTGGCATTTGGTGAAAAAAGCCTGGATACCCAACGTAAAGTAGTAAGCGAAGAATTTAAAGAACATTATTTGAATAAACCTTACGGCGATGTGTGGCATAAAATGCGGGAGCTGGCTTATAAAGTGCATCCATACCGATGGATGACGATCGGCAAAGAACTTTCTCATATAGAAAATGCAAAGCTGGAAGATGTAAAATTGTTTTTCTTCAAGCATTATCGGCCGGTAAATGCCATCCTGGTAGTGGCAGGAAATGTAACAACCCAAAAAGTAAAAGAACTTTCAGAAAAATGGTTTGGCGATATTTCTTCCGGCGAAAAATATATCCGTAACCTGCCCATAGAACCGGTGCAAACAGAAGTAAGAAAAATAGAAGTGAAAGCGGATGTCCCCCTGGATGCATTTTATAAATGCTGGCATATTTATAATCGGCTTGACCATCGGTATTATATTGCTGCCCTGATTACGGAAGTGTTAAGCGGTGGCGGTTCCTCCCGGTTGTTTCAATCCATGGTTAAAGAAAAAAAATTATTCAGCGCTATTGATTGTTATCATAGCGGCAGTCTTGATGCAGGCACATTGGTCATTGAAGGCAAATTGGTAAAAGGGGTGAAAATGGAAGATGCAGAAAAAGCAGTAGAAGAGGAAATTGAAAAAATGAGAACAGAAAAAATTTCCGGTAAGGAATTACAGAAAGTAAAAAATAAAGTAGAAAGCAGTATTGCCTTTGAAGATATGAGCCTGATGAACCGGGCAGCCAGCCTTGCTTATTATGAATTGCTTGGCGATGCAGCATGGATGAATGACGAGCTGGAAAAGTATAATTTGATTACTCCGGAAGAGATTCAGCAGGAATGTAAAGTAATTTTCAGGCCGGAAAACAGCAACATACTTTATTATTATTCTAAAAATTAAGAGTGGAAACAATAATTATGACAGAAAGGAAACTTGCCCCTTCCATAGTAAATCCTTTGGATTTTCACCTTACACTGAAACCATATGAGAAATTTACTCTGGATAATGGCGTACCCGTATATTCAGTGAATGCAGGTGTGGAAGAGGTAATGATGGTGGAGTTGGTTTTTTTCTCCGGTAACTGTTACGAAGAAAAAAACCTGGTGGCGGCTACAGCTAGTTTTCTTTTAAAGAATGGAACCTCTGAAAAAAATGCATTTCAACTTAATGAACACTTTGAATATTATGGATCTTTTCTGAGCCGTGCCTGTTATAATGAAACAGCTACGCTGACTTTACACTGCCTTAACAAACATATAGGAGAATTGCTGCCGGTAATGGAAGAAATTCTTTGTGATTCTCTAATGCCTGAAGAAGAACTTTTGCTATATAAACAAAATCAAAAACAGCGGTTAAGTGTAAGTCTGAAGAAAAGTGAATTTGTAGCCGGGCGCCTCATCGATTCATATTTATATGGAGAGCATCATCCATATGGTAAATATACAAGCCATGAAGATTATGATGCGCTGAACCGCGAAGAGCTGATTGAATTTTATAAAAAATATTATTCAAAAGGAAACTGCATGATTTTTACAGCAGGCAAACTTCCTTCTGGATTCGAAAAAGTATTGAATAATTATTTTGGTCAACTTCCTTTTAGAAATAATTTTCAAAATCCATCTATTGCAACAACCTCTTCCGTAAAAGCAGGAGAAAAATTCAGGATCACTAATGACATAAATGGCATGCAGGGATCTATCCGGATAGCAAAACCATTTCCCAACAGGCATCATCCCGATTTTCAAAAAGCAATGGTGCTGAACAATATCTTAGGAGGCTACTTTGGTTCAAGGCTTATGACTAATATCCGGGAAGACAAAGGATATACCTATGGTATTTACAGTTACCTGCAGAATCACGTTCAGCAAAGTGCATGGGTTGTATCTACTGAAGCAGGAAAAGATGTTTGTGAAGCAACAATTGCTGAAGTGTACAAGGAAATGAAACTTTTGCAAAGTAAACCGGTTGGCGAAGATGAAATGAAGCTGGTAAAAAACTATATGATGGGCATCATTCTTGGTGATTTGGATGGCCCTTTCCAGATAATTGCCAGATGGAAAAATTATATACTCAATAACCTGGATGAAAATCATTTTTATGATTCTATCAGGACAATCAAAACCGTTTCATCTGATGAATTACAGGAACTGGCAATAAAATACCTGAATCCCGATGAGTTTTATGAATTGGTGGTAGTATAAAATCCGGGGAATAACAAAAATCAATAATTAAAAAAATAATAACATGAAATTCTTACTCAAGATTTTTATAATTGCTGCCCTGTCATTTGCATTGGCTAATGTATTAAATGGCGTTCATGTGGCCGACTTCTGGACAGCAATTGTATTTGCATTTGTATTAGCCATATTAAATGTATTTGCCAAACCGGTTCTGATAATTTTAACCTTACCTGTAACCTTGCTGACACTGGGCCTGTTTCTGTTTGTAATAAATGCAGTCATGGTTCTGCTTGCCAGTAAAATGGTGGATGGATTCATCATTGATAATTTCTGGTGGGCTCTGCTGTTCAGTCTTTTGCTGTCGTTTATTATGTCTATAATTGACAAACAGGCGAAAGAAGAAAAAAATAAACGATAAACTGATTTTGCCTGTAGGTATGAATCAATGAAATTCGCAACATGAACTTTGACCGCAAAGAGCTTTCCAATGACCAGTTAATTCATTTTTACCATTCATTGCTTTGGCCGCGGATGATTGAAGATAAAATGCTGTTGTTATTGCGCCAGGGTAAAATCTCCAAATGGTTTAGCGGTATTGGCCAGGAAGCAATTTCAGTTGGTGCAACACTGGCCTTACAGGAAGATGAATGGATCATGCCGCTTCACAGGAATCTGGGAGTATTTACTACCCGCAACATGCCGTTAAGTAAATTATTCATGCAATGGCAGGGTGCAAAAGAAGGGTATAGCAAAGGAAGAGAAAGAAGTTTTCATTTTGGAAACAAAGAACATCATATCTGCGGCATGATTTCACATCTTGGTCCGCAATTAGCCATTGCTGATGGTGTGGCCCTTGCATATAAACTCAGAAAAGAAAAAAAAGTATCTCTTGCATTTACAGGTGATGGAGGTACCAGCGAAGGCGATTTTCATGAAGCATTAAATGTGGCTGCTGTCTGGGATCTGCCTGTCATATTTATTATTGAAAATAATGGGTATGGATTAAGCACACCGGTGAATGAACAATACCGCTGCATCAGTTTGGTGGATAAAGCAAAGGGGTATGGAATGGAGGGGGTGGTGATTGATGGAAATAATATTTTGAATGTGTATGATACCATCAAAGGGGTTAGAGAATATTGTATCAGGAATCATAAACCCTATCTCATTGAATGCATGACCTTCCGTATGCGAGGACATGAAGAAGCCAGCGGAACCAAATATGTGCCGCAGGATTTATTCCGCTTATGGGAGCAAAAAGATCCGATTAAAAATTTTGAAAAATATCTGATTGAACTGGGTGTGTTGAATGAAATGAAAGTGGCGGATATAAGAAATGAATTTAAAGATAAAATAGAAAGCGAACTGGCAATCGGGTTTAATACAATGCCTGTAGTGGCGGATACGGAGGAAGAAATGGAAGATGTGTATGCGCCATCGTCAATAGTGAATAGTCAATGGTCAATAAAGAAGCTTGACAATTCAAAAACCATTCACCATTCACCATTCACCACTCACGACCTTCGCTTCATCGATGCCATTAACGAAGGGTTAAAACAATCCATGCAGCAACATCCTAATCTCATCCTCATGGGTCAGGATATTGCAGAGTATGGCGGGGCATTTAAAATAACAGAAGGATTTGTAAAAGAATTTGGAAAGGAAAGAGTGAGAAATACTCCTCTTTGTGAAAGTGCAATTGTTGGAACGGCACTTGGTTTATCATTAGAGGGATTTAAGAGCATGATGGAAATGCAGTTTGCCGATTTTGTTACCGTTGGTTTCAACCAGATTGTCAATAATCTTGCAAAAATTTATTACCGCTGGGGGCAAAATGCAGATGTGGTGATAAGAATGCCGACAGGTGGTGGAGTTGGCGCAGGTCCATTTCATTCACAAAGCAATGAAGCATGGTTTACTAAAGTGCCGGGATTAAAAGTTGTTTACCCTTCAACACCCATGGATGCAAAAGGTTTATTGATCGCTGCCATCAATGATCCCAATCCTGTTTTATATTTTGAACATAAAGCATTATACAGAAGTGTAAGTGGCCAGGTGCCGGAAGATTTTTTTGAAATAGAAATCGGGAAAGCAAGACATGTGAGAGAAGGCGATGAAATTTCAATCATCACGTACGGTGCCGGTGTTCATTGGGCCGAAGACTATGCTGCCGAACATCCTGAAATTTCTATTGACATTTTAGATTTAAGAACATTAGCTCCGCTTGATTATTTGGCTATTCGTGAAGCAGTCCAGAGAACCGGAAGAGTGCTGATCTTGCATGAAGACACATTGATCGGTGGCATTGGCGGAGAGATTGCCGCATGGATTGCAGAAAACTGTTTTTCTATTCTTGATGCACCAGTGATGCGTTGTGCTTCATTGGATACTCCTATTCCATTTAATATGGAGTTGGAGAAAAATTTTATGGCAAAAACCAGGTTGGATGAAATGGTGCAGAAATTAATTTCTTATTAATATTTTACTGATTATTCCAGGCGATATTCTTTTTTCAACATAAGAATTAATTTCCTTGCATCACTTTTTATTTTTGGTAACTCTTTGTCGATTCTGAAGCCAGTATTAAAACGAATAGTAATTTTTTCATTCAGAAGTATCTTTAGCCCATTAAGATCTTTGGTTAAAATTGCCGGGTCATTCATTGCCAACTTTTTAAAATTATCTGTCTTCAGCATCGAATCTCTGCTTTGCCATAAACCATTTACAAATTCTTTGGGATAATTCATATCAATCAGCTGGTTTCTTTTTTCTGAAGCTCTGCCAGCCCTCTCTTCGTCGCCTTTATAATCCTCATCCAGATGATGGGTAAAAGCATCATAAGATGAAATGAGACTTACAATGCTATCATTGGAAAAATATCGCAACGCTCCTGAATTTTTAATTTGGTCTATAGTTGCCCTGCTCCATGTATATGGGCGGTTAATATCGATCCAGCCAACAAGGGTAAAGAGATCGATATTGCGAATTTGTTCTATCTCTTTGTCTTTAAGATATACAGCAAGACTATCAATCAATCCCACACTGTATTTCATTTGGTCAATTATTTCATTGACCATTAGTGTATCTTTTTCCAGGTCTTGAATAAGGGACCGGGCATATTGTTTTACCCGTTGATGTTCTACATAATGCTCCCGTTGATTTTCTACAAAAAACCCAAGTGTCACAGCAAGAAAAAGCATGAAAAATTCCCAGAGATAATGCGTCCATTTTTTTCGTGAGGTATGAGTGTGGGTATGTACTTCCATAATAATTTATTTCTCCAAAGGGGTCCTTTCGGACAGGTGGTATTCTTTTTTAAGTAGCTGAAGTAAGTCACCAGCAAGCAAGAGGGCCCTTTGATATACAGACTTTCTATTCTTATAATCTTTTATAGTAGTCTGGCAATAGTTTGCCATTTCAATCAGCCTCGACAAATTGCTATCAAGGAGTTTTATATCCTTTTGCATCAATAAATCTATTTTTTCCCGCGGGGTATTAAAATCCATAATGGGATCAAAATTAAAGGCATTGAATATTTTACTCCTGAGTTCAATCGTGCTATTAATTATGGGCTGTTCATAATTATAAAGATCCTTTATTGACCGGCAAATCTTATCGTACTGCGCAATTGCATTAATAACTTCTTTATTTCTAAAATACCTTAGCGAGCCTGAGTTTTTGAGCTGTTCAAGAGTGGCATTGTTTGAGTTAAAATCAAAATACCAGCTTGTGAACCGGGCATAATAATACCAGGTGCCGCCGGGGAGATCGCTTATCTTTTTAGTTTGTGCAAGAACCCGGAATGTATCAATGCGTGGTGCTACAAAATCAATTTGTTTAATATCAGAATTTAACTGAGTGGTATCTTTTTTTAAATCAGCCACAAGTGATTCTGCAAATTCATGTGCCCGCTGTCTTTCTACATAATGCTCCCGTTGATTTTCTACAAAAAACCCAAGTGTCACAGCAAGAAAAAGCATGAAAAACTCCCAGAGATAATGGGTCCATTTTTTTCTCCCGATAGCTATCGGGACGGTATGTGAGTGTGCATGTACTTCCATAAATAATTTATTTCAAATGATATTCATCTT
Source organism: Sphingobacteriales bacterium (assembly GCA_023251235.1). Taxonomy (GTDB): domain Bacteria; phylum Bacteroidota; class Bacteroidia; order Chitinophagales; family Chitinophagaceae; genus VBAS01. Next base: position 717 of record JAHEZE010000118.1, on the reverse strand, counting down.
TTAATGCATCTATGGCTATTTGTGCTTTTTGTTTTGCTGTTATGAGATTTTGAGCCTGAACCCTGTAGGACCATGATGAATTACGAGCCCAGTTTTTTAATTCAAAAAGAACATTTTTATCGTAGGTATTCAATGGTATATCCCTATTGAGAAAAGCATCCAGATCCTGATTTTTTTGATCAAAGTTTTTCCCGGATGAATCTCTGGTTGCGGGTTTAATTTTGTCCAATTGATCAAAATAGCGATAGTCAAAGATCTTTTGTACAAGATTCCAGTTCTCATTTTTTTCAGACTCATATTTATCCTGCAACAGGTAAATGATTTTTAAAGCTTCTTCATAATTTAATATCTTTCTTACAACTGTATTTTTCATGTAACGAAGAGAGCCAGAATTTTTAAGTTGCTGAAAAGTGGCGTCTCTTGAAATAACCCGCCAACGCCAGCCTGACCAATACTCGAAATAGTACAATTTCCCTCCTGGTACTTTTTTGCTATCGGGTGTATCTAATAAATAAGCAAGGCTATCTCCTGATGTAATTATTTTGCTCAATATCCGGTGAGCTCTGTTTAATTCAACTATATCAAAATTCATATCATCGATCAAAAGCTTTGCATATTCTTTAGCCCGCTGATTTTCTACATAATGCTCCCGCTGATTTTCTACAAAAAAACCAAGTGTCACAGCAAGGAACAACATTAAAAACTCCCAGAGATAAT
>JAHEZE010000004.1 GCA_023251235.1 Sphingobacteriales bacterium | reverse complement strand
ATATTGGAAATGGTAATTTTTTCAGGAGATAATAAAACTGCACTGATTACCTGCAAGGATTCATTCTTTGCCCCTTGGGGAATTATTTCGCCTTTTAGTTTTTTACCGCCGCGTACTTCAAAGGAATGCATAAACCCTCCCGACCTCCCTAAAGGGAGGATATTTTTTTATAAGTATTGAAAGATTAACAAATATAAAAAACCCCTTTAGGGGGTTTGGGGTTTAGTATCTTTTTTTCTTAAAACCTCCACCGCTACCACCGCGGTCATCATGACGTCTTCCGCCACCGCCCCGTTGTTGATATTTTCCACGTGGATTATTATAACCATCCCGATCCCTGTTATCCTGCATGGGTCGGTAAGCTTTTACAAATGGAGTATTGGTGAAAGTTAATTGCCCGTTAGTGATACTGGTCAGTTCACTTTGAATGGCATCATCGTGCACAAGTTCTTTATGCCAGTTGTTATAGGTAAGTTTCATGTAATAAGCAACGGCATTGGCGAAGCCTAATCTTTTTTCGGGGTTTTGTTCTTTCAATGCTTTATCAATGACGATTTCAAGATTTTTTCCCAGGTGAGAAAATTTGGGATGGCGTTTGGGATAGGGCATTGGTTTTGGTTTGCTCTTTAATGTTTCCCTTGTTGGAATAGGATAAGGTGATTTTATATCCAGCTTAAAATCAGAAATAAAGAAAAGATGATCCCAGAGTTTATGACGAAAATCTTCAACATTTTTCAAATGAGGGTTCAGGAATCCCATCAGCTCAATAACAGCATACGAATTTGCCTGACGCCTTTCCGGATCTTCAATGCTAACCACATGTTCGATCATTTTCTGGATATGACGACCATATTCACGCATTGCCAGTTCGTTTCTTGTAGTATTATATTCCATGAAATAAAATTAGAGAGTGTCAAAAGTATGAAAGAAGTTGTAAATGGTCAATTATGTGTCGTTGAAAAAAAGAAGGGGCCCCGAACCAAGGCCCCTTTTACAAGCCACCATCCTCTTCCACCTAAGAGGTCGTTTAATAATCTGAAGTTATTGATGCCGGTCAGCCGGCCCGTTACATTCTTTCAACCTCAATCTATTGCTGCATAGCAAAGCCGGTTTTTCATTGACCAGCCCGAATCTGTTTATATGAAGAGCTTTCATCATAAATTTTCGCTGCAAACTGTAACAAATATGATACCAATAATATTTTTCAGGAATGATAAAAACATACGTTTTCTAAAGTCATTATTTTAAGTTGGAAAAGAGGAAAATTATTATCCGGTGTTTTGGTATAAAATAATTAAAACAGTAAATCAAACCTAATCATAAACCCTTACCCCTGCAATTGTAAAATTCCCCGATTTTTAATTGGATAATTCATGAAAATAAAAAGCAATTCTTACTGTAATAACAGCAGGGGTAAATTGGAAAAGAATCTGAATAAGATAAGAAAAATCAATAAGTAAAAATGCCTGAGGATTTTTTCTTTTTTACGAACGGTTCTTGCCCGTTTATTCAGTGAAGAAATTGAATTTTCCCTGACCAAAGCCACAGCGTTTATCTTTGCGCATTATGATTATTGCTGTTTGTTTACAAAAACTGCCGGAAAAATTAACCCACAGCAGCAAGGAATTTATTTTTCAAACGTTGCAGGAGATTACGAAGCAACACCCGGATAATCAATTTTTATTTCTTTCCGATAATTCGCCAGATACCGGATTTATTTCTTCTTCAAATATTGATTGGATTATTATTAATAAGGCATCTGATAACAGGCTGAAAAATTACTGGAAACAATGGAAAATTCCATTGATACTTAAGAAGACGAAGGCCGATGTGGTGGTTTCATTTGATGATAATTGTTCTGTGTCAGCTGCGACACCTCATTGTTTGATAATATTGAAGGATGAAAAACTGAATTCAAACTATTTAAGAAAAGCAAAATCAATTGCTGTACTATCTGAAAAAGTAAAAATCAGCATAACCTGTCAGTTTCAATTGCCGGATAAGAAAGTTGATGTTTGTTATGCATTTGCAGGGAAAAATTATGAACCGCTAAGCACGGGAGAGAAAGAAAAAATTAAAAAAACAGTTTGCGATAGTAAAGAATTCTTTTTGTTTACGGGTGTGATGAAGAATAGGGAAAACTTTATAAATATTTTGAAAGCTTTTTCCTGGTTTAAAAAAAGACAACAAAGTAATATGCAATTATTAATTTATTCAACCCCGCCAGGATTATATAAAAAAGATTTTGAAATGTATAAATACCGGCATGATGTAAAAATTTTAGATAGACAGACTGATATGGAAAAAATAACAGCCTCAGCATATGCCGTTATTCATCCATATACTAATGAAGATTCCATGATTAAGGGGTTACAGGCCATGCAATGCGGAGTGCCGTTAATTGTTTTTGAGGATTCTGTTATTAAAGAAGTGGCTGATGAATGTGCTTTGTATGCCGGTTCCGGAAATTTTAAAGAGTTAAGTGAAAAAATGATGCGTATCTATACCGATGAAAACCTGCATTCACAATTATCTGAAAAGGGGAAAGCAATCGCCGGCAATTTTACCACTCAGCGAACTGCTGATCTTTTATGGGAAAGTATAAATAAGGCACTAAAATGATTTGAATTACTTTTGCCCCTCACTTTAAGAAAAGAGGATATGAATAAATCAACCATTACCATTGATGTGGATCTTAATGAGAACCGTGTGCCGGAAAATATTTACTGGAACGCATCAGATTCTACTATAAAACAAGCCCAAAAAGCAAAAGCAATGATGCTGGCTTTTTGGGATGGAGCTGAAAAAACAGCACTCCGCATTGATCTGTGGACAAAGGAAATGATGGTAGATGAAATGGCAGATTTTTTTTACCAGACCCTGATGACCATGGCAGATACATATGACCGGGCTACCCAGCATAAAGAAGTGGTAGATGATATGAAAAAATTTGCCCATGACTTATACCATAAATTCAGGGAAAAGCAGTTGAAAGAGAGTAAGGCATGAACAGGTATGACCTGAAAGAAAAGAATAGGGATTATCGGTGAAAATTTAATTATAAATTTTAAACTAAAAACGATTTATGAGCCTTGAACAAAAAATAATGGCTGATTTGAAAACAGCCATGCTGGCGAAAGATGAAAAAGGTTTGCGTAGTATTCGTGCTATTAAAGCAGCCATCCTGTTGGCAAAGACATCCGAAGGTGCCGGAGGAGAATTGAAAGAAGAGGATGAAATAAAACTTTTGCAAAAGCTGGTAAAACAACGAAAAGATTCACTTGAAATTTATCAGAAACAAAATCGTACAGATCTTGCTCAAAAAGAGCAGGAAGAAATTGAAATAATTGAAAAATTCCTGCCTCAGCAACTTTCGGTTGATGAGTTAAAGAAGTTATTGTCGACCATAATTGCAGAATTGGGTGCAGTTTCACCGGCAGACATGGGTAAAGTAATGGGAGCTGCCACAAAAAGACTTGCCGGTAAAGCTGACGGTAAAACAATATCCATGATGGTTAAAGAATTATTATCACAGGCTTAACGAAATATTTATTATTAAATATCTCAAAACAAAGACATTCATCGTTAAACTTCGTAAAGAGACAATATGATTATTGATATTATATTTATCGTAGTGGTGATATGGGCAATTATTAACGGCTTTAAGAAAGGATTGATTATTGGCGTTTTTTCAGTTATTGCTTTTATTGCAGGTCTTGCAGCGGCCATCAAACTGTCCACTGTGGTGGCAGGATATATTGGTAAGGCCGTTAGGATTTCTGATCAATGGTTACCTATTATTTCTTTTGCAGTGATTTTCCTGGTAGTTGTCTTATTGGTAAGATTGGGAGCAAAACTGATTCAGAAAAGTGTGGAGTTGGCCATGCTTGGATGGATTAACAGGTTAGCCGGGATTTTACTATTTGTTGCTTTGTACATTGTGATACTCAGTGTTATTCTTTTTTATGCCGATCAGATAGATCTGATAAAGCCCGAAACGAAAAATACGTCAGTCTTCTACCAATATATTGAGCCGTTTGGGCCAAAAGTGATTGACTGGGTAGGTAAAATCATTCCTCTTTTTAAAGGAATGTTTAACGATCTGAAAGATTTTTTCGGTAATGTTTCCCAACAGATCCCTCCGGCAAATTAATTTTTGGGTTACTCAGGATCAAATAGCCTTTAAGTTTGCAGTAAATCAACTATTTTAGCAAAAATTAATTGCAGAAAGAAGTTATGCAATACGAGGTAAGGCATCAGGATAAATTCAGGTTTATTGAAGAAGGCCAGGGAGAAACGTTGGTGCTTTTACATGGACTTTTTGGAGCCCTTAGCAATTTTCAGGGTTTAATAGAGTATTTCCGGGTTCATTATAAAGTAGTAGTGCCCATACTGCCGTTATTTGAATTGGATATACTTCACTCTACGGTTGGCGGTTTAGCAAAGTTTGTTCATAAATTTTTAGAAGCCAGGGATTATAAAAATGTTCACCTGCTTGGTAATTCACTTGGGGGTCATGTTGCTTTAATTCATGTATTAAAACAGCCTGAAAGAATAAAATCACTTATTCTTACCGGCAGCTCTGGTTTATTTGAGAATGGAATGGGGGATAGTTACCCCAAACGGGGCGATTATGAATATATCAAAAGAAAAACAGAACTCACTTTTTACGATCCTAAAACATCTACCAAAGACCTGGTGGATGAAGTATACGGGATTGTGAATAACAGGTTGAAGGCCATCAAGATAATATCATTGGCAAAAAGCGCTATCAGAAATAATCTTGGTGAAGAACTCAATCAAATAAAACAACCTACGTTATTAGTATGGGGAAATAATGATAGCATTACCCCACCTTTTGTGGCAAGAGAGTTTAATAAACTGATACCTAATAGTGAATTATATTTTATAGATAAATGCGGGCATGCTCCTATGATGGAGGTGCCTGATGAATTCAATATCATATTGCATAAATTTTTGAAAAAACTAAACGAGCCTGCAACAGTAGTATAAGTATTGCAGTCTGAAAAAAACAAAGCCGTTATCCATGCTGACAAGGGAACTGATATCTCACTCATTACCTATACTTCACTTGCAAGATAAAGTTTTCAATGCCCTGCAAATGATGAATGACAGCCATGTTTCACAACTGGCAATTGAAGAAGATGGAAAATTTATGGGCATGGTAAGTGAAGAAAATCTGATGCAGGCGCCGGATGAAACAATTGAAATCCGGGATCTGAAAGAAAGCTTTCCAATGATTTGTGTTCGGGAGAATGATCATTTTTTAAAAGCCCTGCAGGTAGCTGTTGAAAACAGATTGAGCATAGTTCCTGTAATTAGTGAGAATAATGAGTTGACTGGCATGGTAAGTTACCGTGAACTATTAAAGCATGCTTCTGATTTCATGAATGTAAAAGAGCCCGGGGGTCTTATTGTGTTAGAAATGGAAAGTACAAACTATTCCTTTGGCGAAATAAGCAGGTTAGTGGAAACCAATGATGCCCGGATCACCCAATTGAATACTTATACTGATCCGCAAACCGGAATGATGCAGGTGACAATTAAACTGAATAAAACTGAATTATCAGATATAGTAGCTACTTTTCAACGGTATGAGTATAATGTGAAAAGTTATTTCGGGGAAGAGCTTTACGAGAATGAACTTCGCAGCAATTACGATAACCTGATGAATTATCTCAAGCTCTGATTGTTGAATTCTCCGGCATTTAAAGCTGTAAAAAACATATCTTTAAAAGACAACAATTAAGAAAAGCGGTATTCTATGCCCCGGATAAAAAAATTATATATTTTATTACTCCTGGTATTGTCAACCTCTGTAAGTCTGTACTCACAACCGGGCCAACCTGATAATTCAGCGACGGTGACATTACAGCAAAGAATTAAATACGAAACGAATCCTGACATCACTCCATTCCAGATAAGAAAAATATATATCAAAGGCAATCAGAAAACGAAAGAAAAGCTAATACTTCGTGAGCTGCCTTTTAAAACAGGAGATCAATATCTGCTTTCTGAATTGGTAAAAAGATTTGAAGATGCAAGACGCCAGTTAATGAATACAGTTCTTTTTAATGAAGTAATAGTTGCTCTGAAAAGTATTGAAGGGTATGATGTAGATATTTTAGTAGAAGTAAAAGAAAGATGGTATCTGTTCCCTGTTCCGATTCTTAAAAATGTTGACAGAAATTTAAATCAATGGCTCATTGAAAATAATGCGAAACTAAACCGGGTCAACTACGGAATTAAGTTATTATATAATAATGCAACCGGCAACAATGACAAATTGAATATCTGGTTAATAAACGGGTACACAAAGCAACTATCTGCCAGTTATGACAGGTTGTATTTTGATAAAAAAATGAAATGGGGGTTAAATGTTGGTTTGGGGATGGGTAAAAACCGTGAAGTGAATTACAATACTTTGAACAATAAGCAGCTTTTTTTTAAGGATACTAATAAATATGTACGTTCTTTTTTTAAATCTTATGCAGAGCTTACATACCGAAGGGCTATAAAAACCCGGCACCGGTTTGGTATCGGATATACTGTAGAAAGAGTTAATGATACAATTGTCGCATTAAATTCTTCTTATTTTAAGAATGGCAGAAATAAAATATCGTACCCTGAATTTTATTACAACATGAGCTATTTTGATGTGGATTATATTCCTTACCCTTTGACTGGTTACCTGGCTGAAGTATCTTTTATCAAAAAGGGAGTAAATAATATCATTAACCTTTGGCAACTTTCAGTAAAAGGCGGAGCCAACTGGAAGTTAGCAGACAAAACATACCTGGGAACCAGATTATCAGGAACCATAAAACTTCCTTTTCACCAACCTTATTTTAATCTGCGGCTGCTGGGGTATAATGATTTCTTCATGCAAGGGTATGAATATTATGTAGTGGATGGGGTGGCAGGGGGTTATTTGAAAACAACGGTAACCCGTGAGTTGGCAAGTTTTTATGTTCATAAAAAAAGAAAAAATGATGAAATTCCTTACCGGATTCCATTCCATATTTATGCGAGAGCCTTTGCTAATGCCGGCTATTTTCACAGTCCCGAACCGGGTTCTAGTGGCCTCAATAATAAGATGCTCTATTCAGGGGGGGTTGGCATCGATATTTTAACTCATTATGATTTCACCTTGAGATTGGAATGGAGCTTTAATCAGTTAGGGCAAAACGGGTTATTTTTACACAAAAAGTCCAACTATTGACCTGGCATAAATTATGAAGATTGCTATTTACAGCAGGATATTAGAAGAAGATAAACGAAGTGATGTTCAGTTTTTTTTTGATGAACTGGCAAAACAAAAAATCAGCGCTATAGTTTTCCTTCCTTTTTTGGAAGAGATTAAAGACCGTATTCATCTTCCTTCCGGTACTTCTACTTTTTTCTTGTCAGAGGATCTTACTGAAGAAATCGATTTTGTTATCAGTCTTGGTGGTGATGGAACATTACTGGATACCGTAACACTGGTAAGAGATAAAGGAATTCCCATTGTGGGGATCAATTTCGGAAGATTAGGGTTCCTGGCCGGCATCGGACGTGAACAGCTGGCCGATGCTGTGAAAGCATTAACAAACCAAACTTTTGTTGTTGATAAAAGGACACTGATACATCTTGACGCCAGTATCTCCATGTTTGGTCATGTTCCTTTTGCATTAAACGAATTTTCGATTCACAAAAGAGATACTGCCCCTATGATAAAAATACATACCTATCTGAACGGAGAATTTTTAAATACTTATTGGGCTGATGGTTTAATTGTAGCCACTCCAACAGGATCAACTGGATATTCTTTAAGCTGTAACGGACCGATTGTTTTTCCTGAATCAGGTAGTTTTCTTATTACCGCCGTTGCTCCGCATAATCTGAATGTTCGTCCTATATTGGTACCTGATAATAATATTATCTCTTTTGAGGTAGAGAGCCGATCGGAACAAATCATTTGTGCACTTGACAGCCGAAGGGAAATAGTGAGCAAAAATGTGCAACTGGCAGTAAAAAAAGAAAGTTTTTTACTTAACCTCGTGAGGCTCACGGAAAATAATTTCCTCCAGACCTTACATAATAAACTCACATGGGGATTGGACAAGAGAAATTAACAGCTACGGCAAAAGAAAAAGTCCATTTTTTCGTTTTAACAGTCCTAAGTCTTATTTTGCAATCATGTTTCGAACCGTTTTTTTAATAATAACTGTTGCTATTGCCCCAGCCACTTTTTTGGGTCAATCCCAGTCGATTATACAAGAAGGAGAGTTTGGAGTTGGTTTAGGTTCTGCCCATTATTTTGGCGACCTTAATACACGAGCCCGTTTGAATCGGCCGAAATTCGCAGCTACCGCTTTCTTTCGTAAAAATTTTGCAAATTATATTGCTGTAAGAGTTCAGGCCAGCTTTGCACAGTTAGGCTACTCGGATATCTATAATAAGCAGAATACTTTTATGCAACAACGTAATCTGAGTTTTAATTCTAATTTATTGGAATTAGCTGTGCAAGGAGATTTTAATTTCTTTCGTTTTATGCCAGGAGAACCAGGGTATAATTTCACGCCTTATATAACATTTGGTGTCGGCGTTTTTAATTATGATCCATATGCATTACTGACAGGGAAAAAATATTTTTTACGTCCATTAAATACAGAAGGACAAGGGAATGCTTTATATCCGGACAGAAAACCTTATAAGTCGATGTCCTATAGTATTCCTTTTGGCGCAGGTGTTAAATATTCTTTTAATGAAAGAATAAATATAGGGTTTGAAATTGTTCACAGGGTAACAGGCACAGATTATCTTGATGATGTAAGCAAAACTTATGTTAATCCTATAGTTTTTCCGCCATTACCTGATGGAAGCCCCTCACCGGCTTTCTTACTCCACGACAGATCTTACGAGTTTGGTGAACCAATTGGTACAGATGGACGCCAGCGTGGTAATAGTAAACAAAAAGACCAGTTTGTTACAGCTATTTTCTACATATCGTTTAATTTACAGAGCTATAAATGTCCTTCAGCCAATTAAATATTGAATAAATTTTTTATTCAACCACCTTCGGGTGGTATTTTATTTTTCAAAAATTTAATTTTTGATAACTTAAGCTAACAAAAATCAATAGGTTGTTTGAATTATCTTCTTAAGCTTTAGATTTTCATTTTTTTCGGCAGCTATTCTTTCTTTTAAACTACCACTGTTTCCGATACCATATATCATCGGTGCAGATTCATTGCCGGTAAAGGATTGTTATAATATTATGATGCCCGCAGCAAAATTGCCGGGGGCTTTGTTTTTCTTACCTTTGAATACCTCATTTTTTCCGAATCATATGTCGAAATTATTAGAACAAATAGACAAAAGTCATTTGCCACGTCATATTGCCATTATCATGGATGGAAATGGCCGTTGGGCAAAGGAGCAGGGGCAGGATAGATTATTCGGTCATTTCCATGGGGTAGAAAGTGTTCGCAATATTGTAGAAGGATGTGCTGAACTGGGAGTGGAATATCTTACACTTTATGCGTTTTCTACAGAAAACTGGGACAGGCCGCAATATGAAGTGGTGGGACTAATGGAATTATTAGTAACCACAATCAGAAATGAAGTAGAAAGCCTGCATAAAAATAATATCAAATTACATATGATTGGAGATAAGAACATGCTTCCTGATTATGCACGTAAAGAATTAAATGAAGCACTGGAATTTACTAAAGATAATACAGGTCTCAATCTGATTATGGCGCTGAGTTACAGTGGCAGGTGGGAATTGCTGAATGCTGTAAAAAATATAGCGTTTGAAGTAAAAAGAGGAGGGTTGAAGGTTGAAGAAATCAACCAGGATATTTTGCAGCAACATCTTGTTACCAGCGAGTTTCCGGATCCCGAACTAATGATCAGAACAAGTGGGGAATTCCGGATCAGTAATTTCCTGCTTTACCAGCTTGCTTATGCAGAATTATATTTTACAGATGTTCGCTGGCCGGATTTCAGAAAAGAAAATCTTTATGAGGCGATTATTGATTATCAGAGACGGGAACGCCGGTTTGGAAAAACCGGTGAGCAGGTAGAAAAAGAGCCTATAAAACATTAGCTAAATGAGTCATGATATTATAATTATCAGAGTACAACCTGGGTTTATAAAAAATGTGTGTTACTTATTTAACCCATATAACCACAGTAACCAACTTATTTAACAAACACTTCAAAAATTTACCGTTATTTTGCCGCCGTTAAAGGTAATCCCTATTGGATTTCTGGCAATAACTGATTGATCTGAATAACCAAACATGCAAAGAATTTTATCCCGGTTTTGTTTAATGCTAATAGTGGGTTTTACCTTCTTACTTTCTGTTAATGCCCAGGAATCCGACACCACAAAGCCCACTTCATTAGACCCTAACCTGCTAGCCTGGCAAAATGCTACCCGGCCAAAAGAATATACAATCAGCTCTATAAAAACTACAGGAATTTATTTTCTTGATTCCTCCATAGTAATTTCAATTTCAGGTTTACAGGTGGGTAGCAAAATTCAGCATCCTGGCGGAGATGAGTTTTCTAAAGCAATACAAAACTTATGGAGGCAAAAACTTTTTTCTAACGTGCAGATCTTTGTAATAAAGATTTTAGAAGATGAAATTGAAATCGAAATCAACGTAACAGAAAGACCCCGGCTTGGAAACTTCTTTTTTAAAGGCATAAATAAATCTGAACAAGAAGAATTGCAGGGAAAAATCGGATTAGCCAAACAAACTATTGTTACAGAAAACACCCGTCGTAATGCTGATGAAGTAATAAGAAAATATTATGCGGACAAAGGCTTCCGCAATATTAAACTTCAGATAACAGAGAAATCAGATACTTCCTATATCAATTCTATTTCACTCACATTTATAGTTGACAAAGGACAAAAGGTTAAAGTAAATAACATTAATTTTTTTGGCAATGAATCGGTTAGTGACCTGAAGCTGAAAAAGAAATTGAAAGGAACCAAAGAAGTAAGCCGGTTCACATTATATCCAAAGAAAGACACGACAATTTTTGGCACGAATCCCAGAATCACTTTTAAAGAATACCTGAAAGACAAAGGGTATCTGTCTTTAAGTAAAACAAAAAATTTTCTGGATCCCTGGTTCCGTTTCAAACTTTTATCTTCTGCAAAATTTGATGAAAAAAAATTTGAAGAAGACAAAGAAAAAATATTGAATTATTACAATTCTATTGGTTATCGTGATGCCGTTATTGAAGAAGCAAGGCCATACACAATCTATAATGGTAATGTAAATATTGATTTTAAAATAAATGAAGGGCACAAATATTATTTCGGGAATATTGTCTGGAAAGGAAATACAAAATATTCCGATTCAATTCTGAATTCCATATTGGGCATCAGGAAGGGAGATGTTTATAATATTGAAACATTGAATCAGCGACTTGGTAAACAACTTACACCAGAGGGGGGTGATATCAGTGGCCTTTATATGGATGATGGATATCTTTTCTTCCGTGCCGATGCAATAGAAACTGCTGTGTATAACGACACTATAGATCATGAAATAAGAATGGCGGAAGGTCCACAGGCAAGAATTAAAGATGTGAATATTTCCGGCAACGAAAGAACCAAAGAACATGTTATCCGCCGCGAATTAAGAACTATTCCGGGTGAACTTTTCAGTCGAGCCAATATTATTCGTTCACAACGTGAATTGGGACAGCTTAATTTCTTTAATCCCGAAACAATCGGAATCAACCCGGTACCCAATACGGAAGACGGAACAGTGGATATCAATTATAAATTAGAAGAAAAATCATCTGATCAGTTAGAACTTTCAGCCGGCTGGGGTGGTGGCATTGGATTGACAGGAACTCTTGGTGTTACCTTCAACAACTTCTCCATCAAAAATATTTTTAATAAAAAATCATGGGATCCTCTTCCAACAGGAGATGGTCAAAAATTAAGTTTAAGGGTACAGTCCAATGGAAAAATTTACAGTTCTTATAATGCTTCTTTTACTGAACCATGGCTGGGTGGTAAGAAAAGAAACTCATTAACCTATAGCCTTTATAGCAGCAAATTCACCAATGGGTATGATTATTTTACACAAAGATTCAACAAGCAAAGAGCCGATTCCAGTTTCTTAAAAACGCTGGGTGCAGGTGTTTCATTAGGGAAACAATTAAAATGGCCAGATGACTATTTTAGTCTTGTTTATTCTCTCAATTTTACCCAATACAAACTTCAGAATTATCCGATTTTTGCAGGTCTTGATAGCGGAAACTCTACCAACTTCAGCTTTAAAATGGCACTGAACAGAAATTCGGCTGGCCCAAATCCAATGTTCCCGACTAGTGGTTCCAATTTTCTTTTAAGCGTTCAGGCTACTCCTCCTTATTCTTTATTAAACGCTGGCTTATCCAATGATAACAAATATAAACATCCTGAATACCACAAATGGAGATTTAATGCTGAATGGTTTATTCCTTTGGGTCATCCCACCGGCGCTGAAAAAAACAGGCAGTTTATCGTTAAACTTGCTGCCAAATATGGTTTTATGGGCAGGTACAACCGCAAACTTGATTTTTCACCCTTTGAAAGATTTCAATTGGGAGATGCGGGTATGACAAACAATTTTGGATTATTAGGGTATGATATTGTTGCACATCGGGGTTATCCCATTTATGAAAATTCAAACCCGGGTGTAAATCCAACAGATGATCCATCACAGGCAAGAAATTTTTTCACCATATTTAATAAATACCAGCTAGAGCTCAGGTATCCATTTGCCACCAGCCCAAGCAGTACTATTTACGGCCTTACATTTTTTGAAGCGGCAAATGGATGGTACAATTTCAAAGACTATAACCCATTCAGCCTGCGTCGCAGCGCCGGTATCGGTATGCGTTTCTTCCTTCCCATGTTTGGATTATTGGGATTTGATTATGGTGTAGGATTTGATCGTCTTAAACCTGGCGGCGGATTAAAAGCTGCATCTAAATTCACTTTTATGTTAGGCTATGAACCCGAATAATTTTTTTTAACCAAACATGAGTGTTACAATTCAGCTTCTGTTGTGTCACTCACTTGTACGTTCAGTAATTCTATTCACCATAAAACACTTCAATATGAAAAAAGTATTGCTTATAGCTTGTAGCATATGGCTTTCAGCTTTTGCAGTTAGTGCGCAGAAGTACGCCATTATTGATACCAAATACATCCTGGATAAAATGCCTGATTATAAAGAGGCACAAAAAAAACTGGATGATATTGCTGCCCAGTGGCAGAAAGAAATAGATGTTCAACAAACCGAACTGGATAAAATGTACCGTGATTATGATGCTGAACAGGTAATGCTGAGCGATGATCTGAAAAAGAAAAGAGAAGCTCAATTGTTTGTAAAAGAAAAAGAGCTGCGTGACCAACAACGTAAACACTTTGGTTTTGAAGGCGATCTGTTTAAAAAAAGACAGGAACTGGTAAAGCCAATTCAGGACAAAGTATACAATGCTGTACAGAAGATGGCTGTGCAAAGAAGCTATGACTTTATTTTAGATAAAAGTGAAGGAATTACCGTTATCTTTGCCGACCCAAAACTGGATAAAAGCGAAGATGTATTGAGAGATTTGGGGGTTAAAAATTAGTTTGTTAAAAATTTTTGAACTGGCAACGATGCGCTTCAAAAAAGACTCATAAATAAACATCAATTTAAAAAACAAAATGAAAAAGATCACTGCTATTATTGTGTTGGCTACAGGCCTGTTAGTCAGTAATACTACTCAGGCACAAAACAAAATGGGCTACATCAGCGTAGATAATATGTTATCACTAATGCCGGAAACGGGCAAAATTGATTCGCTATTGGAAAAGTATCAGCAAGATTCTATTAATACTGAATTTGCAAGTGTATTCCAGATGTATACTTTTAAAGATAGTTTATTGAATAAGACTGACACTACAAAAATGCCTTTATCATATAAAAATGAATTGAAAAAAGACCTGGCTAATTATGCTTACCAGATCAATAACTGGCAGTCAATTTCTCAGCAAGCTGTACAGGCTAAACAAAATGCTCTTTTAGAACCTATTTACAAAAAAATATATGATGCAATCAGTGCGGTAGCTAAAGAAAAAGGGTATGCATATGTTTATTCACAGGAAGCATTGTTGGTAGCGCCTCCTGCTGATAATTTATTACCATTGGTAGCAGAAAAGCTTAAGGTCAAACTTCCCACGGCTGCCACTATCAATAAACCCGTAACACCAGGAAAAACTAACCAATAATATTTATTAAAGGTAATATTTGTCTGAGGCTGTCGCATTTTGTTGCCGCAGCCTCATTTACTTTTGTATATGCCTTCAACGTCTCCTATTGGTATTTTCGACTCAGGGTATGGCGGCTTAACCATTCTGCGGGAGATGGTCAGCCGGCTGCCTCAGTACGATTATATTTATCTGGGTGATAATGCCCGGGCTCCTTATGGTCCCCGTTCTTTTGATACAGTGTATCGATATACGTTGCAATGTGTGAAATGGTTCTTTCAGAAAGGATGTCCTTTGGTAGTGTTAGCTTGTAATACTGCATCAGCAAAGGCACTAAGAACCATTCAGCAAAACGATCTTGCAAAAATAGATTCCTCAAAAAGAGTACTGGGAGTAATAAGGCCCACTACTGAAGTGATTGGCAACTATTCTGATTCAAAACATGTAGGCATTTTAGCTACGACTGGTACGGTTATTTCCAATTCTTATAAGATTGAGATTGAAAAATTTTTTCCTGAAGTAAAAGTTTTTCAGCAAGCCTGCCCCATGTGGGTGTCACTGGTGGAAAATGATGAGTATACAGGCCATGGAGCAGATTTTTTTGTAAAAAAATATATCAATGAGTTAATTGATCAATCATCCTCTATTGATACTATTCTGCTTGCCTGTACGCATTATCCTTTGCTGCATGATAAAATAAGAGAATATACTCCTGCTGATATAAAAATATTAAACCAGGGAGAGATTGTGGCTAAAAGCCTTGCTAATTACCTGTATCGTCACCCTGAAATAGAAAGTATCCTCAGTCAGAATAGCGACAGAGAGTTTTATACAACCGACTCAACAGAAGATTTTGACAGGCATGCTGCTGATTTTTATGGTGCCGGAATAAGATCATTACATATTGATCTGGACAAGTAAAAAGCAGTGATGCTCAGGGTTCTGGAAGTACAGGAGTGTGACACCTGCCTACCGGCAGGCAGGCAAGGAACAATGAGAAGTATTACAAAAGTTGGATTAATAAAATTCTTATTTCTGCTTAGCACTTCTGAGCCTGTTCCCCTACCTTTGCCGTCCTTTCACAATCAGTGGGAAGTGGTGTTCCCATTGAGAAGATTTGTTAAGCCCGTTTCATAACGGGGATTTTGTAAAAGGAAAAAATAATTTTTATGCCAGGAAAAAAAAGAACCTATCAGCCCCATAAGCGTCGCCGTAAATCAGTGCATGGTTTTCGTAAGCGTATGCAAACTGCTAATGGCCGTAAGGTGCTAGCCAGTCGTCGTAAAAAAGGCCGTACGAAATTGACCGTTTCTGACGAAAGAAAAGCGAAATAGAAACCCCAACCCCTAAAGGGGGCTTAGGAAGTTTTAATATTTGTAAATAGTCTCGTTAAAGCGGGACTATTTTATTTTTGTAAAATGATGAAGAGGCAATTTACTCTTGGGAAAAATGAAAGACTGAAGAGCCGGAAACAAATTGAACTATTGTTCAGTGCAGGGAAGAAGTTTGTCGTTGGGCCATTTAGAATTTTCTATCTCATCGATAGTCAAAGATCAGTGGACAATAGACAAAACATTTTGCAATTTGGAGTGGGAGTTTCCAATAAGAATTTTAATAAGGCTGTTGACAGGAACCGGATTAAAAGATTAATTAAAGAAGCCTGGCGGCTGCAAAAAAATGAACTAAAAGAAGAACTGAAAGCGGGAAATAAACAACTGAATGTTTTCATTATTTATACAGGCAAGGAGCTTCCTGCATACCTACTCATAAAAGATAAAGTAGCGGTAACTTTACAAAAGCTATCAAAGATGATTGATGAAAACATTTCTACGAATTCTTAGCCTTCCATTTATTGCATTGATAAAAATTTATCAGTGGGTTATTTCTCCCATACTCGGACCTAAGTGCCGCTATACTCCTACCTGTTCACATTACGCAGCAGAAGCATTAAAGAAACATGGGCTTGTGAAAGGAATGTGGCTTGCGATCAAAAGAATTTCCAGTTGTCATCCCTGGGGTGGTAGCGGCTATGATCCTGTGCCTTAATACCTGTAAACATCTGTACTCAGATAACGCAAGCCTGAGTCAACTATAATGGTAACAACATTTTTCCCCTTACCTAATCTTTCTGCAATTCGTAAGGCCGCTACAACATTGGCTCCGGTAGATGTACCTGCAAATATGCCTTCTTCTTTTGCCAGTCTCCTTGCCATGCTTTTGGCTTCTTCGGTGGTTACAGTGGCTATTTCATTCACCATTTCGGGTTGCCAAAGAGGTGGGATAAAACCAATGCCAATTCCTTCAATTTTATGAGAGCCGGTGGCTCTGCCTGATAATACAGCTGATTCATCCGGTTCAACTGCCACGATATGAATATTTTTATCATGCTGCCATAAAATTTCAGTTGTTCCATGAATTGAATGTACGGTGCTTACGCAATGGACAAATGCATCCACTTTGCCATTCATCTGCTGCCATATTTCTTCTCCCAAAGCATGATAACCCTTCGACGCATCATGATTGTTCAATTGGTCACACCACCAATGTCCGGATTGTTCACTTAATTTTTTTGAAGTAGCAATCATTTCTTTGATCAGGGCTTCAGTAATTTTTTTATTATCACTCTTCACATCCGTAATCTGTGCACCAAAAGCCTGCATAGTTCTTCTTTTTTCATCGCTGAAAGCATCTGAAAACACAGCATGAAATTTATACCCCATAGCGGCACAAACAAAAGCAAGCGAAACCCCCGTAGTGCCGGCAGTATATTCCACTACCGTATCCCCGGGATTTATTTTTCCTTTAGCAGCAGCGGACTCAATAACTGCTTTGGCCATACGATCTTTCATACTGCCTGTCGGGTTGGCCCATTCCAGTTTTGCAAAAACACCGGCTGAATTTTCAGGAACAATTTTCTGAAGCTTTATTAGTGGTGTATTTCCAATACCGCCGGTTACATTCCAGATCATACAAATGATTTTAAATGGACACCTAAGTTAGTTTTTTATTTGCTGCACCTTATTCTCATTATGAAATAAAAAAACTGCACCGTTTCCAGGGCAGTTTCAAATCATTAATTAAAAATTTATTTCGTAGCGGCTTCAAATCTTTCCGCCACTTTTTTCCAATCTACCACATTCCAGAAAGCTCCTAAATATTCTGCCCGGCGATTTTGATATTTTAAATAGTATGCATGTTCCCATACATCCACTCCAAGAATAGGAGTACATTTTATTTCTGCCACATCCATGAGTGGATTATCCTGGTTAGGCGTACTGCAAATACAAAGTTTTTTATTGGCATCCACACCCAGCCATGCCCAACCACTACCAAACCTTGTCATTCCGGCATTGGCAAACTTTTCTTTGAATGATTCAAATGAACCAAAAGCATCATGAATAGCTTTGGCCAAATTACCAGAAGGCATGCCGCCAGCATTTTCATCCATACTTTCCCAGAAAAATGTATGGTTCCAGTGACCACCACCGTTATTACGGACAGCAGCAGAAATTTTTCCAGCATGTGCCACCAGGTCTTCAAGGCTTTTATTCTCATGTTCAGTTCCGGCAATAGCCTTATTCAGATTGTCAACATAAGCCTGATGGTGCTTGCCGTGGTGTATTTGCATTGTTGTGGTGTCAATGTGCGGTTCCAGTGCATCGTGTGCATATGGAAGGGGTAATAATGTAAAAGACATAGTTTAATTTTTTGTCCCTAACCCCTTGCCAAAGGCATCCCTTTGGGAAAAGGGGATAAGGAAGTTATATTATCAGGAAAACAAATTTACGTTTGAATAACTGATGTGCCATGCAAAAGTCTTTCGAGAAATGGAATAATATTTTCTACAGACTTGTTTTCTTGGCTTTTGATTTTTTCCTGTAACTTCCTTCCTCATTTATCAAAACAGAAAATATGAGCAATGAATCAACAAGTAACTCCCGGCGGAAATTTATCCAGAAAGTAGCAGGCAGCGTATTAGCTTCTTCTATTCCGGGTATTATTAAGGCTACCGGAAAGCCGGACAATTTTGAGGGACTACTTCGCAATTATTATAACCCGAATGATAACATACAGATAGCTGTGATTGGCGCTGGGGGTATGGGAACAGCTGATGGGAATACTGCCATGTCGGTTCCTGGTGCAAAAATCATTGCTGCCTGTGATCTTTATGACGGAAGGCTGGAAGCGGCAAAAAAGAATTATGGGAAAGATATTTTTACCACCAAAGATTATCGTGAAATACTACAGCGAAAAGATATTGATGCAGTAATTGTAGCCACACCGGATCATTGGCATAAAGATATTTCCGTGGCAGCCATGAATAGTGGTAAAGCAGTGTATTGTGAAAAGCCAATGGTTCATGAAGTATCGGAAGGCAATGCTGTGGTGGAAGCGCAAAACCGGAATAAAGTTGTAATGCAGGTAGGCAGCCAGGGCATGAGTTCGTTGGGAAATGAAAAGGCAAAAGAATTATTAGCTGCCGGTGCCATTGGAAAACTAAATTATGCAGAAGGATTCTGGGCCCGTAATTCACCCTTTGGCGCCTGGCAATATGATATTCCTGCTGATGCATCTGATAAAACAGTTGACTGGAAAATGTTTTTGAATAAATTTCCTGACCGACCATTCGATGCCAAACGTTTTTTCCGCTGGCGTTGTTACAGGGATTACGGTACCGGTGTATCAGGTGATTTGTTTGTGCATTTGTTTTCAAGTCTTCATTTTATTACTAATTCGAAGGGTCCTCAAAAAATTATGGCCATGGGTGGCTTAAGATACTGGAAAGATGGACGTGAAGTGCCGGACATTCTAATGGGTATGTTTGATTATGCCGAAACAGAACAACACCCTGCATTTAATTTATCACTCCGGGTAAATTTTGTAGATGGCACAGCAGACAGTACATACCTGCGTTTAGTAGGCAATGAAGGAAGTATGAATGTAGAATGGGATAAAGTAACGCTTACAAAAAATCAATCCTATGCAGCTGTAGATGATCCTTTATTAAAAACAAAAATGAATAAAGAAATAGAAACTGTCTACGACAGAAAAAAAATGGTTCCGCCAAGTTCAACTATTTACAAAGCTGAAGAAGGATACAAAGGAGCACATTACGACCATTTCTATAATTTCTTCAATTGTATCCGCAATAAAAAAGTTTCTTCAGAAGATGCCTTGTTCGGTTACCGTGCCGCTGCGCCTGCATTATTATGTAATGACAGTTACTTTACTGACAAAGCTGTGAAATGGGATCCTATCAACTTAAAACTTGTTAACTAAAAAAACATTTACATGAAAACACTTTCTGTTATTATTCTTATGGCTGCATCAGTTTTGGTTTACTCTTTCCAGGATAATAAAGACAATAAACTTACTAAAGCTGAAAAGAAAGACGGCTGGAAATTATTGTTTGATGGAAAAGATACGAAGGGATGGAGAGCATATAAAAACATTCCCGGCTCATCATGGGAAGTTAAAAATGGCACATTATGCAGCGAGAAACCTGCCGGAAATAAAAATCCCGATATCATCACAAATGACAAGTACGAAAATTTTGAGCTTGCTATTGATTGGAAAATTTCACCGAAGTCCAATAGTGGTATCCTCTTTCGTGTAACAGAAGATAATGAAGCTACTTATGAAAGTGGTCCCGAATACCAGTTGATTGATGATAAAGGATATCCTGATAAAATTGAAGACTGGCAAAAGACTGCTGCTAATTATGCAATGCAACCAGCTTCTGTTGATGCTACCAGAAATCCCGGTGAATGGAACCAGACCAGGATAATTGTGAACAAAGGACATGTTGAACATTGGCTGAATGGAAAGAAAGTGGTGGAGTATGAATTAGGATCTGACAAATGGAAAGCACAAAAAGCAGCGGGTAAATGGAAAGATGTAAAAACTTATGGCGCAGCTAAATCAGGTTATATTGCTTTACAAGCCACACACAGTGGATTTGCCAATACAGGAGTTTATTTTAAGAATATTAAAATAAAAACTCTGTAATTATTTTTTCAGTCGGTTCAGTTTTATTCCTTTTTCAAAGAAAGTTTCTGCAACACCTCTTGATTCCAAATCACGAAGTATAGAGATGGTGTACCAGGGAATTGATTTTTTAAAATCAGGTATTTTCTTTTTAATAATTTTTGCTACAGCATCTGTCAACTCTGTAAAAGTTTTTGCCTGCCTGTCCGGCAGGCGGGCCTTACTTCCTTTTAAGCTTTGAATGATGGCCGCTTCAAAAGGTTTATAAATTGCAGCATCAATTTTCATTTCCCTTTTTGATTGGGGATGAGTGGCAATGATTTTTTTAGAAATACTTTTTGCCATAAACTATCTTTTATTTTTAAAAAAATCTTTCATTAGCTTGCTGCATTCTTCTTTCATCACCCCTCTTATTAATTCTGTTTTAGGATGAAATGGCCAGTTGCTTCCTGCTGTTTTCTTATACCCGTTTTTTTCATCTTCGGCTCCATACACAACTTTCCCGATTTTACTCCAATACATGGCTCCGGCACACATAAAACAAGGCTCTACCGTAACATACAAAGCAGCCTCCGGTAAATATTTACTTCCCAGTAAATTAAATGCAGAAGTAAGTGCAATCATTTCAGCATGTGCAGTTGGATCATTCAACCGTTCCACCATGTTATGACCCCGGGCAATTATTTTTTCATTTACCACAACAACTGTTCCTACCGGCACTTCATCTTCATCAAAAGCTTTTCTTGCTTCTTTCAGCGCCTGCATCATAAAGTATTCGTCCGTCATAGCATATCGAAATTACCTAATTTCTTTTTTATGCAACTAAGCCTTCCATGTCTTCACACTACTGATGAAAGTAATTTTTTTGTTTTTTTTAATTTCATTCCAATAGTTTTACCGTTTTATGCTTAAGACTACTACATCAGTCAAAGGCCTGCGAATTATCACACTGGCAGCAGTAATATTCTGTACTGTTTCCGGCGGCCCTTATGGATTAGAGCCGTTGATGATTTATGCCGGTCAGCATGCAGCTTTTCTCTTATTACTGCTTACTCCTCTCTTATGGGATTTACCCACCATTTTTATTGTGATGGAATTAAACTGCATGATGCCGATTACAGGCGGCTACTATCAATGGGTAAAAAGAGCCCTTGGAATCCGCTGGGCTTTTTATGAAGGCTGGTGGACCTGGTTTTCTATTTTCGTTGATCTTGCTATTTACCCGGTATTATTTGTAGAATATGCATCTTTCTTTTTCCCTGAAATTGCTCAATATAAAATTCCGATTTGTTTGTTTCTTATCTGGCTGGGAGCAGGTCTTAATAT
This sequence comes from Sphingobacteriales bacterium, assembly GCA_023251235.1. GTDB lineage: Bacteria > Bacteroidota > Bacteroidia > Chitinophagales > Chitinophagaceae > VBAS01. Next base: position 44,426 of record JAHEZE010000004.1, on the reverse strand, counting down.
TCTTGGCATTGTGCAGGTAGGAAGAACATCTGTATTGTTGAGTATTGCTATTCTAATTCCTTTTATTCTTCTTTTCGGAATGGTTATTTCACAACATGGTGGGAATATTTCCATTCCTTCTTTATCATTAAAAAACCTTAGTTATTCTTCCCTGGGAATGGGTATATATACCCTGATGTGGAATTTTATGGGATGGGATAATACTACTACTTATTCAGAAGAAGTAAATAAGCCGGTAAGAACCTATCTTATTTCAACAGCAATTGTATTTCTTATGGTGCTTGTTGTTTATTTTATTGTTCTTATCTCAGTACAAAATTCCGGAATTGATTTTAATGAATTAAATGAAAAAGGCTTCCCTTCATTGGGAAAAATTGTGGGTGGCCAATGGCTGGCAATATTTATTGCCGCCGGGGGTATGGCAAGTGCTTTCGGCCTATTTTCAGCAGTTTTACTATCTGTATCAAGAATTCCTAAAGCAATGGCCGATGATCATTTGCTCCCGGATAAACTTCAGGAACTACATCCGAAATATAAAACTCCTTATTTGTCAATTATTGTTTGCTCATTGGTTGTAAGTGGAATGATCTTCTGGACCTTTGGGGATTTAATCATCATTGATGTTACACTTTATGGCGCTGCATTGTTTTTAGAATTCATCAGCCTGATTGTTTTTCGCATACGTCTTCCAGATGAACACCGTCCTTATAAAATTCCACTTAATGTAGCGGGATTATGCCTTTTAATTTTATTGCCCGTTTCTGTATACTGTATTGCTCTTTCCAGCGCATTTTTATCCACCGGTAAAATGTTTGCCCCGGCATTGTTTGCCTTGAGTGCATTATTGTCTGCAGAGGTAATCTGGCGGATCATTGTATGGAGAAACCCGTTATTGAAATCAAAAAGAATAATAGACTAACTTTTTTTAAAATATTCTTTAGTCATTTTATAACGGATGATAGTAAGTTTCTAAATTAAAATCACATCTCTTTTTTATCGGCAGGATAACTGATTCCTGCAATCCTTCTTATCTCATCCATTGTTTCTATTAACAATAAAGTATCAGCATGAGTCATCACAGGGCTTTCAGTTAATCCTTTTTTCAGGCATTCATTTACATGTCTTGCTTCATATTGGTAACCAAAGCCGCCTTCTTTTTCTACAGGAATAGTTTGTCTTTCACCCGAAACTTGTTTGTAAAACTGAATGGTTGCAGAAGGTTCATAGAATCTTGTAGTGAGTGTAATACATCCTTCGGTTCCATTTATTTCCGCCTGTGTTGGAAGATTTGTTGTAAATGATGAGAAGAGCTGTGCCATTGCTCCATTGTTATACTTGAATAAAACCGAAAGCTGTTCATCAATACCTGTTACAGCAGGCACCATTGTTGCTTCAATGCTATCCGGCTTTCCTAAAACCGACATGGCCATAAATACATTGTAAATACCGATATCTAAAAGTGTACCACCGCCTAAGGCCGGATCAAACAATCTTTGTGGAGCGTTGGGCAAAACTTTGAATCCAAAATTTACCAATACACTTTTAATATCACCCAATGTTTTTTGTTCAAGGATCTCCTGTAGCTTTTTATAATGAGGCAAAAATTTAGTCCAGAGAGCTTCCATTAAAAAAACCTTTTTCTCCCGGGCAATGGCTATCATTTCTTTTGCTTGCCTGCGGTTGATGGCAAATGCTTTTTCACAGAGTACAGCTTTATTATTTTTTAAACAAAGCAAGCCATGCTCATGATGATGTGAATGTGGAGTGGCAACATAAATTACATCTACATCTTTATTTGCAGCCAGTAATTCATAATTATCATGTACATGTTTACAGGGGAAATTTTTTGCAAAAAGCTCTGCTGTTTCTTTATTACGACTTGCTACAGCAGTCAGTTCCGCATCTTCCACCAATCGCAGATCAGCCGCAAATTTTTTGGCAATACGTCCGCATCCAAGAATGCCCCATCGTATTTTAGTTTCGTTCATGGCATTAAGTTAGGGAATGATTGTAAATTACGGCTCTAAAAATTATAAAATGAGTTTGCCTTCCCTCGATGCGTTAAGAAAAGAATTCAACTCCGGCGAAACAAGAACCTATGCTTTCAGAAAAGAGCAATTGAAAAAACTAAAGTCGGCAATACTTGCACACGAAGAAGATATTTACAATGCACTGCAAAAAGATCTTAATAAAAGCAGGGAAGAAACCTGGGTAACAGAAATTGGAATTGTGCTTAGTGAGATAAGAACAATCATGAGTGGATTGAAAGAATGGATGCAACCCGAAAGAGTAGCAACCAACTTACTCAATTTGCCTTCATCGAGTTTTATCACTAAAGAGCCAATGGGTGTTGTGCTTATTATTGGTCCATGGAATTATCCATTTCAATTACTCATGAATCCTTTGTTGGGAGCAATAGCTGCCGGCAATTGTGCCGTACTGAAACCAAGTGAGTTTGCCCCGGCCACTTCTGCTGTCATGAAAAAAATTATTGAAGAAAATTTTTCACCCGATTATATTTTATATATGGAAGGAGATGGTGTTACTGTCATCCCGCAGTTGATGAACAACTTTGTATTCGATCATATTTTTTATACCGGCAGTACGGTAGTGGGAAAAATAATTTACAAAATGGCAGCAGAGAATTTAATACCCGTGACATTGGAACTGGGAGGCAAGAGCCCCTGCATTGTAGAAAGCGATGCCAATATTAAAGTGGCAGCAAGAAGAATTGCCCTGGCAAAATTTTCCAATTGCGGACAAATGTGTGTAGCGCCGGATCATGTGATCGTTCATCACTCAGTAAAAGATGCTTTCATTCAGGAATTGAAACAAACCATTCCAAAATTTTTTTCAGAAGATCCTTCATCAAGCTATAACTATGGCCGTATGATCAATGAAAAACAATTCAACCGGGTGATCAGTTATCTTTCAAACGGCAATGTGGTGTATGGTGGCAAGCATGACAGCAAGCAACTTTATATTGAACCCACATTGCTGGATAATGTTTCCACTGATTCACCAATAATGAAAGACGAAATATTTGGCCCGGTGTTACCTATACTTTCCTTCACTACAAAAGAAGAAGTATTAAAAATAATTGCGAACAATCCTAATCCTCTATCCTTTTATGTTTTTACGGGTAGCGATAAAAAAGCAAAGCAATGGTCGGCAGCCATTCCTGCAGGCGGCGGTTGTATCAATAATTGCAGCTGGCATCTCACCAACGATCATCTTCCTTTTGGTGGCAGAGGATTCAGCGGTACAGGCAGTTATCATGGCAGGCAGTCTTTCGAAACATTCAGCCATAAAAAATCCATTATGAAAACTCCCACCTGGTTTGATCCGGATATCAAATACCCGCCATTCAAAGGAAAACTGAAATTGTTTAAGATGGTAATACGATAAAAATATTTTTTGAAATCAGTTGTAACGCATTTTTCAACTTTTGTTGTGTCACTCACTTTTACGTTCGGTAATACTATTCAACATATGAAGACAAAAAGTAAATTAGCCCGATTGCTTAAAAATCTCTGCATAGTTTTGTTCATGTTAATCATCACCTTTAGCGGTTATGTAGCCGTTGTCACCCGTAATAATACAACCATGACCACACGACAAAAAGTTTTAAAAACAATTTACCCTGCATTTACCTGGATAAACAGGTTAACCGGCAGGAACAGTAAAATTTTGACAAACGATTCTCTTGCATTACCGCCACAATCCATTTATGATCTCTCAATAACATTGAATAACGGAAGCATAGTTAACTTATCAAAATATAAAGGGAAAAAATTATTGCTGGCAAACACCGCATCCGACTGTGGATTCACCAACCAGTATGATGAATTACAAAAATTGTATTCTGAAAATAAAGACAGGCTGGAGGTAATTGGTTTTCCTGCCAATGACTTTAAACAACAGGAAAAAAAGACGGATGAAGAAATAGCACAATTCTGTAAATTAAATTATGGTGTTAGTTTTCCTCTTGCAAAAAAAAGCAGTGTAAAGCCCGGCTCGGAACAGAACCCGGTCTTTCAGTGGCTCACAGACAAAACCAAAAACGGCTGGACCAATAAAAAACCAAGCTGGAATTTTTCAAAGTACCTGGTAAATGAAAACGGAATACTTATCAATTATTTTGATCCATCTGTTTCTCCATTGAGTAAACAAGTATTGAATGCTGTAAAGAGGACAGTACAATAAAACCTTCTTCATCTGTAAATATCTTCAAATCAATTTCTAATTATGACGTATAATGACTGGATGGGCACCATTGGCGTTGGTCTTGTACTGCTTGCCTATTTTTTTAATACTATGAAAATGATTCCTGAAAACGGGAAGCTATTTTATCTTCTGAATTTCATAGGCGGCGGTTTAAGTTGCTACGCCGCTGTGCTTATTATTTTCTGGCCCTTTGTAATACTGGAAGCTATCTGGACAGTTATATCTGTTTATGGGTTACTAAAAAATTTGAAAACCGGAAATGCCTGACAGAATTACTCCACCGGGCATTTTTCGTGATAGTTAATTAACTCAATTGCCATTTTTTCAAATTCAAACCCCTCGTAATTTTTCAGAATATCATTCAGCACCTCATCAATCTCTTCAACGGTTTTTAGTGTAACTAATTTGTTTCTATATTCTTTTATATTGGGTAATCCTTTTAAATAATTAGCATAATGCCTTCGCATTTCGTTGATGCCTACCACAGAGTTTTTCCATTCTACACTTTTATATAAATGTTTACGGCAAACAGCAACACGGTCATCAATAGTGGGTGAAGGCAAATGCTCACCTGATTTAATAAAATGTTTTATCTCATTAAATATCCATGGATAGCCAATGGCTGCACGGCCAATCATAATACCATCCACACCATAACGGTTTTTATATTCCAAAGCTTTTTCAGGAGAATCAATATCGCCATTGCCAAAAATCGGTATAGTGATGCGGGGATTATTTTTTACTTTGCCAATTAATGTCCAGTTGGCGTCGCCTTTATACATCTGTGTTCTTGTACGTCCGTGAATAGCCAACGCTTTTATCCCAACATCCTGCAGCCGTTCTGCCACCTCTTCAATGTTTTTATTATTATCATCCCAGCCCAATCTTGTTTTTACAGTTACAGGCAGTGAAGTTGATTGTACAACAGCCGAAGTTAAACGAACCATCAGGTCAATATCTTTCAGTACACCGGCACCGGCGCCACGTAACGCCACTTTTTTTACCGGGCAACCAAAATTAATATCGAGTAAATCAGGTTGAGTTACATCAACAATTTTGGCAGCCAGCGACAGGCTTTCTTCATCACCGCCAAAAATTTGTATGCCAACCGGGCGTTCATATTCAAATATGTCCAATTTTTTTCGGCTTTTAATTGCGTCACGAATTAACCCTTCGCTGGAGATAAACTCTGTGAACATCAGATCGGCGCCATTATCCTTACATACTGAACGGAAGGGAGGATCACTTACATCTTCCATAGGTGCAAGGAGTAAAGGGAAATCAGGAAGTGATATGTTACCGATTTTTATCATTTTAAATGTTCAATACACAATTATCAATGTTCAATTTTCAATGATTACTTTTGCCTGCCTGCCATTCGGCAGGAACCTGCAAATTTACAAATCAAAAACGGGAGTTACTAACTATGATGTATTTAAAAACAAGACCGGCATGGGCGCAATTCTTAATGTTTATAGGACTGGCTTTTGGCTCTTTTATCATACTCAGTATGGTCGGCATGCTTATTCTTTCCAAAGTAACCGGCTTAAGTATGCTGGCTATGGCGGATACTGAAAAATGGGATTATGAAAGCCCTGTTACACTCACAATAGTCAGAGGTTTACTGTTGATCCAGTTTCTGAGCTTATTTGTTATTCCCTGTTTTCTTTTTGCTTATTTCTCTGATGCAAATCCATTAAGATATTTAGGTTTAAAATCATCTATTCCGCTTTATTTTTTATTAGGTGCAGCAGTATTAATTGTGGCAATTCCATTTGTGGAATGGACCGGAATTATTAATCACCGGCTTATCCCTGAATCTACTGCCCTTGGTAAATGGATGAAAGAAAGTGAAGAGTCTGCCGCGAAACAAGTCGCTTTTTTATTAAAGAAAAATACAGTAAAAGATCTGCTGATGAATCTTCTTTTCATCGCAGGTTTTGCAGGCATTGGTGAAGAGCTTTTTTTCAGGGGAGTATTGCAAAGGATTTTTATTAAATGGTTTAAAAGTGTATGGATAGGAATAATAATAACAGGATTTCTTTTTTCAGCAATTCATTTCCAATTTTATGGGTTTATTCCAAGATTTATTCTTGGCATACTGTTGGGGATGATTTATTGGTACAGCGGCAGTTTGTGGCCCGCTATACTTGCGCATTTTGTATATGATGGCTTTGCAGTGGTGATGGTTTATTTCAATCCTTCTTATGCGGACCAGGAAACCCCTGTATTCAATGCCGGCAATCAGGTTATTGCGGCATTAGTAAGTGCCATGTTGGTTGCTGCTGTTATTTACAATATGAAAAAAAGATCAACTGCCAGTTATGAAACTATTTATGCCGGAGATAAAATTGAAAACGATAATCCATTTTCCGTTTAAAGAACTATTATCTGTCCACTAATAAATTATCATCTGCTCTCATGGCCTTTAACTGGAAAACATTTCAAACAAGAACACTGACGGCAATCGTATTTGCAGCGGTAATGTTGACTGGCTTACTGTGGAATCAGTGGAGTTTTTTGATTTTGTTTTCCATCATTCATTTTGGTTGCTGGTGGGAGTATTTCAACCTGCAGGAAAAAATTAATAATACGATTTATCATCGTTATACCCGCCTTGCATTTATGCTGTTGGGCTATGCTGTTATACTCTGGTTTTGCGGGCCGGTATTTAAAATAAATAATTTTAGCCTTAAAGAAAATTTTTCCTTTCCGGTTTCTGTGGCTGGGTTTGTTTTCCTTGTATTGGGGATCTTCCAAGGCAAAAAAATTAATTGGAAAAAATTTGGCGCAGCTGCTTTGGGATTGTTTTATATTTCTTTGAGTTGGGGGTTGATGATGAATTTATACCAGGAAATAGATGTACATATTAATGACACAGGATTTATTACTGCAGGTAATTTTATTCCTGTTGTAATAGTAGCAAGTATCTGGATCAATGATACGCTGGCTTATGTAGTTGGCTCGTTAATCGGGAAAACACATCTTTCGGGAATTTCACCTAAAAAAACATGGGAGGGAACAATTGGGGGTATAATTCTTTGTATAGTTGTAGTTGGTTTTTTATTTATGAAAACATTTTATTCTTTAAACGAAAATTATATTAACTACTTTCTGGCTACAATAGCAGCAATTGCTTCAATTATTGGCACCTTTGGCGATTTGCTTGAATCCAAACTAAAGCGAATGGCGGGTGTAAAAGACAGCGGCGACCTTATGCCGGGGCACGGGGGTTTTCTTGATCGCTTTGATTCTATGCTCTTAGCGATACCTGCAGTTTGGTTCTATGTATTACTTTTTATAAAATAACAACACATAAATTTATTCAATACTTAGCTATCTTGACTGAAGCTTTATTGGGCAAGGCCACCTGCCATTTTTCTTATATTTGCTCTCCAACTATTTGTCAATGACCATTCATAAGGAGGGATATAAAATCATAGCATTGAGTACTATACTATTTGGCGTTCTCAATATCTTTTCCTTTTACTTTATCAGTTTTTCTTTTCCGGATGTTAGCTGGATAATTTTTATTTTAACACTTTCCCTGCTGGTTTTCATTTTCTCTTTTTTCCGCATACCCGCCAGGGTATTGACAAATAAGGAGGAGGCCATTGTAGCCCCTGCCGATGGTAAGGTGGTGGCTATTGAAGAAGTACAGTCAGATGAGTATTTTACCGACAAAAGAATCCAGGTTTCAATTTTTATGAGTCCATTGAATGTACATGTAAACCGGAATCCCGTAAAAGGTGAAATAGTTTACAGCCAATACCATAAAGGAAAATACTTAGTGGCCTGGCACCCGAAATCTTCTGTTGAAAATGAAAGGCATACTGTTGTATATAAAAAAAACGGGAAAGAGCTTCTTGTAAAACAAATTGCCGGGGCATTGGCAAAAAGAATTGTCAATTATCTTCATCCCGGGCAACAGGTAAAACAATCAGAAGAAATGGGGTTTATTAAATTCGGTTCACGGGTTGATTTGTTAATGCCATTAAATGCAAAAGTGCAGGTGAAGATTGGCGAGAAAACCCAGGGCGGGATCACAGTGGTTGCTTTGTGGTAAATAGTATATTAAAAAATATCTTCCAATTCTTTTAATGAATTCACAGTATAAGTAGGTTTTATATCAGTAGCAACGCCATGGTGATTGATAAAAACCTGGTCAATCCCGGCATTGATAGCGCCAATAATATCTACGTCAATACTATCACCAAGCATGATACTTTCTTTTTTAGAAGCCCCTGTTTTCCGGAATGCAAAGTCGAATATCTCTTTATTGGGCTTTAAACTATTACTCGCTTCTGATGTGATCACTTCCTTAAAAAATTTTCCTAACCCCGAATGTTTCAGCTTGCTGTTTTGAGTTTTTTCAAAACCATTAGTGATGAGATGCAGTTCATATTTTTTATCCGACAGATAAGTAAGAATTTCAATTGTATAAGGAAAGAGGATAGTTCGTGTTGGTAACAGATCAAGAAAACGGACATTCATTTCATTAGCCAGCATTTCATCGGCTATTTTAAATTCGAGCAGGGAAAGACGCATGCGTTTAATTCGAAGCTCATCCTGTTTAATTAAGCCATTCCGGTAATGTTCCCATAGTTTTTCATTGTTAACAAGATATATTCTGTAAAATTTTTCAAAATCATAAACCCCCTTATCTTTTAATTGCAGGGAGTCAAACAATTCCAGCATAGTAACCCTTGCATTAGCTTCAAAATCCCAGAGGGTATGATCGAGGTCGAAGAAGAGATGACGATAAGACATAAATGCAAAATACGAAGTACGAAGTAAGAAGTAAGGATAGAAGTGAAAAAAGTTCGTACTTCGTAGTTCTAAATTCGTAGGTATGAATATCGTTATAACCGGAGCATCACAAGGAATTGGAAAAGCAATTGCTGAAATTTTTGCTGTCAATGGTCATCATCTTTACTTATGCAGCCGCAATGAAGTGAAATTGTACAAAACGATGGATGAGTTGGCTACGAAATATTCTTCCGTAATCATAAAAGCAAGACCAGCTGACCTCAGTGATAAAATTCAATCCCATAAATTTGGTGAATGGTGTCTGGGGCAATGTGTACCGGATATATTAGTAAACAATGCTGGTCTTTTTAAGCCCGGCAGTGTTTATAATGAAGCCGAAGGATTACTGGAAAGCCAGATGGCGGTAAATCTTTACAGCGCTTATCATCTTACAAGAATTCTTTTACCTAAAATGATGGAAAGGAGGACGGGGCATATTTTCAATATTTGTTCCATTGCCTCCCATCATGCTTATAAGGATGGCGGCGCTTACAGTATCAGCAAACACGCAGTTTTGGGATTTAGTAAAAATTTGCGGGAAGAAATGAAAAGTTTTAATATTAAAGTAACATCAGTTTCCCCCGGGGCCGTGCTTACCGATTCATGGGGCAACTTTGACAACACTGCTCACCGGATTATGGAACCGGAGGATGTAGCTAAAATGATTTATACGGCCAGCCAGCTTTCACCCGGCGCCTGTGTGGAAGAAATTATCATGAGGCCTCAGTTGGGTGATTTGTAAGTACTATTCTGTATACTTATATCCAACACCTCTTACAGAATGAAAGAATTTAGGATTGCGGCTATCTTCCTCAAAATACTTTCGGAAGTTGAGTATAAAATTGTCAATGGTTCTCGTTGTAGGATAAACATTATATCCCCAAACTGCCTGTAATATTTTTTCCCGGGGTACTACTTCATTTTTATTTTCAATAAGTAGTTTGAGCAGCATTCCCTCTTTCTTGCTGAGTTGTATCTTTTCACCTTTACAGGTTATAGCTTCCTGTGCCTTGAAGTCAATAGTATTGTTTCCGAATGAATAGCTATTTCCAATTGTTTCTTTATCCAGAAGTTTTTTATTCTTTTCAATTAATTTTTGAACACGAAGTAAAAGCTCTTCAAGATTAAAAGGCTTGGTGAGGTAGTCATCGGCCCCCTTTTTTAGACCCAATACCCTGTCAGCACTTGTATTTTTTGCGCTGAGAATAAGAATGGGCACTTCAGAATTGGATAACCTTATAGCTTCAGTAACATTAATACCGTCCATTTCCGGAAGCATTACATCAAGGATGATAAGATCAAAATATTCCCCCTGGAATGCTTTTAATGCGGAAGCTCCGTCATAAGCTGAGGAAACTTCATACCCTTCCAGTTCAAGGTTTAATTTAAGTGCTTCATGAAGATTTTCTTCATCCTCTACCAGTAATATGGAGGCTTTCGCATTTGCCTTACTCATGAATTATAAATGAAAAATGATGGCAAAATTACTGCCCGAATGTATATTGTTTGTCACGGAAATGTCGGCATTATGATCAGCGGCAATCTTCCGGCAGAGATAAAGGCCAAGGCCGGTACCATGGGCTTTTCGTGTTGCTTCATTACCTATCCGGTAAAATTTTTCAAAAATCTTTTCTTTTTCCTTATCCGGAATCCCGTCACCTTCATCAATAATATTCAGGATTACGTCAGGGCCTTTCCTTTTTAATTTACAAATAATGTTCTTTTCCTTTGGAGAATATTTAACTGCATTTTCCAGCAGGTTATTTATCATCATTTGCAGCAGGAGTGCATCACCCCGCACTTCAATTTCCGGCTCCAACTGTTCAGTAAAAATTCTTTCGGGGAACCTGCTTTTGAAATCAAGAATACAATCCTTAAACAAGTCGGAAAAATTAAGATCTTCTTTTGAAAAACTATAGCCACCCCCTTCGAGTTGAGAAGAAACAAGAATGTTATTGGTGAGTCCGTTAAGCCTTGTTGTTTCCTGGAGCGTCATCTGGATGATTTTTTTTTGTTTATCAGCATCAAGTTGATGTTTCAGCAGAGTCTCCAGGTTTAATTTAGCAACAGCAATCGGAGTTTTCAATTCATGAGTTACTGCCATCATAAAATTCTGTTGTTGCTGCTGTACGAGAAATTGTCTTCTTATGGATCTATAAACGAATAGGGCGCCGAGGATGCTTAATGCAAGAAAAGTAGATCCTTCACCGATATACTTTGTGAAATTTCTCTTTGCTTCCTTTTGTATTTCATCCAGCCTTTTATAATAAAGAGTAGAGTCAGAGTCTTTTTTAATTGTCAGCAAAAGTTGTTTTTTTTTCAAATCGGCCATCTGGATGTTCTGTGCTTCAAGTGAAATAAACCACCAGACCAGAGCAGCAACAATATATGAAAGCAGCAACCAATATGTATAAGTGGCAAGCCGGAGTTTTTTTTCTGAAATCTGTGCCATAATAAATTACCAGCTGATTATTTCTTTTTCTCTACCCGCAAACCCACATTCATTACATTCAACAGCGGGTCTTCTCTCATAATGTTTTCAATAATGAATTTATAATTTCCGGACTTTAACCTGATTTCATCAGTCAATTTTATCCTGTGCTCATATATATCATCCATTCCCGAAGTCAGCCAGCCTTTTTCATTCGTAGCCAGCAATAACTCATATGTTGCATTATGAAGAGTATCGCCCGGTGGTTGTGAATACAGTTTGACCCAGATATTATTGTAATTGTATTTTTCATTATGGCGGATGACAAAAAATACCTGGTATAATGTGGATGTATCTTTTATGGTGAAATTAAATTCAGGTTTAAAACTACTGCTCCATTTATTTTTGGGAATGACAATCGTTTTCTCATAAAGCTCAATAGTAGTACAGGAAGAAATGATGTATGTTATAAGTAATAAAAAGCACAGAAGTTTAATTGGAAGAGTGAACCAGCCTCCGCCCTTTTTAAGGGGGGCAAGCATTGAATCTTGAGTATTGAGCATTGATTATTGAAAATTTGTTGTTCTAAATTATTTAAAATTAATCAGGGCTCAGAATATCTATAGCACATTCAGCACCTGTTCCTTTGCTTTTTCCAGTTCATCTTTCATTAACACAACACATTTCTGGATAGTTGAATCATATGCTTTGGAACCGGTAGTATTTATTTCCCGGCCAATTTCCTGTAAAATAAAAGATAGTTTTTTGCCTTTTGATTCTTCTGCTTCTGCCATTACAGAAATAAAATAATCACAATGATTTTTTAATCTTACCTGCTCTTCGCTGATATCAATTTTTTCTATGTAATAGATTAGCTCTTGTTCAAGCCGGTTTTTATCAAAGTTTTCTTTCCCCACATTTTCTTCCAGAAGTTTGGTTATTCCTTCCCGTATGGCTTGCTTGCGCAGGGGTTCAAGTTTCAGGATTTCTTCCTCTTGTTTCCGGATATTGCTAATACGATAAATAAGGTCTTTTTCTAACGATTTTCCCTCGTCAAGGCGATGAATATTCAAGTCTTCAATAGCTGCATAGATAATTTTTTGAAACTCATCCCATTCTTCATCGGTGAGAGTTTCTCCCGTTGGAGTAATTACCTCTGGCAATTTAACCAGCGTACTTAAAATATGAGAAGGATCGAGATTCAGTTCTTTCGATAATTCCGCCAGGGGTTTGTAATAAGCTTTTGCCAGTTCCTTATTTATAGAAACCGGTTTTGCATTGCCGGTTTCCTTAAGACTGATGGTACAATCCACATTACCACGACCCAATTTTGCAGAAAGAATACGCCGGATTTCAAATTCAAAAGGTTTTAAAAAAGCCGGAAGCTTCAATTGCAGTTCAAATTGTTTTCCATTCAGTGATTTTATATCAACCTGGAAGGTTTTATCTCCCACTGATTTTTCCACTCTTCCAAATCCGGTCATTGATTTCAACATGTATTTTATTTTGAGGTGAGTAAAGGTATTGTAAAAAATTAATGAATAGTATGAATGTACAGGCCGCATTGAATAATTGAAAATGAAAAGTGAAAGGGAGTTTATTTTAATCCCTTTAAAGGATGGGGTATAAAAAAAATCTCCCCCGGAAAACCAGGAGAGAAATATGTGGATGGGTTAGTAAGTACCGGGAAATAAATTTCCCTACACAATATTAATAACAATTTTTGCTAAGTAAAAAATTTTTTTGATTTTTTTTATTAACATTCTGACTGTTGTTGTGGATAAGGGATTATAATTTTTATAACTATTGAATGTGCAATCATTAAACTTTTTTTAAATCATGATTTTAAAAGCGTTCAATATAAAACCTTACTTCAATGAAGAATGTTGCTCTGCAAGGTTTATATAAGAATAAAGAAATATAAATAAATTGAAAGCATTAAATTATAACTCGTCACCACATCAGTTATTTGTAAGTAATAGCTCTGCAAAGGTGGTTACCTTTGGTCAAATTTATTTTTATGAAATTTAAAAACCCGGTTTCGGTAAAATGGATAGCTGAATTTTCAGAAGCTACGATCATAGGAAATACTTCCGGAATTGCTACCGGTATTAATGAGATACATCAGGTAGAACCGGGCGATATAGTTTTTGTTGATCATCCAAAGTATTATGATAAATGTATTCATTCTGCTGCCACAGTAATCCTTATTAATAAAAAAGCGGAGTGTCCGGATGGGAAAACTTTATTGATAGTGAACGATCCTTTTGAAGCTTATTTAAAACTGGTCAATCACTTCCGTCCGTTTACTCCATCTTTAACAGCAATAAGTGAAACGGCCGTAATAGGGGAGGGAACCACCATCATGCCAAATATATATATCGGAAATAATGTAGTTATCGGCAAAGATTGTATCATCTATCCGAATGTAACTATACTCGATCACTGTATTCTTGGGAACAATGTAATCATCCAGGCTGGGACGGTAATCGGAAGCGATGCTTTTTATTATAATAAAAAAACCAACCGGGATGTTCATTATAAAAAAATGAAAAGTTGCGGCAGAGTGGTTATTGAAGATTATGTTGAGATTGGAGCAGGATGTACAATAGACAGGGGTGTGAGTGGCGACACAATTATCGGAGCTGGAACCAAGATTGACAATCTTGTACAAATTGGTCATGATACTGAAATAGGAAAAAACTGTCTTTTTGCAGGCCAGGTCGGAATTGCGGGAGCTACAAAAATTGAAGATGAAGTGATATTATGGGGGCAGGTGGGGATAAGTAAAACACTTACGATTGGGAAAGGTGCAATAGTATACGCTCAGAGTGGAGTGAAAGATTCAATTGAAGGTGGTAAAGTTTATTTTGGATCACCGGTAGAGGAAGCCCGGGAAAAAATGAAAGAATTCATTTGGATAAAACGCATTCCTGATCTGTGGAATAAAGTGATGGGGAAGAAGGTTTAAGGGTTGAATAGTTTAAAGGTTTAAAGTTGAGTTTTTATATTTTTATATTCCATATAACCGTCAGGAAATTTCAGTTTTGAAAAACTTTAAACTCTTAAACGACATTTAACCTTTCAACGTGTATTACTCCGGCATATAATCATTCGGCACCTGGTCAGCTATATTTTTCCAGCTCCAGTATCCATAGTTGATCCAGTCTTTCTGGTTGTAATAGTAACCATTTTGTTTTATGTTAATTATATCCTGCATATCAACATACGATATTTGCACGCCTATATTTAATGGCAGCTTATATTTTTTCAGGTATTCATTTTCCGGATTTCTTTTTGTATAGGTAATGCTGATTCTTCTTGGGAAATAAATTTCTTTTTCGTCTACGCTGTCAATTGAGTTATAATAAGTGGTATCATAAGGATCGGTAATCGTATTAAACTTAGTGTCATCCGTTTCATTTAATTCGGCCAGAACAAATCCATTTTCAATAAGGGTACTATCAAAGTAACTATGTATAAACTGCAAACGGCTACCCCGGTATGCTTTTTCACGGTTATTTTTCCATGTTCCTGCACTGTCTTCGCTGCCGGTCATTTCTTCATAAAAACAAAAGCCTGAATAGCTGCATATTTCTGTTTTGTACCTGAAAAGAAATGAATCCAGGTTATAGCGAAGGTTATAACCGAGAGCATAATTAAAGATGATCAGGGGTTCTTCCGCCAGCACTTTCAGTTTATCTGATTTTCGGAAATAATAAAACTTTACAACTTCAGGATTTTGCAAAATGCATTGTGAGGCAAAAGGAGTAGAGCCGATAAAATTTTCTAAAAAGAACTGACCATATTTTTCCCAGCCATCTTTTACTTCGTTGCTGCTTCGTATCACTACTTCTTCAATACTTTTTTCTTCTTTCGTCATTAAAATCAGGAGGTCATGTGTTTTTAATTCAGGGCTAATACGGAACAGTTGTGATTTGTATCCGGTATAAGTAATGATAAGATCATATCCACCTTCTTTCAGGCTCAGGTTAAAGGATCCTTCTTTGTTAGAAGCAGTACCCTGGGTAGTATTCTGACAAAATACCGAAGCGGATGCAAGAGCTTCTCCAGTGGTGGAATCAACAATTTTACCGGTTACCGTAAAAATTGACTGACTATAAATAAGGCAGGAGGATAATAATAAAAGAAATAAAAAAAGTAGATGCTTCACAGAATAAAGTATTGTCACTTAAAGATACTGTTCCTATAGATTTAGTTGCATATTCTTTATGGCTTCTTCGTATTTTTTGCAAATATGCTGAATGGATTTTTCCAAAGGAGTAAAGGTAAAACCCGGTAAAGCTTTAAGTAATTTGTCATTTTGCCAGAAAGTTTTACTCATAGCAATCCTTACGGTTTCTTTTGTAAGCAAAGGCCTGCTTCTCAGAAAAAAAGATTTTATTTTCTCCAATCGCCAGGCAATTGCACTTAAAAAGGGAGTTGCTTCTCTGGAAGGACACTTTTTACCAAAGTTGCCGGCAATGATATCAAACAAGTTTTTGAAAACTAAGTTTTCACTATTGATAATATACCGTTCTTCTGTTATTTTACTTTCCAATAAAAGTACCGTTGCTTTCGCCACATCCTCTACATCAACAAATCCATTAATACCGGTAGTGTACCAGGGGAATTCGGTATAAATATTTTTAAATATTGCGGAACTTCCATTGTCCCAGTCTCCAAAACCTAATACGGTGCTTGGATTTATTATGACAGCATCTAATCCTTCACCCATGGCCCGCCACACTTCCATTTCTGCTTTATACTTGCTGATTCCATAGTGGGTATTAAGCTTGCTTTGCGTCCATTTCTTTTCTTCATTTACATGATCTCCATTTTTTGTTCTGCCCAGGGCTGAAATAGAACTGATATGTATTAGTTTTTTTATATTATTTTCCAGCGCCAGATTTACAATATTAGCAGTTCCATCTACATTCACACTGTACATATTTTTTCTTTCATTTTTAAAGAAAGAAATGACCGCAGCACAATGAATAACTGTATCTACATCTTTCATCGCCTCATCCAGGGAGACAACATCGAGTACATCACCATCCACCCATTCCACTTTATTTAAAATTTCAGGAGCAATAAAAAAAGGAACCCGATAGCCATCGGGTTTTTTACTGCGCCGGATTGCACGGACAGTATAGCCTTTTTCAATTAACTCTTTTATTATATAAGCTCCGATGAATCCGGTTCCACCTGTTACCAGTACCTGACCCCTATCCCTTACAAAGGTGTTTTGAAGATTCATTTTATTAGTTATTAACTGCAAACTTATGGGAAGTGAATTAATTGTATCAGGAGTTGTAATCGTAATAACCTTTGCCTGATTTTTTTCCTAGTTTACCGGTTTCTACATTTTCTTTTTGAATAGAAGATGGTTTTAATCTTTCGGGCTGGCCAAGCTGGTCATACACCGAACAACTTACAGCATAGTTAACATCATTGCCAATAAGGTCCATCAGTTTAAAAGGACCCATTTTAAAACCAGTTGATTCCATCAGTGAATCAATGGTTGAGAAATCAGCAATTTTTTCTTCTGCCAACCGCAAGGATTCAATATAAAATGGTCTTGCTACACGGTTCACAATAAAACCGGGAGAGTCTTTACAGTGTACTGAAGTTTTGCCCATTTGTTTTGCCAGTTCTAATATGATTGCTGTGGTTTGTTTATTGGTAAATTCTGTATTTACTACTTCTACTAGTTTCATCACCGGGGCAGGATTAAAGAAATGCATCCCTATCACTCTTTCCGGGTTCTTAACTCCTTTTGCAATTTCTGTTACGGATAATGAAGATGTATTGCTGGCAAATATGGTTTCACTGTGATTGATCTCTACCAATTGGTTGAACAGTGCAATCTTTGCTTCCGGTTTTTCAAAGATGGCTTCAATAACAACATCAGCAATACAATCAGAAAGCTTATTGGTAAAATGAAGGTGATTAAGTGTATCTTCTTTTGCTGTTAGGCGTATTTTATTTTTTACAACAAGGGCCTGTAGACTTTTTTCAATTGAATCTTTTGCTTTTTCCAAAACACTTTCATTGAGTTCATACAGGGTTGTATAAAAACCAGCCATTGCAGCCGCTTGTGCAATACCCCTTCCCATAGTACCGGCCCCGCAAACACAGATGCTGTTGATCATTTTTCCCCCATCATTTATATAAAAGGATAAAGTTATGGTTTGAAATCACCAGAATTAGTTACTTTAATGAAAATTTTTAAAATGGAAACCAATCAACAAACACAAGTAACTGCAGTTTCTTCATCTGTTAAACGATCTTCCTTCGGGCCAGGTTCAATATCATTTCTTGTCGGGGTACTTTTATTCTTATTACCCTTTGTTGATATTAAATGCGGAGGCACGACAATAAAGGAAGTAAAAGGATTTGAATTGGCGACAGGATTTACAATTGAAGATAAAAACTCAAAACAATCTCTTTTTGGAAATATGGGAGTGGATCAAACAATTAGTAATTCTAAGTCGGAAAAAAGAGAGCCAAATATATTTGCCCTTGCAGCTCTTGGGTTAGGGATACTTGGATTTATTGTAACCCTTTTAACCAAGGGCAGATCAGTAATTGCATCATTGTTCGGTGTATTAGCATCTGTTGCGTTAATAGCATTAATGATAGATATCAAAAGTGATTCAAAACTTAACACAGCCCCCAATGGCAATAACAATTTAGATGGACTAAATTCGAATTTTGGCAATGATATTATAAGAGCTGAATTTACTCCATGGATTTATCTTACAATTATAGTATTTCTGCTTGCTGCTTATTTTAGTTGGCAGAAAAAAAAGAAATCCGTCGAATCAACAACAAATGTTGCCTCTATTGAACAAAAACCTGCAGGTTGAAATAAATAAGAATTTGTTTTGAGATTAATCAGTAAATTTTAAACGGCACTCGTAAACTGTTTTAAAAACCGTATATCATTTTCACTGAACAATCGGATATCGTTAATACCATATTTTAATAACGCAGGTCTTTCAATACCCATACCAAATGCAAAACCTGTGTATTTGTTGGAGTCAATGCCGCAGTTGGATAAAACATTCGGGTGCACCATGCCGCTGCCAAGAATTTCGAGCCAGCCGGTTTTTTTGCAAACATTACAGCCTTCGCCTTTGCAAAGCATGCAACTGATGTCCATCTCAGCGCTGGGTTCTGTGAAAGGAAAATATGATGGACGGAAACGAATCTTTACATCGTGGCCATACATTTCTTTGGCAAAAAAGTAAAGTGTCTGTTTCAGATCGGCGAATGAAACATTTTCATCAATATATAAGCCTTCCACCTGGTGAAAGAAGCAATGACTTCTTGCACTTACTGTTTCATTGCGGTACACACGGCCCGGACAAATAATACGAATGGGCAATTTGCCTTTCTTCATTTCCCTTATCTGTATGTTGCTGGTATGTGTACGTAATAGCCAATCGGGATTTTGCTGTACATAAAATGTATCCTGCATATCCCGTGCAGGATGATGCTCGGGTAAATTCAACGCCGTGAAATTGTGCCAGTCATCTTCAATCTCAGGCCCTTCGGCTACCGCAAATCCCAATCGCTGAAAGATGGAGATAATCCTATTCGTCATAAGGCTGATGGGATGACGACTACCCAGCGGCATTGGATCGCCGGGAAGAGATAAATCAAGTTCTGAGTTCTTAGTTCTGAGTTCAGAGTTCAGGGATGCTTTTAGTTCCTCATACTTTGCTTCGGTGAATTGTTTGAATTCATTTAGTATCTGTCCAAACTCTTTTTTCTTTTCATTGGGCACATTTTTCATTTCACCCATGATGGTTTTCACCAAACCTTTTGTGCCAAGCCATTTGATGCGGAATTCTTCAATAGTTTTTTCATCTGCTCCTGAAAAAGCGGCAATTTCTTTTTTGTATTCTTCAATCTGTTGTAATAGATGCTCCATGCGGCAAAGATAAGCAAGACCACCCAGCCCTTTAAACGAATCAGGTATGTAAAAGCGGCTTGTTTTTAAAAAGCAGTCTCAACATACTTGGCAATACAATCAGCAGCAACGGCATCGCAATAATAAAACCACCAATTACAGCAATTGCAAGGGGTTGGTGAAGCTGCGCCCCTGTACCAATACCCAATGCTAAAGGCATCAACGCAATAATTGCTCCCAAGGCTGTCATTAATTTTGGCCGTAGTCTTGTAGAGATAGCATAGATAATGGAATCATCCACGCTTTTTTCATGAAGCGATTCTCTGAATTGTAAGAAAGTGAATATTGCATTCTCTCCAATGATACCCACAATCATAATAAGACCCGTGTAGCTGCCTACATTCAGTGGTGTGCCAGTAAGGTATAAGGCAAGGTAGCTTCCGGAAATTCCCAATACAGCAATGAATAGTATAGTAAGCGCCACTTTAATTTCTTTAAACAAAAAAAGAATTACTCCAAACACAAGCAGGCTTGCTGTAATCAGGATCATCAGTAACTCTTTGAAGGATTGCTGCTGTTCTTTATAAGCGCCGCCATACTCAATATGGTAACCTTGCGGTAATGTAATTTGAGACTGTATATTTTTTTGAATGTCTTTAATCACACTACCAAGATCACGATTATCCAGCCTTGCTGTTATGACTCCCATGGCTTGCAGATTTTCTCTTACTATTTCAGCATTACCTGACTGAACAGTTACAGCCGCTAATTCAGTAATAGGTTTCAATTTTCCATTGGGTAAAAATATTTGAAGTTTGTTTATATCAGCCACACTTAATTTTCTGCTGCCGGGATAAACGATCCGGATATTGGATAATTGTTCTTTTTCTAAAAGGTTGCCAACAACATTTCCTTCCAGGGAAGTTTGCAACTGGTATTGAAGATTGGCTGGTGTAATACCAAATTGTGCCAGCTTGCTGAAATTGGGTTCTATACTAACGGATGGACCGGCAATAACTATTCCATCAAATACATCAGCTGTTCCCTGAACATTAGAAACAACTTTGGAAGCTTGTTTAGCCAATTCCTGTAATTTTTTTGCATCATCTCCGAATATTTTTACTTCAACAGGTTGCACTGAGCTCATCAGGTCGCCAAGCATATCACCAATTACTTGCCCAAAATCTATACGAAGTGCAGGTTGTGTCGTTTCTATTTGTTGCCGTATATCATTTATTACTTCTTCTGTTGTTTTGCTTCTTTTCTTTTTTAATTGTATCAGGTAATCTCCGGTGTTGGGTTCAGTAATAAAAAACCCCATCTGTGTACCGGTTCTTCTTGAATAGGTTTCTACCTCCGGAATTTTTGTAATGATCTTTTCTGCTTCCCGCAGCATCCGGTCGGTTTCTTCTAAGGAAGTGCCGGGAGGGGATGCATAATCCAGAACAATGCTTCCTTCGTCCATTTCCGGTAAAAAACCTGTTTCTAACTGCGGCACTATAAAATAAATCAACCAGGCCAACAGTGTAACAATAATAAAACTCAGGTAAGGCTTTTTTATAAAAAAAGATACCCAGGTTTGGTGTTTTACAGCATGAGCTTTTATTATTTTTTTCTTTGATACCTCATTGTTTTGCTTTTTTGTAAGAAGCAGGTAGATAACAGGTAAGCAAATCCATGTTATAAAAAAAGAACAAACAAGAATAATGATCATGGTATCGGTCATTACTTTAAAATAAGCACCGGCAACACCACTCATTAAAATAAAAGGGAAGAATATTACAATAGTGCTTAAAGAAGATCCAATCATTGCAGGCAGCAGGTAATGAATAGCCTTGTGCACTAAAGATTTGGTCGGTTCTTCCGGATTTTCTTCATGGGTGCGGTGAATCTGTTCTACCACTACTATGGCATCATCAATAATTAACCCGATAGAGGCGGCAATGGCACCCAGCGTCATGATATTAAATGTATACCCGATCGCATACAATACCATTAACGTTAAGCCTAATATAACGGGGATAGTAATTAATATGGTAGTGCTGGCTTTTAATGAACGCAGAAAAAGAATAGCTACTATAATGGCTAATACCAGGCCAATCCACAAACTGTCGCTTACGCTTTTGATGGAGTCATTTACAAAATCAGCCTGGTTGTAATAAGGCTGAATGGTTACTCCTTTGGGAAGAATAGATTTTAATTCTTTTATTTTTTCCTGCATACTGTTTGCCAGTGTTATCAGGTTTGCATTGGGCTGTTTAATAATTGCCACCAGCAGACCATCTTTCCCGTTGGCATTGATCTTAATAAACTCTATCCCTTCTTTGATTTCAACATTTGCAATATCTTTTAATTGTATAATCCTTTTCCCATTATTGCTGACAACAATACTCTGCAAATCATCCTTTGTATGAACGGTGGCATCAGTAACGGTGAGATATAAAAAACGGTAATCAGATAAATAGCCATTGGATTTAATAAAATTAGTCTGGCTGAGGGCATTCGTGATAACATCAGGTGTTATGGAAAGAGAACTCATCTTTTGCAGATTCAGTTGCAGCCAGTATTCTTTTTGTTTGCCACCAATAATTCGGACCTCTGACACTCCATCTACCTGTGATAAAAAAGGTTTTATTGTATAGAGGGCCAACTGTTTTAATTCAATAGGAGATTTATCGTGGCTCTCCAATGTATAGCCCATTACCGGAAGAATAGATGGATTCATCTTCTCCACTGTTATCTGAAGATCGGCTGGCAATACATTTCTTATTTCTGCAATTTTTTCTTCAATTCTTTGCTGGCTTAAATCCACATTGGCTTTCCAGTCTATAAAAGCAGAAATTTCACAACTGCCACGGCTCGTAATACTGCGGATAGTTTTTAAGTCAGGTATCTGCTTGATGGCATTTTCCAATGGTTTGGTTACATACACCATCATTTTATTTACTGGTTGCAAACCACCCTCTGCAATAATTTTAATTTTTGGAAATGTAATCTCCGGAAAAAGCGATGACTGCATTTTACTGTAAGCAAATAACCCGCCGGCAATAATAAGTACCAGGGCAACTGAAAGCGGGTTTTTATGCGAATGAAAAAAGTGTTTCATGAACTACTGTTGAATGATTTGAACCCTTGCGGTATCCGCTAAACCGTAATTGCCGGTCAATACTATTCTATCATTTATTGTAAATAAGGGGAAAAGTATCTCTACTTTATCATTTGTTTCAATACCTTTCTTTATCACTACTTTAACCGCTGTACTGCTGTCTGTCATTTTCATTACCCAAAAAATGCTTTGAGTTTCGTCGGTTAATAAACAGGTTTTCGGCAATGAGATTGCCTTACTTTTTGAAGATTTGATCACCCTAACTTTAGCAATCAGGTTTTCGGGGATGGGGTGAGTTGGATTTACTCTAAGTATAATACTCTGAGTTTGCGATCCGGCATCCATTACCGGCATATTCCCACTGATGATGCCATTTAATTTTTCACCATCAGGCAAAATCATCTCCAGTGATTTTTTATTGATAATATAGGGTCTTAACTCATAAGGCAATTGTAACAGGAATACAAAACTTTTTGTATCAGTAATAACAGCCAATTGCTCACCGTCCATTACATAGTCACCGGGCTGATGATCAATCTGCGAAATAAAACCACTGGTGGCAGCATGAATACTATTGATACCGGAAAACTTAATGGTCGAATCTAAAATAGTAATCGTGTTTCCTATACTTTCCGCTTCTTTAGTTTTGACGGAGTATAATGCCTGCCCGCTGCTTACATATTTATTCAATTGTACATTGGCGGTTTGTAAATAGCCGGTGGCATTTGCTCTCACCGGCCATTTTTGCAAAAAGGCCGAAGTGGCATTCAGCTCAATATACTCCACCATAGGTTCATTACTGATGGTAGTAACGGTAACAGGTGTTCTTGCTTCAGGATCTTTTTCCTCCTGTTCAGTTTCTTTGCTTTTGCAGGAGGTAAATAGCAAAGCCAGCAAGGAAAAAAATAATAAATGATTACTGATCTTTTGCATACATAAAATTTTATCTGTTCCAGTAATTGATCTGGTTAATAATCTGCAAGCGGTTTACCATGTTTTGTGTAATCAGGTTCTTTGCATTCAGGTAGTTGCCAAGAGCAAGGATATAATCAGCAATTTTTACTTCGCCAGCTTCCAGTAGTTTTTCATTTACCTCAATCAGGCTTTGCGAATACTTCAACTGGTTGTTAATATCCCTGATCAACTCATCTGTAGAGTTGAGCTGTTGAGTAAGCTGTGATATCTGCTGATTATACTGGCTGCCAAAAAAAGATTTATAATTTAATCGGTTCTTTTCAGCGATAGCAATTTTGCTATACTGTAATTTCTTCTGTTTGCCGTCATAAATAGGCACCTGGGCGCTGATGCCGAAACTGGTTCCGAAATTTTTGTAAGGATTTAATGCAAGTGATGAAAGATAACCAGCATCGGCAAATAAATTGAACTTTGGTTTATAGCTAACATCAATAAGGGTTCTGCTGTTGCTGAGTTTCAGGCTGTCAATTTCAAATTGTTTAAAGAAAACAGAATTGGTGATGCCGGGTTGCTGATAAAGTCTTATTTCCGGAGGCTCCAGTGTAACGGTTGTAGTATCTATGATTCCGCATAAATAATTCAACATGGCATAATCATTCTGAAATTGTATTGCCAATTGTTTTATCAACAGCTCCTGTTGCTGCTGTGTGACCAGGAAGCTGAGATAATCGACCTGTTTATACACGTTTTTTTCTGTCAGCTTTTTCAGGATGGTCTCTTCTTTTGCAAGAAGTGTCTGCACTTCTTTGTTAAAATTCAACTGCTGTATATCGCCATAGGTGGTTATGTATTGTGCAGTGATAGCTTTTTTTAGATCCTGCTCCGAAATTTTTGCCGTGTTGGCAACTGATTGGTTTTGCAAATGAAGATTTTCAAACTGGGCTCCGATGTTTTTTTTATTTACAATTGTTTTGTTTACTCCAACCAGGGCAGAAAAATTTCCTCCGTTAGTGATGATCTGATCATATCCTATTCCTTTTGCAACCGGCGCATAGAAGTTGAAGCTGTTGCCTGTTACCTGCGGTTTATAAGTAGCCAGTATCCGCAAACTGTCCAGCCGGTTTAAATCCTGTTGATTCTGGTAATCTTTCAGCAAGGGGCTGTTTTGCATAGCCTGGTCAAGATAATAATCCAGTTTATTTGTTTGTGATAAAGCAACAGTGGTTATTAAAAAGAAAAATAGTATACTAAATATCAGTTTCATTGGTTTGTTTAACATCGGAAAAAAATATTTACTGACCGATTACCAAAACCTGGAAAGTACCCGGAATCATTTTTGGTCTTGCATTTGGTGCAGCAGGATCAGGTTTTTCAAAATCAGCCGTTGGAAGATAAATTAAATGTGTTTGTTCATCTACAGCAATAGTTCTGGCTCCTCTTTTTGTAGTAACGGTGGCAACTTTTTCAAACTCGTTTGCTGACTTCTCATGGTATACAGACATTGTTCCTTCACCATTTGATGTAAAAATATTTTTGGTAGAAGCATCGAAACCTGCGCCGTCACAACCATCACCGATAGCAAGTGTCTGAATTACTTTGCCAGTAGCCGCATCTACGATAGCCAGGAATTTATTTCCGCATCCTGCAAACAGCCGGTTAGTTGTTTTATCAAAAGCAAGACCGGTTGGTTCTTCAGCAGGTGCAAGAGGCCAATGAGCTTCTACCTTTAATGATTTTAAGTCCACCACCACTATTTCATTTTTATCTTCAATGTTCACATATACTTTGCCTGCACCATTTGAGACAGCAGTCTCAGGCTTGCCACCTACATCAACACTATCAATCAATTTATTCTCAATCGGATCAATTATACTGAGATTTTTGCCGCGGCCATTACAGGTTATAATTTTTTTAGTATAAGGTTCATACATAATGGCATCAGGATTCAGGCCGGTAGCAATTTGAGTGATCACTGCATTGGTTGTTAAATTAAAAACAGTGACATTGTTAATGCGTCCGTTACTGGTGAAACCTTTGTTCTGTGATTTATCAAATGCGATCCCATGCACCCCGGTAGTGTTTTCAATAACACCAATTGAATCACCGGTTGTTTGGTCTAAAATATTTACCTGCGTGCCATGAGAAACATATAAACGATTATTGCCCGGGCCAACAGCAATATAATCCCAGCCACCTGCGCTTTGTATATGAAAAGTTTTGAGGATTTTAAAATCCTTTTGCGAAAATAATAATGCAGATGATGAGGCAAAGAAAATTATAACCGATAAAATAATTGATTTTTTCATAATAATTTTTTTTAAAAGATTAAAGATAGTTTTTCGTCATGTTTATTAAAGATTGTTATCAAATTGGAATTTTTCTTCACTTTGTTTTTTTACCATCTTGCCAAATCTATAGCTGATTCCTAAATAAATTATCCTTGCATCCCTTCTGCCAATGACTATCTGTTTTAAATACACGGTATTTAATTCTGATTTTTGTTTCAAACTATTAAAAAGATCAGAAGCGGCAAGGGTTACAGATAATTTCTTTTTAAAGAGATCCTGTCTCAAACCAGTATTAAAAACAAAACTACCAAATACTTTTCCCTGCGGAGTTAATCTTGCCGATCGGTAGTTACTGCTTATCTGCCACATGGTGGTTTTTGTAATTGTTGCAGTTACATTAAAATTGTTACTCATGGAAACAATTGATTTCTTATTGCTATATCCTAAATCTGATGCATCTATCTGATTAAAAAAAAGGTTGGAGCTTAGGTTGGCTGTTAAAAATTTACCGGCTTTTACAGAAAGAATAAACTCAAGTCCTGTTGATTTATCATTGGAAAGGTTCTGTTGTGTTGTAAGCAATACTGTATCATTAACAGGTAAGGTTACTGTAGTAAATCCGTTTAATTTGTAACGATAATAAAGGCCGGGCACAAAAGTAAAATGATTGTTTTGCAATTTATATCCAAACTCAATGGAATGAATTATTTCAGGAAGTAATTTTGGATTTCCTGCCCGCAAATTTCTGGGATCCTGGTATTCAGGAAATGGATTTAAATCATCTCCTTCTGCCCTGTGTACTCTTTTACTGTAATTCAATTGCAGCTCGCCATTTTTTAATTTATAAGAAAAATGAAGAGTGGGATATACTTTGAAGTACTGATTTTTTATTGATGAATCTTTTGTTACAAGGTGACTGTTTATTAAAGCCTGTTCAAATCTCAAACCTGTTTCATAACCAAATACGCCAGAGCTGTGCTGGTAAGTTGCATACACTGCCTGTATCGATTCGTTGTATTTAAACCTGTTTGACTTGATGATATCCTTCATAAACTTACGCTGAATTGTATCAAAATATTCCCCAAAAAAATTCATGTCGGTATGGTTAAAAGAACCATTATAACCAGCTTCCAGTTTTGAATCTTCTGATAATGGGTTTGTATAATCAGCTGTAATTTCTTGCTGTTTATTATCCTGTTTTATCAATGTATTGTCAAATACAGAAGGCATTAATGGAAAGCGATAAACATTTGTATAATGATTATCCTCTACTTCATGTGAGCCAGATGTATTAAATTCAATCCGCAACTCATGATCTTCTTTTGGAAAATTATGCTGCCAGTAAAGTTTAGCATCTTTTTCTTTTTCAAATTCCGGATCATAACGAAGGCGATTGTAATTGATGGTAAGCAGATGATTTTTATCATAAAAAAACTTTTCTGCTACATCATGTTTTACCTGGTCTCTGTCATGATAATTTCCTGAAATACCAACACTGTTATGTTCATTCAGGTTATAATCAGCTCCCAAAGTAACCAGGTTGGATACGGGCCTTGCTGGCGACTGACTGCTTTCATGGTAAAAACTTTGTGTATTGCCACTGGCATCAAGGTATTCCCGGTTGACATTATTTAGTCTGATACGCCTGTCCTGACGGATACTGTAATTAGTGAATAGATTCAGCTTGCCCGGCTTGTAGTTAAAACTCATGCTTCCATTGTACCGATCCTTGTTGCCGGCATTGGCAATGGCAGATCCATTTAACCCGCCTTTTAAACTTTTTTTCATCACAATATTTATTATACCGGAAGTTCCATCGGGCTTATACCGTGCGGATGGATTGGTGATAACTTCAATGCGTTCAATTGAATTAGCCGGTAATTGCTGTAATACTTCTGCTCTTGTTTTTCCCATCAGTGGCGAAGGCCGTCCGTTAATGAGAATCATTACATCTGATGATCCCCTGAGAGTAACCAATCCATCAATGTCCACTTCAACGGAAGGAATATTTTTTAATACATCACTGGCCGAACCGCTTTGGGCCATAATATCCTGTGTTACATTATAAACTTTTCTGTCAATAGAAGTGTTCAATAAAGACTTACGGGAGATTACAACAACCTCATTCATGTTTTTTGACAGAATTGAAATTTCAATACTTCCTACATTTTCTCTCAACTGGTTCACAGTGACCGGCATTATTATTTTTTCATAACCAATAAAACTACAGACAAGGATAAAATTGCCTTTAGAAATTTTGTCCAATAAAAATTTTCCTTTACGGTCAGTAACTGATGTTTTAATTATTGTACTGTCCTTCGGGTGCAATAATTGTATGGTGGCAAATTCTATCGGTTGTTTGGATAATTTTTCAATTACTATTCCTGTAACTAAAGATCCGCTTTCCTGAGCAAGACCCCTGACCCTGCTCAAAACAAGCATTGAAAAGAATAAAGCACCTGCAATGAAAAAAAACTTTTTTTGCATTATAATAAAATTTAATTGCAGATACCCGTAGTTGATGAATACCTGCAATTTTTCATATGCTATTTTATAAAACTGCCGTCAGGTTTTAGCTCTACTCCCTTTTTCTTGCCGTTTATTGTAATAGCTGCCTCATAAATTATTTTATTACCGGGCATTTCTGTTTTTTCAGTTTTATTAATAACTGCACCGGGATATTTTGTATTAATGGCTATACTTACTGCTGCTGGCAGATCAGTAACAGGAATAGTAGTTTCAGTTTCCACCCATCTGCCATCTGTTTTGAAATTGGCCGATACAGCTGAATTGTTCAATTTAAATTCAGCTTCATACTCGGTGGCATTTTCCTTTCCCCATTTTATGTTGGTAGCAGTTGGAAATTTGCTTTTAAAAGCGGCAGTAACTGCATCCGGAATTATTAATGATTGTGAATTGACTGACAGGCTCACAATAAAAGCAAGCGTCAGCACAATGATATTTTTATTCATTGTTTCTGTTTTTATTTAAGTTAGACGTTGATATTTCTTAATCCATGCGGACTTTTTAAAAAAGTCAGGCTATTAATGCCGGCGGGTGAAAAACTATAGCATGATAATCAAAAGAGAATTTATTTTCTCTAAAAGAGCAGGTGGGTTTATCAGCTACTTGCTCTTTATCTTTCTCCGGAGTATTTATTTTCAAACAGTATAAGGATCCCGATTGAAGCATCTGCACCTGTGGAGGAGTATGCTGATTATGAAAAGGAATTATTGGAGCATCTTCTTCTTTTCCCTCGAAAAGTTTACCGATGGTAAGCAGTTTCTCAAAAATAAACTCGCCAATATTCATGTCAGTATCTTCCTGCTGACTTTCACGATATAGTGAAGAAAGTAGTCGGGTGTCATCAAAATTGCTGTAAGGCATAATGATGGTACTTACGAAAAATGATATTGTTAATATGGATGCTAAAGTTTTTTTCAATACCCCAAGATAAGCATAATATGAGAATTGAAGCAAGCAAATACTGCCTGTTTTCTTGTAAGTTTGTTGTCAAATAGTACCAATGTCCGACTTTCTTAACATCGCCGACTTCCTTTCGCCCATCAATAAGGGTGAACTTTCATTTGACCAGGATTTTAAAGAAGGTACAATAGGTTCCAATATAAAAGTTCATGATGAAGAAAGCTTTCCAGACATAGATGAGGCTGATCTCGTCTTTATCGGTTGTGGTGAACAAAGAGGCAATGGTCATCATCTTGCATATAGTGCTGCTCCGGATGCTATCCGCCGCCAGTTTTACCAGTTATATTTCTGGCACCAGGATCTTCACATAGCAGATTTGGGCAATCTTCGTAAAGGAGCTGATCTTGCTGATACCTATGCCGCATTAAGAACGGTTATCAATGAACTGATCAATGAAAGAAAAACAGTAATCCTTCTTGGGGGCTCACATGATCTTACGCTGGCTCAGTATTATGCGTATGAAGCAAACAAATCCATCGTTGAAGTAACCAATGTAGATGCTTTGATTGATCTGAATCTTGATTCTGATTTCCGCTGCGATAATTTTTTAATGGAAATGCTTACAGGTGAACCAAACTATGTGAGGCATTACAATCATATAGGTTTCCAGAGTTATTATGTGCATCCGCGGATGCTGGAAACATTGGATAAGCTGCGCTTCGACTGTTTTCGTGTGGGGCATGTAAAAGAGAGTATTGATGAAATGGAACCGGTGATTCGCAATTCACAACTTTTCAGTTTTGATATTTCTGCTCTTGCACATGCATATGCACCGGCTAATTTAAATTCACCAAACGGTTTTAACGGCGAAGAAAGTTGTGTATTGATGCGCTATGCCGGTATGAGCCCGAATGTAAATACAATCGGTATTTATGGTTATGACCCGGATAATGACCTGCATGATCTTACTGCTAAACAAATAAGCCAGATGCTTTGGTATTTATTAGATGGCAGAAGTCGTGGAAGAAAAGAAGCCAAGCTGGATGAAAGAGATTCTTTTTCTGAATACCACATGGCTTTTGCTGAGGTGGACACTACTTTTCTGCAAAGCAAAAAAACCGGCCGCTGGTGGATGCAGCTTCCTGATAAACGTTTTATCGCATGCAGCTATAAAGATTATTTACTTGCCAGCAGTAATGAAATTCCTGAACGCTGGTTGCGGGCACAGGAAAGAAGTTAATTAAGAATTGAAAATTAAGAATGCTGGAAATGAAAAAATTATTAATTATTAATTATTCATTATTAATTCTTACATCCTGTTCAGTACAACAGAAAATTTCTAAGTCGGCCAAACAACTTGTATTAAAAGACAGCTCACTCCTCACTGCTCATGTTGGCATCAGCATTTATGAACCGGCAACCGGAAAATATTGGTACAATTACCAGGGCGATAAATATTTTGTGCCTGCCAGTAATACAAAAATTCCTACCTGTTATGCTGCGATGAAATATTTGGGAGATAGTTTGAAGTGTTTTGTGACAATAGAAAATGATACAGCTTTATTTATTTTACCTGAAGGCGATCCTACACTTCTTCACCCGGATTTTAAACATCAACCGGCATTTGATTTTTTAAAACAGTCAAAAAAGAAGATATACATCAATGAGGTCATGTGGAAATCAGAAGCACTTGGATCTGGTTGGTCTTGGAATGATTACAATGAAAGTTATATGGCGGAAAGAAGCCCTATGCCAGTATATGGGAATGTTCTGAAATGGGTGCAGGAGGGCGAAAACGGAAAGGAACCGACAACGATATATTCAGTTCCTGAAATTAATTGGGAAGTAAATTTCAGAAGTGTTGAAGAGACAAAAAAATTTGATGTAAAAAGAAAAATTGGTGAAAATGTATTTGAACTGCTTCAGAGCAAGGAAAAATATAAAGAGCTTTATGTTCCTTTTGTTACCGATGGAATAAAGGCAGCTTTGGAATTGTTGCCAGATACAATTGGGAAATCTATATCGTTAATGAATGATGAATTGTTCTTCAAACAATTTAAAAAAAATGATTTGTCGGCCCGCTATATCAAAACACAATCTACGGACTCCCTCTTAAAACCTATGATGCATAATAGTGATAATTTTTTTGCTGAACAAAGTTTGCTGATGGTGAGTAATGAAAAGCTGGGTGTAATGAACGATGAAAAAATTATAGATACATTACTTAAAACAGATTTTAAAGATCTGCCGCAAAAACCAAGATGGGTGGATGGATCAGGACTTAGCCGTTACAATCTTTTTACTCCACAGGATTTTGTTTCTATCCTTGATAAAATGAAAAATGAATTTGGAATGGATAGAATCAAAGTCGTTTTACCAACCGGGGGCGAAGGAACTATCAGCAACTACTACAAATCTGATAGTAGTTTTATTTATGCTAAAACCGGAACGCTGGGTGGTGTAGTGGCTCTCAGTGGATATATGTACACTAAAAAAGGAAAGCTACTTATTTTTTCGACTTTAGTTAATAATCATCAGGCATCTGCAACAGCAGTAAGAAGGGCGGTGGAGAAATTCATACATCAATTAAGAATTAAAAATTAATAATTAACAATTTCAGTCAGCGAAGCAATTCTTAATTTTTAATTATTCATTATTAATTCAATCTTCGAACATCCTGCTCAATTGCTCATTCCTAAATTCTAAGTAAGTTGGCTTACCATCTGGTGACGAATTAGGTTGTTTGCATTTAAGTAACTCTTCAACCAACAACTGCATTTCTTTTTCTTCAAGTTGTCTTCCGGCTTTGATAGATTGCTGTAATGCCAGCGAACGGATCAATTTTTCTCTTTTGGAAAATTTCAAATCCGAACTGAAATGTTTGTATTGTTCCAGCAAAGAATCGACCACCTGTTTTTCATTTCCCTGGGCCATATCAGCCGGTGTGCCTTGTATTACAAATGTATTTTTACCAAAGGGTTCAATCAGATAGCCGAGTTGCTGCAGATCATTCATTAATTCTACCAGTATAATTGCATCGGAGGGCGGCAATTCAAAAGTTACCGGGAACATGTTTCGTTGTGTTGCAACGGGCTTTCCTTTAGTAGCTTCCTGCAATCGTTCATAGATAATTCTTTCATGTGCCGGTTGTTGGTTGATAAGAATAAATCCATTGTCTGTTTGCGCAAGAATGTATTGGTTGTGTAATTGAAGAAGATTCGTGAATCGTAAATCGTGAATGGTGAATGGTGAATGGTGAATAGAGTCCGGAAGCTCACTAGAAAATTGAGCATTGATTGTTGATTGTTGAATATTTTCTTTTTGTTCCTTGTCTCCCTCATAGAATTCCCTCCAGTGTTTCAGCTCACTCTTCTTTGTTGGCTCAATAAAATGTGCCTGATGTTTTTCAGTAAATCCTTTGAAAATTGAAGATGAAGAAGCAGCCGATTTTTTTTCTTCAGTAAATGGTTGCTGAATGGAGGGCAGTTGCTGAATGGTAGCATCCAATTCAAAATCCAAAGTAGGAGTAACGCTGAATTGTGCCAGGGAATGTTTTACCGCTGCCTGTACAAATGCATAAATAATTTTTTCATCTTCAAATTTTATTTCCTGTTTGGTCGGGTGCACATTTACATCCACCTGTTGTGGGTCAAGATCAATAAAAAGTACATAGGTCGGGAAACTGTCTTTGGTAATCATTTCCTGGTAAGCATTCATTACCGCATGATTCAGGTAGGCACTTTTAATAAAGCGGTTGTTGACAAAAAAATACTGATCACCTCTTGTCTTTTTAGCAGTTTCGGGTTTGCCAACAAAACCATAAATATTCATGTAATCGGTTTCTTCTTTTACAGCAACAAGTTTTGTATTATAGTTATTGCCCAGCAACTGAAGAATCCGCTGTTTCATACTTCCTGCTTCCAGGTGAAAGATTTGCTGATTGTTTGCTGTAAAAGAAAAAAAGATATGGGGGAAAGCCAGCGCCACTCTTGTAAATTCATCGACGATATGACGCATCTCTGCATTATTACTTTTCAGAAAATTTCTTCGTGCCGGCACATTGAAGAATAAATTCTTCATGGCAATGCTGGTTCCGATTGGCGCCGCAATGACTTCTTGTTTTTTTACAACACTATTTTCTACTTCAATATAAGTCGCCGTTTCGTCTTCAAGTCTTTTGGTTTTTAATTCTACTTGCGCCACGGCAGCAATAGAAGCCAGCGCTTCGCCCCGGAAGCCCATTGTTTTTATATGAAATAAATCTTCAATAGTAGTAATCTTGGATGTAGCATGACGTTCAAAACTCATTCGTGCATCTGTTTCACTCATGCCGCCGCCATTGTCTATTACCTGTACTAAAGATTTTCCTGCATCATTAATGATAAGTTTGATTTCTTTAGCTCCGGCATCTACTGCATTTTCCAAAAGTTCTTTTACCGCACTGGCGGGCCGTTGAATTACTTCACCGGCCGCTATCTGGTTGGCAATGTTATCGGGCAATAATAAAATCTTGTCTGGCAATTCTTCGTAATTTGGGCAGCTAAAATACGTTGATTATTCTTAAGACTTTTTGAATGGGAAAAATATTCTTAATTACTTCATTTTTTATTTCAACAATTTCTTTTTCACAATACAATAGCAAACTTTCTGCCGAACAATGGGTAGATAGTGTTTTTAACTCATTAACCAAAGAAGAAAGAATTGCCCAGTTAATGGTGATCCGTGCTCATTCTAATCTCGGCCCTGACCATGTACAACAGGTTACCGATCTTATTCAACAATATAATATCGGCGCTTTATGTTTTTTCCAGGGCGGACCCATCAGGCAGGCGGTTCTTACAAATTTTTATCAAAGCATTTCCAAAACTCCATTAATGATTACCATCGATGGAGAATGGGGATTGGGAATGAGATTAGATAGTGTTGCAAAATTTCCATATCAGCTAACATTGGGCGCCATGAGTGATGAACAATTAGTATATCAAATGGGAATTGCAGTTGGCGAACAATGCCGCAGAATGGGCATTCATGTAAATTATGCTCCGGTAGTGGACATCAACAACAATCCAAATAATCCTGTTATCGGGTTTCGTTCATTTGGAGAAAATAAATACAAAGTAGCTCGTTTTGGAATTGCTTACATGAAAGGTATGCAGGATGCCGGCATCATGGCAAGCGCCAAACATTTTCCAGGTCATGGTGATGTGGATGTGGATTCACATCTTGATCTGCCTGTGATCAGTAAAACAAGGGCTCAACTTGATTCAAATGAATTAATGCCTTTCAGAGAATTGATAAAAGCAGGAATCGGGAGTGTAATGGTCGCTCATCTTTCAGTACCGGCTATTGATACCGGCATAAATCGTGCGACTTCAATTTCAAAAAATACCATCACGGGAGTTTTAAGAAATGATATTGGGTTTAACGGACTCACTTTTACCGATGCGCTGGAGATGAAAGGAGTGGCTAAATATTTTCCGGGAGGCGTTATTTCGGTGGAGGCATTAATTGCCGGTAATGATATGTTGTGTTTACCCGCCAGTGTTCCCGGGGCAATTGAAGAGGTAAAAAAAGCAATTGATGAAAACAGGCTTAGCTGGAATGACATTGATACCAAAGTAAAAAAAGTGTTGAGGGCAAAATATCAATTAGGATTAAATCAGGGGAACCCAATTGATACGACTAACCTGATCAATGACCTTAATGCAAAAACGGATGTCATCAGAAATAAAGTGGCAAAAGAAACAATAACAGTTTTGATTAACGCGGTAGAGAAAGCTGAACTTCCCTTGAAAGAAGGCAAGAAAATAGCTTATGTTGGAATTGGCAGCACAACTTTAAATGACTTTGGTAAAAGGCTCTGCGAAAATTACAAAGCCGATACTTTACTTTTTTCCTGGAAAGACAGTACCGGCAAATCAGATTCTATTTATCAAATTATCAATTCCGGTAAATATGATGCAGTAGTGATAGGCATTCATAATTTCAGTAACCGGCCCGCAAATAATTATGGAATCAGTAACGCTTCAATAGCATTATGGGAAAAACTAAATACCCCAAACAGCATCACTTTTATTTTTGGGAATGTGTTGGCAAGTACAAATTTTTGTAATGCTAATGCACTTGTTGCCTGTTACCAGGACGATAATATTTCGCAGCAAATAGCAGCAGACCTGCTGGAAGGAAAAACAGGGGCATCCGGAAAGCTTCCAATCAGAGTTTGCAATTTTCCGCAGGGATATGGAATCAATATGAACACAAGGTTTCCAACTTCATTTCACCCCCGGTCAAAATATAAATTACAGGCTATTGATTCAATCGTTGAAGATGCCATAGCTAAAAAGGCGTTTCCGGGTTGCGTGGTGCTGGCGGCGAAAGATGGAGAAATAATTTATCACAAAGCATTTGGCAGCACCACGTTTGATAAACAAAAACCGGAATCCATTGAAAATATTTTTGACCTCGCTTCTGTTACCAAAATTTCTGCTACTACTATCTCAGTAATGAAGTTATATGAACAGGGGAAGCTTAGTTTGAATAAAACTCTGGGTGATTACTTATCATGGACAAAGGGGTCAGATAAGGCTCACTTGAAAATTGAAGACATTTTGCTTCACCAGGCCGGGCTGGTCCCCTTTATTCCTTTTTATAAAGAGACGATTGATACCATTACCGGAATTCAGTTTCCGGGATTTTATTCCGAAACAGAAAAACCGGGTTATACTATCAGGGTGGCTGAAAAAGTGTATATGCGAAACAACTGGCAGGATACAATCATTAAGCGGATACTTCAAAGTCCACTAGGGCCAAAAGGAAAATATGTTTACAGTGATAATGATTTTATTTTTCTTGGAAAAGTTGTAGAAGCTATAACCGGCATGACGCTGGACGAATATGTACAGAAAACTTTTTATAGTAGGATGGGATTAGAAACCACCGGCTTTAAACCGCGAAACAGTTTTGCTGTAAACCGCATTGTTCCTACGGAAGAAGATAAATATTTCCGCAGACAAACCATACTGGGCGATGTGCATGATGAAGGCGCCAGTATGTTCGGTGGCGTAGCCGGTCATGCAGGATTATTTTCCAACGCTTATGATCTTGCTATGTTGTATCAAATGCTGTTGAATGGCGGCGAAATGAATGGCGAACGGTTTCTACATGAAAAAACTATAAACTATTTTTCAGCTTATCATAGTAAAGACAGCCGCCGCGGTTTTGGTTTTGATAAACCCGAAAAAGATAATGCCACAAGAAAAGATCCCTATCCATCTGAATTAGTGTCATCTCAAACTTATGGCCATACCGGCTATACCGGTACCTGTGTTTGGGTTGATCCGAAATATAATCTCGTTTATATCTTTCTTTCTAACAGAGTGAATCCGACAAGAAATAATGGTTTGCTCTCCGACCTGAAAGTAAGAGGGAAGATTCAGGATGCGATTATTGAAGCGATAAAATGAAACAAATTTCTAATTCTTTATTTCTTCCCTTGTTGATTGGGTCGTTGTTGATTAGGTCGCCTTGGATTCTGCTCTCTTTGCTGGTTG
Source organism: Sphingobacteriales bacterium (assembly GCA_023251235.1). Lineage (GTDB taxonomy): Bacteria > Bacteroidota > Bacteroidia > Chitinophagales > Chitinophagaceae > VBAS01. The sequence goes on along the minus strand of JAHEZE010000004.1, from coordinate 7,753 downwards.
CCCTGCTGGCGATTGGGATTTTGCTGCTGACCTTTTTGTTGTGAAGGTCTTTGTCTTTGCTGTTGCTGTTGTCTTTTCTTTTTATCTGCCTTTTCTAACGTATTTAAGCTTATTTGGCCAACCAGTTCTACAAACGCCGTTTCCGCTTCCTTGTTTTTTGAAGTAGTAAGATCAACTGCTTCCAGTTCTTCAGGAATTACTCCCTGTACATTAAGGCTTTTTATTTTTTTCACTCTTTCAATAGACAGTGGGTATTGCTTATTGCTGTCGGGCAGGGTGTACCACATCAGGTTTTTGAAAATATCTTTTTTAACCAGGTATGCATTTCCTTTTACCACCTGGATAGTATCGCAATTATCAGGGAAGTGTTGTAATGCATCTAAGTAAGTATCCAGTTCATAATTCAAACAGCATTTCAATCGTCCGCACTGGCCACTTAGTTTTGTTTGATTAATAGAAAGATTCTGATAACGGGCGGCGGCAGTATTTACTGATTTAAATTCAGTAAGCCATGTACTGCAACATAATTCGCGGCCGCAACTGCCAACACCACCCACTTTTGCACTCTCTTGCCTGGCGCCGATCTGGCGCATTTCCACTTTCACTTTAAATTCACCGGCCAATACTTTTATCAGCTCACGAAAATCCACACGACCTTCGGCAATATAAAAGAATGTTGCCTTCCGGCTATCGGCCTGTATCTCCACTTCACTAATCTTCATCGCCAGTTTCAGTTGCTTTGTAATGGCACGGCTGCGAATAATCGCATCTTTTTCTCTACTCTTACTATGCCGCCAGGTATCAATATCACGATCATTGGCCAGCCGCAACACTTTTTTCATTTCCGCATTATCTTCTTTAATGCTCTTTTTTTTCATTTGCATGCGAACAATTTCACCAGTAAGTGAAACTTCACCCAAATCAAAACCACTTACTCCTTCCAGGCAAATCAGATCACCCTTTTCTAAATGCTGCAAAGTAGTATTACGGAAATAATCTTTACGGCTGCCATGATTAAAACTAACTTCAATCACTTTACATTCATCCGCCGCAAAAGCTACGGGAAGATTGACCAGCCAGTCATGGGCATTCATACGGTTGCATCCGCCGGTGCTGCACCCGCCGTTGCTTTTACATCCGTTTGGTTTATCCGTACCGCAATTGCCGCAACCCATGAGATAATTAAAAATTAGTAATTAAGAATTAATAATTGAGGAGGGATAATTATGAAGCCGGCAGTAATAATTCTATTTTGCTTCTGTTGTGTCACACCCTTGTACGTTTTTTTCGCTATTCAGCATTTTGCTTAGCAGCATTACAGGTGCCGAAGTGTGCGACGCAACTAAAGTTTGATATATAGACGGACGATGACTCAATAATTATCTCTCACATTACTTTACCATTCACGAATCCCCACTCACTTATCAAGTTGTCAAAAATACAATTTTGTCCTGAATGATATGATAAAGCTTTATGGTAAGGGCATGAAAGAGGATTTTGGAGTTGGCATTGCGTTCAATATAATAAGTGGCTTTGTCCAGTTCTTCTATAATTGCCTGCTGCTGACTAATGTCTGCAAGCTTGTTCAGCCTGGCTGCAAAATCTTTTTCATTATCCGGAAGCAGGTTGGCACTGCCCATAATTTTTGAACGGATTGATTGCTCCAGTAAGTGATTAAAGTAACGAAGAAACTGCTTTTGCTTTTCCCGCCCCAACCGGCTTGTTTCTTCCACCCACTTGGTTTGTGCTATGGGACCTGTTTTAATTATTGAGTTCAACCATTCCCGCAGCAGGCTCTGCCAATCTTCTTCCGCATTTTCCAAAAGCTGCAATGCTTCGCGGAAATTGCCCTCGCTGGTGGCAGCAATTTGTCTTGCTTTTGCAGCTGCAGCATTATGTTTTCCTATCAATTCATTTTCAATGTCTGCTGTTTCAAGGGCAGGAATTTTTATCAATTGACAGCGGCTGAGTATTGTGGGCAACAACAATGATTCATTTTCGGCAACCAATATAAATAAAGTATTGGGTGGTGGCTCTTCAATCAGTTTAAGCAATTTATTTCCTTCATTGCCCAGGTATTCGGGCATCCACATGATGAGAACCTTGTATTCACTTTCAAAACTTTTCAGGCTCAGTTTGTGGATGATGTCATTGCATTCATTCGCCGTAATATTTCCCTGTTTGTTTTCCGCACCGATGAACTGTAGCCAGTCATAAACATTTGCGTAAGGAGATGTTTTTACAAACTCTCTCCACTCACTTATATAATCTGTACTCAATGGGGGCGTGCCGGATTTTTTTGTAACTACCGGATAACTGAAATGAATATCGGGATGAATGAGTTGGTTTGCTTTGGTACAGGAAGGGCAGGTACCACAGGCGTCATTGTTAAATGTTGAATGTTGAATGTTGGAGCTTGGATTTTCTTCACCAAAAAGTGAGGCAGTGGAATTTGTTGTTTGTTTTTTGGGGTTTGCCTTTTCACAGGTAATATATTGTGCCAGCGCAAATGCCAGTGATAAGGCTCCGCCACCTTCTTTGCTTAAAAAAAGCAAAGCATGGCTCAGCCGGTTGTGCTGCACCAGTTCAACCAATTGTTTTTTTACTTCCTGTTGGCCAATGATTTTTTCAAACTGCATGGAAGGCGAAAGTAAATATTCCTGACACAAAAAAAACGGTAAGAATTTTCTTACCGCTATATTTTTAATTTTCCTTAAATATTAATTCAGATATTTTAAAATTTCTTCACTCATCGGTTGGGTCTTTGGAGTGAAAGTGGCAATCAGGTTGCCTTGTTCATCCAGTAAAAACTTTCCAAAATTCCATTTTACAGGATCAGCCAATCCTTTTTTTGCTGCTTCATCCTTCAGGTATTTATATAAAGGGGCAGTATCATCTCCCAATACTGATATTTTTTCAGCCATCGGGAAAGTAACTCCATAGTTTTTTGTACAGAATTCTTTAATCTCACCATTTGTACCCGGCTCCTGTGCGCCAAAATTATTAGCGGGAAAACCGATAATGACCAGCTTGTCTTTATATTTTTCATATAATGCTTCGAGGTCTTTATACTGGGGTGTATTACCGCAAAATGACGCCGTATTGACAATCATAATTTTTTTGCCTTTGTAGCCGGCAAAATCAATTTGATTTCCATCCAACCCCGGAACTTTAAAATCATAAATAGAGCCGGTAAGTGTGGCTGAAAGAATTAGGGTGATAAAAAGTGATTTCATAAAAAAATATTTTAGAAGAACATCGAAGTTAAGATAATCTCATTTCTAAATCGGTCATAATTTGGTCAAGGTTGTCTTAATGTTTTTCATAACATCCCAAATCCGGCAGACCTACTGGTCTTGCTAAACCATCAAGATCAATAGTTATGCCTGCATTGGTACCTTTATTGATTGCGGGGGAAGTATCTTTAAGCCTGAAATTGTAATAATGCTTTGAAATATTGATACTGTCAAATTCAGGTGCCATGTTATTTATTACCTGGGTAGCTATGATATTGGCAGGCGGAGTTTGAACTTTCCATAGGTTATAATCGAAGTTGACATTAAAAGTAGTGCTGCCGCTTTTTGCTATTATTACTTCATTATCTACGAGTCCATTTTCACCCCAGAAAATACAATTACTGAATACAGCATTGAGGTTAGCAGTAATTGGGCTATTATTTACAAGAATATAATTGCTTACAAATAAAACAGGATTGCGATGCAAAATATAACTATTGGAAATACTTGCAACGGTGCAATGAGTAAATTGATAATCGCCGCCTTTGGCAAGAACCAGGTTTTTGCCACAATTACTCACCAGGCAATTTCTTGCCCTGATGCTGCTGTTAATGGTAATAATACCGGCATCATAAGCATTATCAATAATACATTCATTCAATACTAATTTAGGATTGACATTCGGTGAAGGATCCTGAAGAGCAATGGCCTGATAAGCGTTTTTTATTACTGCATAATTAAAAATATTATCCTTACTATTTTCACTGAAATAAATACCCGGCCAGCCTGCCGGAAAATCCTTGTAGGGATCGTCTAATCTGTCGCCACGAAAATTTACACGGTCAATGGTATCTTTCAATCCATTTATCAGTAATGTGCCATCAACGATTACCGGTGCATCAGCATGAACAAAGACCCGGCATCCTTTATTTATGGTAAGGGTTTTATTTGCATCAACAATCAGCGAACCAAGAATAACATAGGGCAGGTCATTATTCCAAACTTCGTTTGCTGAAATATGTTTATTGCGGAAAAAATGAGCATTCTGACCCCAGGCTTCCAGTTGCAGCAGCCGGTCTTTACCGTTATAACTAACCCCGATACTATCCCTGATTATAAATGGAAGGTTGGCTGCAGACTGATTAATACTAACCGAGACAAAAACATAAACACTGTCTTTTGCTTCTATATCAATATTGGATACCTGCGGACCGACTATACCGTCTACATTTATTTTAAATGAGGAACTGTTCCCGCCCATCAGCTTTACAGATGATAAACGAAGCTTCTGATCATTTTCATTTATTATTTTAAAAGATTGGGTGATAGTTCCCGTTGTAGTAAAAACCGTATCATATTTTAATGTATCTGCAGAAATGGTTACCCGGGCATCTGAACTGGTAATAAAGCTGTCTTTTTTGCAAGAAAAAAAAAGAATAAAAATGGATATTGAAAGTATTCCGGGGGTTTTCATTGATACCAAAAATAAAGCTAAGAGGCCAAAGGAGGAAATGAGAACAAACGAAAATTCAGGTTTTGCCTTCTACTATATTATAAAATCTTTTTTTCTTTATACTCTTAACCATTAACGGGAGGCAATACAAAGTGTGGCGATACTTAACCTTGTGTTATCAGATGAAAGCAATTCCTGGCCGCAGGCTTCCAGTGTGGCTCCGGTAGTGACAACATCATCTACCAATAAAACATGTTTATTTTTAATCAGGGCAGGATTCATCAATTCAAACTTGCCTTCAATATTTTTCCATCTATCAATCCTTCCTTTTTTAGTTTGGGTTTCTGTATGTTGCGGCCGGGTAACCACATTTTTCAGCACAGGTAAAGGGAATATTTCAGCAATACCTTCACAGAGAACAGTAGCCTGGTTATACCCACGTTTTTTTTCTTTTGAAGGAAAGAGGGGCAGAGGGATCAACGCCTCAATCGTATTAAACCGGTTAGTTTCTTTTAAAGCAATGCCCATCAACCGGCCCAGCTGGAATCCAAGTTCTTTGTTGCCTTTGTATTTTAACAGATGCATGAGATGCTGCATCAGCGATTCTTTTGTAAAATAATATTGAGCGGTAGCACTAACCAATGGAATTCTTCCCCAGAAAATTTTTTCAACCGGATTCCCACTGTGAAGGTGAAAATTTGTTTCCGGTAAAGCCGCAAGACAACGAAAACATAAACAGCTTTCTTCATTAATTATATCGCTGCCACACCCATCACATACATGAGGAAAAACTAAATGGAGAAATGAATCTTTTATTTCCTTTATTGTAATCATTTATTTCAGCTTTTTCGAATGTCTATCATTGGGGTTTCAATTGCTTTAGGGATAGAGGATTTAAAACAAATATCTGTACACTTCCTCTACCTGACCCATCGTTACAATTTCAATGCCTGCCTGCCGGTCAGGCAGGTTGAATTTTTGTTTACCTAATCCTTTCTGGTTGTACTTTGAAACAATGATTTTTTCAAATCCTAATTTTTCGGCTTCTGCAATTCGTTGATCAATTTTATTTACGGCTCTTATTTCTCCGCTAAGTCCAACTTCACCTGCAAAACAAATATGATGGGGTATAGGAGCATCATCAAAGGATGATAGCAAAGCACATAAAACAGCAAGATCAATGGATGGGTCTTCAATTTTTAAACCTCCGGCAATGTTGATGAAAACATCTTTCACCCCAAAATGAAATCCACCTTTTTTTTCCAGAACAGCAAGAAGTAATTGTAACCGCCTTAAATCAAATCCACTGACAGTGCGTTGCGGGGTACCATACACAGATTGTGTAACCAAGGCCTGCACTTCTATTAATAATGGTCGTATTCCTTCAATCGTTGCTGCTATTGCTATCCCGCTAAGTTGATCTTCTTTTTGGGTAATTAAAATCTCACTGGGATTTGTAACAGCTTTCATGCCCTGGTCAGTCATTTCATAAATACCCAGCTCAGATGTACTGCCATATCGATTTTTAAGGGTTCTCAAAATCCGGTATGCATAATGACGATCTCCTTCGAATTGCAACACAGTATCAACCATATGTTCCAGGATTTTCGGGCCGGCAATACTTCCATCTTTGGTAATATGGCCAATTAAAAAAACAGGTGTGTTGGTTTCTTTTGCAAATCGCTGGAACTCGGCAGCACATTCCCGGATTTGAGAAACACTTCCGGGCGATGAGTCAATGTAGGGAGATTGTAATATCTGGATAGAATCAACTATTACAAGGTCCGGTTTTAGTTTTTTTATTTCCTGGAAAATGATTTGAGTTGATGTTTCGGTCAACAGGTAAAAATTTTCATTTTGAATATTCAATCTGTCAGCCCGCATTTTTATTTGCTGTTCACTTTCTTCACCACTGATGTAAAGAATTGTATTTTTTTTTAACTGCAGACCATCCTGAAGAAATAAAGTTGATTTCCCGATTCCGGGTTCTCCGGCAACCAGGACAATACTGCCCGGTACGATGCCACCTCCCAGAACCCTGTTTAATTCTTCGTCATCTGTAATAATCCTGTTTTCTTCGGAACTAACAATTTCATTCAATGAAATTGTTTTATGAATTTTTCTGTCTTCTTTATAATCTTGCCAGCCATTCACATCGGATTTGCTTTCTTTCCGGATCAATTCTTCAACAAAAGTGTTCCATTGTCCACATGACGGACATTGGCCATTCCATTTTATACTTTCATAACCACAATTTTGGCAAAAGAAAGCAGTCTTAACTTTACTCATTCAATAAAGTTAAGTTTTCAAAAGCATCTAAGAAGACTCTTAAAATAATTTCATTAATGGGAATTAGAAAAAAGTGGGATAGGAAAAATGAAACACAACAAATTAAAATGTGAGTATAATAATGAAAGTAAAAAGGGCCAATCTTTCGATTGACCCTCTTACTTACTAACCCATTAAATTCTGGTACTAAGTTACAATTCTGAGTCACATTTCAAAATAATTTTTTTTGTCTGTGCAAAACTTTTATGCCAAATCAGGCTTATTAATGGCGCTTGGTTATTTTTACTCTTATATTAATATAAGTAATTAATAATGAGTGTTGTATACGAAAAATTTTATTTATTAAAGTGGGATAAAACCCGTTTAGGAAAAATGATTTTTTTATTTTCAAGATGCCAAAACGACTGCAAAATGAGATAAAAAAGGTGGTTTTTTTATACTTATTAAAATGGAATTAGATTTGTACAATTGAGGTCTAATCAATAAAACATATAATATATGACTCCAGGTATAATGCTTGTTTCGATTTTGTTTATTGGGATTAGTCTGTTGGTATCCCTGGTCTTAAAAAATAAGATTACAAAATACAGCAAAGTTCCACTTTTGAATGGGCTTAGCGGTAAGCAGGTAGCGGAAAAAATGCTTCGGGAAAATGGAATCTATGATGTTCAGGTGCTATTATCTCAGGGATTTCTTTCTGATCACTATGATCCGATGAATAAGACAGTGAATCTTAGTCCTGAGGTATTTAATGGAAACAATATTTCTTCGGCTG
>JAHEZE010000036.1 GCA_023251235.1 Sphingobacteriales bacterium | reverse complement strand
TTAGTTTATGAATAAATATATACTTACTGTCATATCAATGTTTCAGGGGATATTTTTATTGGCACAAACTCCTGTAAGAAATGAGCCAAGACATCACAATGTGTTTGAAAATGATTTTGTACGTATTTTGGATGTTCACCTTGGGCCGGATGATACAACTGAATATCATTTACACAATACCCCTTCCGTTTTTATTGTATTAACAAAAACTAAAGTTGGCTCCCAATTGTATGGTAAACAACCGGAACCTGGAGTTAGTTTAAAAAGTGAAATTAGTTATGATAGTCTTGTTACTCCAAGGCTACACCATGTTTGGAATAATGATACAAGTTGGTTTCACGTTATGGATGTGGAACTAACTTCTACGAAACATTTCAATATTATTCCGCCTTTACAAAATCATTCCTTCAAATTATTATTTAACGAACAGCAGGTAAATGGTTACAAAATGGAATTCCCATCCGGCAGACAATTGCAAATACCTGCTTCTGCAAACGGTTATCTTCTGGTAAGTTTGGGAGAATCAGTGATTGACTATAAAATAAATAATGCGATACAGCGTCGAATTATGAAAGCCGGGCATTATATATGGATTGAAGCAGGAAAAACTTCTTCTATAACAATGTCAAGTGGCTCAAATGCAGGATTTACTCTTTTACAGTTTAAATAGAATTCTGATTACATTAAATTTTTAGTGTGAATCTCTGCATCCAAAAATGAAATATTGATTCTTTAAAAAAACTATTCTATTTCCAGACATGAAATTTGAGGCGCAATTTTTTTTCTTTCACCAATGAACGCCAGTCAATAAAAAGCAATGCCGCTAACATCAGAATGACCAGCAATATACCCAGTATAGATTTCCACGAAAGCATGTTCATTAAAATTTGGTGTGTATTATCTGATGCATACTTACCCATGAAAACTGCCACGCTATCACTGGTGAACTTACCTGCAAAAAATGCTGAAATGATATAATAAGACTTCATTCCTGCGAGGCTGCCGGCCACAAATAACGGAGTTGAAGGCAAGAGCATCAACGTATAAAATAAACAACTGACCTCTCCATCCCCTTGTTTTCATTTTCTCTCCCAGAAAACGTACATCGTCATTTTTATCCTTTTGTAAGATTCGATCAGCAACTGACGGTATATATAATGTAAGAATGTATCTGTCTATAATAGAACCAACAACACCAAAAATAATCACCGGCCAGATTGCAAGGTTAAAAACAATCTGCAAAAGAATCATTACAGTAAATGCAGATGGAAGAGGTAAAGGTGTTATATCCATCAGTATTGAAATCACATATACAAGAACATATTGCCACCACATAGTTAGTATTCTTTTCAACTGCAAAGTTATGGCTACCTTTCAGGTGTTTCGGAAACTTCCAATTCTGAGTTCATTTATAAATATTTTATGTTTGTAAATACCAGCTTGATTTTCCTTTCATAATATTGATTTAAATAAACACTATGAGTAAAATATTATTTACATTATTGTTTTCCGGGTTCTTATCTGCTTGTTCTGATGCACAAGATTTTTTTTCCACAAAGGGAAAAAATATTATTGGAATGGATGGTAAGCCTTTCCTGATAAAAGGCACTAATCTTGGCAACTGGCTGGTGCCTGAAGGATATATGTTTCTCTTTAAAGATGTTAGTTCTCCCAGGCTCATTAACCAGACGCTGACTGAATTGGTGGGCTCAGAAGTTGTAAAGCAATTCTGGAATAAATACCTGGATGTTTATATAACTGAAGAAGATATTTATTATCTTAAATCTATTGGAATGAATTCTATCCGTATACCATTTAATTATCGTTTGTTTACCAATGAAAATTATATGGGAGGCAATGACTCCACACGAGGCTTCAAATATTTTGACCGGGTTATAAACTGGTGCAAAAAAGAAAAGTTGTATGTAATACTTGATATGCATTGTGCTCCGGGTGGACAGACCGGTGATAATATAGATGATGGTGACGGTTATCCATTCCTTTTTGAAAATGAACAAAGCATAATTCAATGTGCACAGATATGGAAACGTATTGCTTCACATTACAAGAATGAAAGCATCATTATCGGTTATGATTTACTCAATGAACCGATTGCCCATTATTTCGATAAGGAAAAATTAAACCCATTTCTTGAGCCTGTCTATAAACAAATCACAAAAGCCATTCGGGAAGTAGATAAGAACCATATCCTGTTTTTAGGCGGCGCCCAGTGGGATTCCAACTTTAACCCTTTCGGTACTCCCTTTGATAGCAAACTTGTTTACACATTTCATAAATACTGGACAGCACCCACCCGTGAAGTTATCAAAGACTATATTGATTTCAGTGATAAATACAATGTGCCCATCTACTGTGGCGAAACCGGGGAAAATGAAGATGCGTGGGTCGAGAGTTTTCGAAGAATGCTTGATTCAGTAAATATCGGTTGGCATTATTGGCCTTACAAAAAAATTGAGAATACCAAAGGCATTGTTACTTTCAAAAAACCTGTTTACTACGATTCAGTTATTGTATATGCCAACACTCCAAGAAATAATTTTGCCGACATCCGGAAACACAGGCCATCGGATATTAATGAAATAAAAAAAGCATTAGATGGTTTTCTGGAAAATTGCCGGTTTAAAAACTGCATTCAAAATACCGGTTATATTAAGGCATTAGGATTTGTTCCCAATAAAAATTAGAGAAAAGTATTATGTAAATACTTTTCTCTAATTAATAAAAAAATAAATGTAGTCAAGTTGTCAATCAAGGGGTATTTTTTTAGCATTCGCAGCAAGCCACATATCAAAATTTTGTAAGCTGGGATTTAACTCCTTTGAATATTTTACATTTCGTGTTGTAGTTAATACCTCTTCAAAGTCACGATAAAACTGGAACATATTTCCCATTTCGTCAGCTCCCGGAAAACCAAAACTTCTGTATACATCCGGTGATACTTCATTATATCTTACTTCTTCACCTAAAGCTTTTGTTAGTGAGACTGCCATTTCTTTACAAGTGGGCTCACTTCCCGCAACGCCAATTATTTTTCCGGCAAGAGAGGGCCCTTTTTTAAAAATACCATAAGCACATTTACCAATATCTTCTGAAGCAATTCCCGAAAGTTTTTTATCGCCCATAGGGAAAGTAATGGCTAATACACCATCCTGACCTCTTTTTGGTCCTGCACCGAAATAGATCATGTTTTCCCAATAGAATGAAGCATGGAGGAAAGTAGTGGGTATACCTGCATTAATAAAATATTGATTGCTTTCTCCCTTGCCATCAAAGTGTGGTACTTTATATTTTTCATTTAAAGTAGGCATGCGATCATCATGCAGAGGTATATGTTCTCTTGTATCTTCAAGTGTTGACCATATTACATGCTTCAGTCCTGCCGCCTTAGCTGCATCAGCCATTAGTTTAGCTTCAGCACCTTCTTGTTCTGCAGAAAAATGTGCCCAGAAAAATGTAACACAGAAAGCGCCATATGCACCTTTCATTGCTTTATAAACTGCTTCCGGATGACCTAAATCTGCCTGTACAATTTCAGCACCCAAGGCGGCTAAAGCTTTTGCTTTATCAGAATTTGGGTCCCTAGTAACAGCACGAACTGAAAATTCACTGTTACTATCATTAAGAATAGCACGGGCAAGTCCGCCACCTTGTGCGCCGGTAGCGCCAAATACGGTAATTATTTTTTTGTCTGCCATAAAATCTTTTTAGTTTATCGACAAATGTATATCATAATAAACATTTATACTTTACTAATCCCGGTAATTAAAAATGAATATTGGAAGTATGCTGTGTTAATTTCCTAAATTTATCTATGGAGAAAAAATCAAAGTGCCTATTACTCTTTTTTACCATAATACCGATTTTGAATGTATACAGCCAGGAAACCAATATTCCTGAGAGTATTACTAAGAAATCATTTAACCCAGCCACGCTTTTATGGTACACTGCACCTGCTTCAAAATGGGATGAAGCTTTACCGGTAGGTAATGGAAGGCTGGGTGCCATGGTTTTTGGTAAACCCGGAGAAGAAAGATTACAATTGAATGAAGATACCTATTGGAGCGGAGGCCCATATTCAACAGTAGTTAAAGATGGTTATAAAACACTCCCGGAAATACAACGACTTGTGTTTAATGGTGAAATGCTGAAAGCACATAATCTATTCGGAAGAAAACTGATGGGCTATCCGGTAGAGCAACAGAAATACCAGTCATTGGCTAACCTGCATCTGTTTTTTAAGAATGAAAAAAACATTTCAGGATATAAACGATGGCTTGATCTTGAAACCGGAATTACTGCTGTGGAATACAATTCAGAAAATGTTCTTTATAAAAGAGAAGTTTTTTCTTCATCACCTGACCAGGTGATTGTTATCCGGTTAACTGCAAATAAACCAGGAAATATTTCATTTACCGCCAACCTGCGTGGAGTAAGGAATCAAACACATTCAGATTATGGCACTGACTATTTTAAAATGAATGGTATGGGAAATGATGGATTGTTGCTTACCGGAAAATCTGCAGATTATATGGGTGTACAGGGAAAACTAGAATATGATGCCAGGATAAAGGCAGTAATAAAAGGCGGAACAATGAAGGTTGATGATATTAATTTAATTGTTGAAAATGCAGATGAAGTGGTTTTATATTTTGTTGCTGCCACAAACTTTGTCAATTATAAAGATGTAAGCGCTGATGAACACGCAAGAGCTGAATATTATTTGAAAAATTTAGAAACCAAAACTTATCAAAATATTTTAGAAAATCATCTCTCAGATTATAAAAAATTATTTGACAGGGTATCACTTCAACTTTCCAAAACAGAAAATTCTTTTTTGCCAACGAATGAAAGATTAGAGAATAATCAAACCGCATCCGATCCTTCATTGGCTTCCCTTGCTTATAATTTTGGAAGATATATACTTATTTCATCATCAAGACCGGGAACACAAGCATCCAACTTACAGGGTATCTGGAATAATGACATGAATCCAAGTTGGGATTCTAAATATACAACCAACATCAATACACAAATGAATTACTGGGCTGTTGAAGCAGCCAATCTTTCTGAATGTGCAGAACCACTAATCCGCTTGGTAACTGAACTTACTGATCAGGGGGCCTCAGTTGCAAAAGAACATTATGGATGCAGGGGATGGGTTTTTCACCAGAATACAGATTTGTGGAGAGTGGCGGCGCCGATGGATGGACCTACATGGGGAACATTTACAACAGGAGGTGCATGGTTGTGTACACATTTATGGGAGCATTTTCTATTTACACAGGATACAGCTTATCTGATAAAAATTTATCCGGTCATTAAAGGATCGGTTCAGTTTTTTATGGATTTTCTTGTTCCGCATCCTAATGGAAAATGGTTAGTAACCAACCCTTCAACTTCGCCTGAAAATTTTCCGGCAAGCAAAGGAAACGGTCCTTACTTTGATGAAGTAACTGGTTCCATACTTCCGGGTACAACTATTTGTGCAGGCTCTACAATTGATATGCAGATACTCACTGATCTGTTTGGATATTATATCGAGGCTTCAGAAATTTTGAATACAGATAAATCATTTGCAGAGAAAGTAAGTGATGCAAGAAAGAAATTACCTCCTCCTCAAATTGGAAAAGACGGCACACTGCAGGAATGGACAGATGATTGGGGACAAATTGAAAAAGAACATCGTCATGCTTCACACATGTATGGTTTGTATCCGGGAAATGTTTTGTCCAATAAAAGAACTCCGGAATTTATGGAGGCCTGTAAAAATGTTTTGAATTTAAGAGGCGATGGAGCAACAGGTTTTTCACGGGCATGGAAAACTGCGTTATGGGCAAGATTGCATGATGGAAACCGTTCCAATAAAATCATCAAACAATATTTTAAAGAGCAAACATGCACTCAGTTATTTGCCAGATGCGGCAATCCCATGCAGGTGGATGGTACATTAGGAATGACGGCAGCCATAACTGAAATGCTTATACAATCACAAGAGGATGCTATTGAATTATTGCCTGCTTTACCTGATGAATGGAATGACGGTGAGTTTAAAGGAGTGTGTGCACGGGGAGCATTTGAAATAAATATAAAATGGCTAAACAGTAAACTTATTTCTGTTGAAATTTTATCCAAACAGGGAAATGTTTGCAGGATAAATCCGAAAGTTCCTGTTACTATTACCTGTAATGGTAAAAAAATTGCCTGGAAAAAGATTGCTGATGGAACAATAGAATTTCAAACAATAAAAGGAAATATTTATGTATTGAAATCTTAAACAGAAATTGTTCCAGTCAAGAGTTTACTCTGCCAAAAATTATTGCTTGTAAATAAACTTTCCTTTCTTATCCCCAATCATCACTTCAAATTCTCCGGGCTCTGTTACTGTTTTTAATTTTGCATTGACAAATGCAAGATCATTCTTATCAATCGCAAATGTTACCAATTTACTTTCCCCGGCTTTTAAATTAATCTTTTGAAATGCCCTTAAGCGTTTCATGCTTGGCGTAATACTGGCATACATATCCCGGGTGTATAATTCAACTGTGTGTTTCCCGTCTCTGCCACCGGTATTTCTTATTTTAATAGAAACAGTAAGTTTTGCATTTCCGGAAAGAATTGTATCGCTGAGTTTAAGATCACTGTATTCAAAACTTGTATAACTCAATCCATGACCAAATGGAAAAAGAGGATCATATCCTGAACTGATATTATCATTGAAAACTTCTCTTACTTCTTCAGTAGGTTTCCTGTCGTACAAAACAATCTCACCCGAACTCTTTGGATAACTGAACGGCAATCTTCCATCAGGATTATAATCTCCAAATAATACATCAGCTACCGCTTCTGCAGTTTTCTTTCCACTCCAGTATGCCATCAATATGCCTTTTGCCAAAGGCTCAATGCCTGTAATAAAACGTGGCCTCCCTTCTGTTAATACTAATATCACAGATTTGCCGGTAGCAGCGGCTGCTTTTACCAATGCAATTTGATCATCGGGTAAAGCAAGATCTCTTGTATTACCGGGGCTTTCGGCATATGCATTTTCCCCAATACATAAAATAATTACATCTGCATTTTCTGCTGCAGCAGTCAGTTTGCCTGCATCATAATTCAATGCATTATCAAATCCTTTTCCAGTTGAAGTACTTACATTACCTGCTCCAACTTTTTCAGCAATAGTTTGTAAAATGGTTTTACTATCTGAAGGATACCATTGCTCTTCTTTTCCCTGCCAGGTATAACTCCAGCAACCATTCAACGCACTGATGCTTTGAGCAGAAGGACCCGCCACTAATACTTTTGTATTTTTTGATAAAGGCAACACATTATCCTTATTCTTCAACAATGTCATCGCTTCATGGGCTGCATCCAAAGCCAATGCCTGGTATTCAGGTTTTCCAAAATTGGAAATTGCTGCTGATTCAGGATAAGGATTATCAAATAATCCCAATTTGAATTTCAAAGCCAATATTCTTTTCACTGCATCGTCAATGCGGCTCATAGGCACTTCTTTTTTCTTTACAGCTTCAATCAGCAGATCATAAAAAGAAAAATCACTTGGAACCATGCTCATATCAATACCTGCATTAATGGCCATCACAACTGCTTCTCTTGGTGTAGATGCTACATTATGCCTGTCATGTAAACGAATGATATCTTCCCAGTCAGTAACGATCATACCCTGGAATCCTAATTCTTTTCTCAAAACATCAGTAAGTAAATATTTACTTGCATGAACTGGTTCGCCATTTATTTCACCAGAGTTGATCATGATGGTGGAAGCTCCCGCTTTCACGGCTTCACGAAACTGTGGCAGATAATATTCACGCATTTCTATTTCCGGCATATAGATGGGTGTTCTGTCTTTTCCGTTCCTTGAATTGGAATAACCGAGGTAATGTTTCATGCAACTGGCAACAGCGGTTGGATTTTTCAATCCATCTTCTTCATATGCCTTAATCACTCTAGCACCCATAGTTTTGCCTATGTACACATCTTCGCCATAAGTTTCAGGAAACCGTGACCACAAAGGTTGACGGCCAATATCAAGTACTGGTGCAAAATTCCAACGAACACCTGAAGCCCTTTGCTCTTTAGCTGTTACTTTAGCCATAGCAACTGCCAGTTCAGGATTTCTTGTTGCTGCCATTCCAATATTCTGCGGAAATAAAGTTGAATTTAACGTATAGGTTTGTCCATGCATTCCATCTAAACCATAAACAACCGGTATCTTCAGTTTCGTATTCTTCGCTTCATCCTGAATCTCTTTTATAATTTTATTCCATGTTTCGACAGAAAGAGCATGAGCAGTAGTATTTAAAACAGAACCAACCTTATAATCCACAACAGCTTTTTTTAAAGCAGCCGCATCAATGGCTCCATCCTGGTTTCCCCAACCACCTTTGGCAATCACCGCCAATGTCACCTGGGTCATCTGCCCCACTTTTTCTTTCAGGGTCATTTGTTTTACCAATGCATCCACTTTTATTTTTTCTGCCGGAGTTTGCGATTGTAAGGATTGGCTGAAAAAAAATACCATTAGGGCAAATACTGAATTCTTCATAACTAAAAGTTGTTTTTTGAATTGAGGCTCTGGTTGTTTTTTTTATGTTTTGAGCCGAAATTATGGATTGCGAATGTAACAAATAATAATTCTAAAATAGATGATTATAGCATTCATTTTAACAGGGGATCAGATTTGATGGGATATTATATAGCAGGAAAAATTTTAGTGTATTTCTTCATTTCCAAGCCAACAAGCTTTCCGGATTTGTGTCACTATTTTTCTCTGAACTATCCGACCCATCGCCCATAAAGTATGAAGAATTTCCAACGAAGAAAGAAAAACTATCTTTATCAAAATATTTATGTATGCTTTCCAATGATCCGCTGCATGGAAAAACGCTTAAAATAATTCTAACTGAATTAAAACATCATTTTGACTGGGAGCAGCTTGGCAGCATGATAAAAATCAATTGCTTTATCAGTTATCCAGGCATCAATTCATCACTGAAGTTTTTACACAAACCTCTCTGAGTAAGAAAAAATTTAGAAGAACTTTATATTAATTCCTTTGCTTAATAAATCAACATGAACGAATCCGGATCGGCCATCATCATAGCCCAAACAAAAAAATGGATCAGGGATGTAGTAGTGGGATGCAATTTTTGCCCCTTTGCTGCAAAAGAACTCAAGCGGGGCAGCATCCATTACGAGGTAGTTCCGGAAGTAACCACCGTTAAGGCCTTAGAATCGGTATTGAAGTTACTCCATCAATTAGATAACAATGATGACATCGAAACTTCTTTTTTAATTCTACCCAAAAGTTTCCCGTTATTTGATGAATTTCTTCACCTGCTCCATCTGGCTGAAACATTACTCGCAAAAGAGAATTATGAAGGTATTTACCAGATCGCCAGCTTTCACCCGGACTATTTATTTGCAGGAAGTATTGCTACAGATCCTTCTAATTACACAAACCGTTCTCCTTATCCCATGATGCATTTTTTAAGAGAAGACAGTGTAAGAAAAGCGATAGACAGCTATCCGGATATTGATGAAGTGCCTGATCGCAACATTGCATTTACAAAGGAAAAAGGACTTCAATATATGCAGCAGTTATTGAAAAATAGTTATTAATCTGCCGAACCTATGCAACATGCTGAAAATAAAAAAATAATTTCAGAAAGATGGCAATTTTTAAACTGAATTCTACGGATATCGGAAAGTTGAAGGCGAAAGCATAATAATGTTTACATACAATCCAAGGTTTTCGCTAAGTATTTCGCTTGTATTTACTAATTTATTATTTAAAAGTTTTGATCCCCCCGGGTTCAGGCATCCTAAAAAAACAACACATTTAGTAAAATCAATCTTGCCGGTTTTCTCCGGTACAACCATGAAGGGAGATTCAGAATTTATCCCTGTGAATTTAAAATCATCGCCATTAATTCTGGCAAGATTTCTTAAACTCATTCCTGAATAAACTCCATTTTTTGAAATCCAGTTATTTTCTGCTACTACTTCATTATAGTTAATAGTACCAGCAGTTCTGATATTGCCACCGATAAGAAGAAATGAAATTCCACGTAAATTTTCTTGTTCAGACCAAACGAAAACAGCCTGTCGTTGAGTATGGGGGAACAATACAGAACATTTTAATATTTCTTTATCAGCAAAATAATAAAGATCTTTTATAACATTTTTTTCTCCGAAAATACCGGCCAGGTATTCATGTGATGTAATTTGAAGCAGGTCTTCTGCATAATTAATAGTTTCCGGAAATGGCAGTACTATCTCATAAAAAAAGAATGAAAATAGTGTATCGCCTCCCACCTGGGATTTTGGTTTGACCAATACCGTGATGTTTTTTTGCTGGTACACAAAACTGTTTCCTGTGGAATCAAATTCATTCCCACAAAAAAAATCTGCGTCTTTTAATTCTCTTCTACCTTCAGCATATTCATTAAATGAAGAAGTTCGGATAACGAAAGAAAAATAATTTCCTTTTTGAAACGATTCAATAATTCTTACTACCCGCTGAGATGTCTTTTTACTTTTCTTTATTTTTAAACTATAAGTATTTACAAGTGTATCTCCCAGGAATTTGTTACCAACTGGCAAAAAATTTTTCCTGGTAATAAAGCCGGTGAATTTTTTTGGCGTAAAAGAAGATGCAGAAAGAAAATCTTTCAATGACAAAGCCTGACTATTTGCCTGGCAAAGTTGAAAAATTGAAAAAGCAATAAGTAATAATTTTTTCATTCCTCATTTGATTCTTCATGTTATTGTTTTGGAGCGTTTTTAAGAATATCGGAATTGACCCTTGAAGGATAGAAATTGAAGGGACTTAAAGTTAATAATAATTATTAATTCCTTATATATTTATCATGATTTTCTGGTTTAATAATCAACTTTACCGCTGCCAAACAACTTTAAAAAGGTAGAATTACGAAAAAAACATTACGACCTGGAAATAAATTGTGCATCATTGTCAATTCAAGGTTTTAATTAATATGCATAAACCATTTAATCAGATAACGGCAAAAAAAAGCCATCCACTTCTTAATCTTTTATTTTACTATATTAATTCTATATTTATAAAAACACATAATATGAAATATTGGATATACTTCTCTCTCTTATTTTTAGTGCAGGAAACAAAAGCGCAAATACAATCAGAGAATCTCTTTTACATGACTGATACTCCCGAATCTTTTGAAAGTTTTAAAAATAATATCAGCCAGATATCCATCATTTGTCCGCAGACATTTGTGATAAGTAAAGCAGGAGTAATTTCCGGTTCAGTAGATCACCGGATACTGGATTTGGCAAAAGCAAATAAAATAAAAGTGATGCCTCTGATAGTAAATAACGGTTTCAATTCGCAATTGCTGCATGCTATTGTTTCCAATCTACAAGCACGTAAGCGATCCATAAAAATGATGCTTGACTATGCTAAAAAATACAGGCTTGACGGATGGCAGTTTGATATGGAAGGACTCAATATTGCTGACAAGGATAGTTTTACAACTTATTTTAAAGAAGCAGCGATTGCATTACACAAAGCGGGGCTTCAGTTATCAGCAGCATTAGTGCATGCAGTTGAAAATACCGGGGGACCTACCCCCTATCATAATTTTCTTTTTGAAAACTGGCGGGCTGGATATTCTTTTAAAGAGCTTGCTGATGCCGGAGATTTTTTATCTATCATGGCTTATGATCAGCATACCCGGCGTACACCCCCGGGCCCGGTTGCAGGAGTTGATTGGGTAGAAAGGATAGTGAAATACCTGATCGATGAAAAAATTTCTCCCGAAAAAATATCATTAGGCATTCCTGATTATTCGCTTCATTGGTTTACGGATTATACAGAAGAAAGAGGAAGTTTTACCAATGGACAGCAGATAGGTTATAAAACAGTACAGCATCTTCTTGGAAAATTTAATGCAGAAAAAATATGGAACGAAAAAGCCGGTTGTAACTATACTGTTTGGGATAATGACGGCGTATATGAATATATGTTTATCGAAGATGGACAATCGCTGAAACCAAAATTAGATTTACTGGAAAAATATAAGTTGAGAGGCATATCTGTTTGGGTATTGGGAAAAGAGGCGCCGGATTTCTGGACTGTGCTGCAAAAACAAATTGTCGCAAAAAAATAATCAACTTTGTCATATTATTTCATTACCCGGGCGAAATAAAACAGTCTGAATTAGGTTTCAAAAATTGCAACAATTAAAAATTCGTTTTGAAAACAGCTTCTCTTTATATAATGGCTATCTTTTATATAGTTGCCGGATTTAATCATTTTATCCGTCCCGGTTTTTATTTAAAAATAATGCCACCCTGGTTACATTATCATTTACAAATAGTTCTTGTGAGCGGAATTCTAGAAATTATACTGGGAGTTTTATTACTTTTTGAACCAACAAGAAATTTTGCTGCCTGGGGAATTTTTGCATTACTGATTGCAATCTTTCCTGCCAACATACAAATGATGCTTAACTTTAAAAACACACATAACCACTATTTATGGGTTGCCATACTACGTTTGCCCTTGCAGTTAGTACTAATCCGGTGGGCATGGTTATTTACTAATTAAAGAAATCAGTTTTCAATAATAAGAATTTTTTCCCTTTGTTTTTTTCTTGACTTACCTTACGGTTCAGAAAAAATTATATCCCACATAATAAGTTTATCATGAAAAATTTATTTGTATTCAGTATTGTTATTGTTACGCTTTTTTTTAGCTGCACAAATTCTCCAAATAAAAAAGGCCGCCTGGCAAAAGCCTTCCGGGAAAATAAAAACGGGTGGATTAATGTTCATCTTGAAGGTTCGCCTTCTGATATCGGGTACCAGCATGGCTATCTGCTGGCAAATGATATTGACACAAGTATACGGGCTATTGCTTTTTATTTGGAACACGAAACTCATAGAGACTGGCAATTCTACCACCGGGCAGCGCAGAATTTTTTATGGAATAACCTGGACAGAGAATATAAAGATGAGATAAATGGAATTGTTGAAGGGTTGCAGGCTCAGAATATAAAGTATGACAGCCTTGATATTACTGCTTATAATGCAATGGAGGAATTAGCTTTTTACTATGTGCCGATGCTGGATAATATAGCTAAACCAGGAAGCGGTAATAACAAAGCTCCGGGAAACTGCAGTGCATTTATAGCTACCGGCAGTTATACAAAAGATGGAAAAATTGTGATGGGACATAACAACTGGACGGAATACATTATCGGTCAGCACTGGAATGTGATCGCCGATATTGTTCCTTCAAATGGCCATCATATCATTATGGATTGCATGCCGGGTTTTATTCATAGCGGTGATGACTTTGTAATTTCTGATAACGGTATTCTTATTACGGAAACAACCATTACGCAATTCTATCTTTTTGATTCAACAGGCTTGCCAGAATTTATGCGTGCAAGGAAAGCATCACAATACAGCAACAGCATTGATGATGTAATAAAAATATTTACCACAGGAAATAATGGAGGGTATGCCAACGACTGGCTGATTGGAGATACTAAAACAAATGAAGTAGCTAAACTTGAATTAGGATTAAAAGATTACCAGGTATGGCGCAGTAAAGACACAGCGATCATCGGTTCCAATTTCCCAAGTGATCCAACTCTGATAAAAGAAGAAACAACATTCAATGTAAATGATTCTACAACTTCGCCAAATGCAAGAAAAAAAAGAATGGAGCAATTAGTGTTGATTGACCTGAAAGGAAAACTGGATGCTGAATCCGGCAAGCAGGTAGAAGGAGATCATGTGGATGCATTGCAAAATAAAGATGCAAACAACCGCTGTGTGATTTGCGGCCATATTGATGAAGATGCAAAAGGTTGCTCAGAATGGAGCCTTGCTCCATTTTATCCCATGGGAGCGGTACAGGGAAAAGTAACAACCGCAGATCTTGCAAAAGAAATGAAGTTGTGGGCACACATGGGGCATCCTTGTGGCGCAGATTTTATTGGTGAGAAATTTTATAAACTTCATCCAGAATATGAATGGCAAAGCAAATATTTAAACAATATGCTTTCTTATCCATGGACTCTTTTTTCTTCATCAAAATAAAAGAAATTTCAGGAAAACATTTTTACCATTTTTCCAATCCCAGCAATTTTTTCCCGAGCTCATTTAATACTGCAGCTCCATATTTTGTTTTTTCCCAATTGCGTGGGTCGCCGGGAAATGCATAACCTTCAGGTGCAATCCTGTCTTTCCAGGATGCAATGCGCCATTGGCGTAATGATTCATGATCTTCTTCAGCGGGCATCATTGAAATATATTGCGCAATACGAACTTTATTGCCACTGAGGTTGGGTCTTATTCCATGTGGTTGCAGGCTATTAAATATTAAAAGATCACCGGCTTCCATTTTTACTTTTACCAAATCAAATCCTGATATATCTGGTTTAAAATGATCCCGGTCTTCCGGTTGCGTAAGCTTCCATGTATCATAAATGCGGAATAATTCAGGAATACACTGAAATCCGCCCATGTTTTCATCCGTCTGATCAGCAAGTGCCAGTACGCCCTGTACATTTACAGGTTTTGTTTCCGGATCATAATCCCAATGAATAAATCCTTTGTATTCAAAACCCGGACGCATCGGGAAATTTAAATTAGCCCGGTCAATGGTTACCCATAATTTTTCAGTGCCCCATATATCAACAAACGCATCATAAACTTTTTGAACCATCCTGTTATTCCATAAATGCTGGTTATTGTACACTTCCACCATCCCGGTATTGGTCAGTTCTTTCATTTTCATTTCTGCCCGTGGGGGTGCATACCATGTTTCAGGATTGTTTGGATCTTTCTCTTCAAACTCCCACAAAAATTTTGCTGTGGCTTCAACCTGTTCGCGGGGAACAGCATTTTTAATAACAATATATCCATTCGTAATCCAGAAATTCCAGTCATCCTCACCTAGAACACGAAGCGGTTGGTTATTACTTCTGTCATTAAGTTTAGTGGTGCTGCTTTTTGCAGTTGAAGGGTTTCCCGGAATGTCTTTGTGCGCATTGTCAGGCATCATTGTTGGCGTCATAGTGGGTGCCATCGATGCTATTATTGGTTTCTGTTCCATTTGACAAATTTAGATATAAGAAGAAATTACCTGATATAATAAATAATCCCGTTTATGGATTGTGAAAGGGTTCCCGACTTCAATCCCCCATGATATCTACTGATTTCAAATGATGTGTACCATGTATAAGTAACCGGGCCAATGCTTTTTATTTTCCCCCTGATCAGAATATCATCAAAAGAAGAATAATAAGAAAGCTGAGTAGAGCCAACCGATTTTAGCTTGCCCCGGTATGACTCGTTTTCGGAAGAAGTATAATAACTAAGCATTTGATTACTGACGAATTTTAATTTTCCCCGGAACTCCTGATTTTCAAAATTATCAAAATACTCCAGGGCGACAGAGCCGATCATCTTTATCTTTCCGATTTGTGATTTGTTTTCCAGCGAACCATAATATGTAAGATAACAGGTACCGATACTTTTAACATTGCCCCTGTAGGCCGAATCAACTTCCTGTCCATAATAGGTAACCCTGTCTATATAAGGCTCCAGCTTTCCGGGATAATAACCCAACCGCCCCGGCGCCAACTCGGTACCCCATTCAAGTACTTTTCCCTCAGGAGAAATTTTTATAATCACTTTCTGATTTGTAAGAAATGAAAATGAGGAAAGGGTTGCTCCACCAGACAATGTTATATGACTTAAAGTTTGTGAAAAACTGTAAGAAACAAGAATCAGAAATGGTATTTGTAAAAAAAGTCTTTTCATGTTTTTTATATTGAATACAAAGCTATTTATTTTCCGGGCATTATTGACAGCAGAAACCAAGAACAATGAGAAGCATTCATTTTTTTACAGATAAGAACCATGTAGAAATAGTGAGAAACCAAACGAACTACTTTTTATTGTACCCGTGTAGGACATCTCAATTGTTTTGATTGTCTGACGGAAATCTTTTGCCCACTTACCCGGTCAGTAATGTTTTCATCCTTCCCCCCGAACCTGAATGTAAAAGCAAGATAAGCACCACCTTCCTGAATCTTGTTTTTACCGAATATATTGGCCAGGTTATGAAAACCCAGTAAGAAAGGTCCGGTTTTAATTGCGCCACCAATCCAATATTTCATTTGTGTATTCAGTGAAACAGGAAAATAAATTCCGAATGCTTTTGTTTCATATCGCGGTGTCAGACTAATCAGGTTCATATCGCGGGCAATTAATTGTTTTTTTTCCAGAACAGAAGTAATCGGAAGTGTCAATTCTCCATTGATAAAAAAATTATCTATGATGTGTTTATCAATATTGATAACAAGTCTTCCCGGTTGATATAATTTAAAATTGCCTTGAAATGCGTTGGTTGATCCGGCAATGTTCTGAAGACTATCTGCAACTGAGGCAGCGTCTACAATGTTTGCAAAGAAAAAATCAATCAGTGAGTCAGAAACATTGTTTTTGTTGAGTATGGCGCTGCGACTGTAGTTGCTGTAATGAAATTTATTATATCCAAGGTCCAGGAGAGACACTCCAATCTTCAGCGAATAACCATAACCGGAAGCATCCCCTCCTATGTCAGCCGGGATAATATATTCAGCACCTAAACTTATTCCAATTGTCGGAATGATTTTACGAAGAAAATCTTTTGTTCCGCCGGCAAATGTTAATGCCGAATCGAATACATCCAGATTGGACGAATATCCATATTTCAGATTACCGTTAGTCAAATAATAACCGGGTTTATTATTTACTAAACCGGCCACCTCATCAAGTCCCGAAGCAGTAAGATAACCTCCGGCCCCACCATAATTTACTTTCACGGTAATTCCTGCATTTATTATTGCATTGGCAGGCATTAAGATTGTTCTTGCATAAGTTCCAAATATTTCTGCCCACATATTACCCCTTCCCTCAGCTGATGCCGGAATGTTAGTTGTATTAATCCCCATAAACTCACGTAACCGATCAATAGTATCCTGCATGTTAAGCTTTGACGTCTTTACAGATAAGTATTCTCTCATTGACAACCCAAAAGCAATAGCCGAATTGCTGTTGAGCCTTATTCTTGCATTTAATAACCTCATATCCTGGTTGGCAAATAAAAATCGTTTGAATGTGCCATTACTGGATTTCAAATCCGCTTTTTTCCATGGAGGCAGGTAGGATATATTATTAATGATAATCGCATTGGTACTTTGTTTAAATTGAAAAGCCAGTGGAGTAAAATCCCAGGTAAAAGGAGCATATACTATTGATGATGGATTATTGGCTACTGCCAGGCTGCCTGCCCATGATGAACCATGAATAGCCCGGTAATCCTGCCCCTGCAAACTGTATATCGTGATCAATAAAATTGTTGTCAGAAAGATCCTGATCCGGGATTTAATTATTCCTATTGATTTGGTATTGAATATTTCTATCTTCAAAAAATACGGTGATTTGTCTTTTTTAAAAAAGGGGACCATTTGTTCATATCGATTTACAGGATAAAAGTATGAATTACGGTGCAGGGTTTTATTTCACAACAACGTAAACCGGGTATTATTTTATTGTTTATATAAAAAATCAAAATAGAGTTTTTTTCATTTCACTATGATTTTTTATTATACGGCTTCGGCCATGTTTTGTGACTCAGGATAACCTTCAAAGTTTATTTATTTACCACCCCCAGCAGTATTACGGGGAAGATTACGAACGGCAAAGCGGTATTCTTCGATAGACCCAATAGCTGTAAAAAAACAGATTTGCCACAGTTTATTAATTTTACGATACTTTGTTTAAAATTAGAATAATGAGTACAAAAATTATTTTGAGTATTCCGGTTATGCTGATGTCAATTTATTCATACGGGTGCCGTGGGAACAATACTTCATTGGACCATCAATTGAGTGATACAACTAAATTGCCACCAGTGGAAACTCAAAAAGCCAATGCTAATTATAAACCTGCATTTACCGGACAAACAAGAATTGCAGGAGTAAGAACAGTAACTGCCTATAAAGTGGAAAAGATTGCAGAAGAGTTGGGAAGGCCATGGGCCATAATCCCTTTGCCTGACGGACGATTATTGATTACTGAAAAATCCGGCTATATGCAAATTCATGATGCCAATGGTAAGCTAATAAAAAAGATAACTGGTTTCCCTCAAGTGGATGACAATGGACAAGTAGGTTTACTTGATGTGGTACTGGACCCTGGTTTTACAAAAAACAAAACTATTTATTGGTCCTATGCTGAAAAAAGTGGAAGCGGTAACCTGATGGCCGTCGCAAAAGGGCACCTTAATGAATTGGAATCAAAGATTCAGGAATCTGTGGTCATCTTTCGTGCCACACCTGCATTAAACAGCAATATGCACATGGGCTCCAGGTTGGTGTTTGATAAAGATGGAAATCTATTTGTAAGTACAGGAGAAAGATCAATACTGGAAGGCAGAAGACAAGCTCAATTGCTTAATTCTGGATTAGGTAAAATTTTTAAAATTACAAAAGAAGGTAAACCTGCTCCGGGAAATCCTTTTATTAATCAAAAAGATGCAATGCCCGAAATATTTGCGTATGGAATTCGCAATCCCCAAAGCCTGGACATCAACCCTGCGTCAGGTGAATTGTGGGAAGCCGAATTTGGTCCGCGGGGTGGTGATGAAGTTAATATTATAAGGGCTGGTAAAAATTATGGCTGGCCTGTCATTACTTATGGTATCGAATATGCCGGACCGAAAGTAGGTGATGGCATACAACAGAAAGCGGGAATGGAACAACCTGTTTATTACTGGGATCCTGTGGTATCACCCAGCGGAATGGTATTTTATAAGGGCAACAGTATACCTGAGTGGAAAAATAATTTGTTTATAGGTGGACTCAGCAGTACTCATATTGTAAGGCTGGTTATTGTAAACAACAAAGTGGTTGGCGAAGAAAGATTACTGGAAGATAAAAAAGAAAGATTCAGGGATGTTGCTTATTTCAATGGTATGCTGTATGCCGTTACTGATGGTGGTAATATGTATAAGATTAGTAAAAAATAACCATAGCTGTCTGTAGTTTCAGACCCAGACATCAAAAAAAAAATTAAAGAGATATAGAATCTACATAGACCCCTAAAAGTTTCATTGTTATTTTATTCAACTCCTCTTTACTTCCTTTTAAATGTATAGTACGATGATAGTGCGTTAAACTTTTACCTGGGGCCAACGCCGCTGCGGGAGAAGAACTTTCGATTTCATAAAAATGACCTAATTGTTTTCCTTCATCATTTAATCCATCATTATAAGAATTAACGGCATCGCCACTAAAAGGATTGTCCTGTATTTTCCATAATGAATTTACATAATCAGTTTTTCCTTCAGGCAAACTAAATTGTGCAATGGTCAGAACATTATTCACGGCATCATAGCTGACCACCCATGGTAATGCCCGTAAGGGTGACACGCCAATTTTACTGCGAAGCCTTGCATCCGCCTTAAACAACATCAATCCATTATTTACTTTCAATCTTTCAGCTGGCACTTTTCCGAAATAATCATCGGTTACTATTTTTCCCAGCTTAGTGCTATCCCCTTGTTTATATGGAATGGCAACAGTCGTTTTATCAGACGCATTAAGCATACTCAATATCCAAATGGATAACATACCGGATTCTTTATTCCAGGTTGTTATGCCTTTATTAGTTAAAATATTTTCTGATTCAAAACCCACCGTTTGCAAGACTTCAGGAATTTCAATTCCCAATAAACTATCAATATTTCTTTTACTTAATAAGCGGATGTTACGATTTACCAGCAAATCAAATTTATTTCCTGAATAATTTTCAAGCTTCATTGTTTTTTCAAACTTTGCTTCCGAATTTGAAGAGGTAACCAATGTAAATGCCTCCGTATCCAATTCCCTGGGAACAAACCAATTTTCAAATTTGAATTCAAATCCTTTTTTAAAGTAAATAGAATATTGCCCCCCTTCAGGCCCAAACCAAAATCTCTCTTCCCCACCAAATACATTAATATGCTCAGCGGGTTTACCCGATGCAATAAAATCATGGTTCACCCAGCCAAAACCTGCTCCATCATTCCCATTGGCAGTACTGGTCATCACTCTTCCCTGGTAGGCTGGTAATACTATCAGCTGTGCTTTATTGCTGTCATCCGATAGTAATACTAAATCTTTATGATATTTTTTTAAAAAATTAAGCTCATACCCAAAACTTCCTTCAACATACTTTGAAGAATCGGTATTGCCGGCGTCAGACTGATCTTTTTTCATATTATTACAGGCTGTTATTGATAAACAGGCAATGAAAGAAAATAGGGGAGAAAATAAAAAATTTGTCATGAAAGATTGTGTTGAAAAAAAAAATTGAAAAGTAAGGTACAATATTCCCAGAATTATACCGGAACTTAAGACAATCTTCGAAAAGGTTTTTTTACCCAACATTTATCTTCCTGAAGAAGACTAAGAGCAGTCTTTAAAGTTCATGAATATATTTGGCACTATCTTTAAACTTATCAGGATTCATCTCCACAAAAAAATTCTTTACACCGCCAGTTTTGGCAGCTGCAAAAAATTCCTTCCAGTCAATGACGCCCTGACCAACAGGCGCCTCCTTTTTATCGGCAGTCCAGTCGGATAAATGAGATGAAATAAACCTGCCAGGATATTTATTAAAATAAGTGGAAGCTTTGTAACCAAGATTAATGACCTCTGTCTGGAATTGCATTTTAACCAGGTCCGGATCGAAACGGCTCATCAATGCATCGTAAATGAGTTCGTCATCCAGTTTTGCAAATTCAAACTCATGATTGTGAAATCCGGCTTGCATACCGGCTTTTTTTATCTTTTCTGCAGCTTTGTTCAGTTTATCCGCAGCATCAAGATAATCTTTTAGTGTTGCAGCCTTTGGTAACCAGAATGTAGAACATATCATTTGAGTAAGTCCTAACTGCTGTGCAAATTCAATGCGGTCATCCAGCTGGTCACCATTAAATTCACCAAAACCAAAATGACAGCTTGGGCAACTAAGACCTGCATCAGTAATTATCTTGCGCATATCAGTCGTCTTCATATTTACAAATGCACCAAAACCAATAGTTGCATAACCTTTCGGTGAACACATCTCTATTAGTTTATACCCCTGATCAGCCATCATTTTTAAAGTGCCGGCAAAATCTTTGCCCAGTACATCTTTAACAGACCATGATTGAAAACCAAGTGGCGTATTACTGGCTGAAGCGCCTGCAAAAATCGCTGATGGAATTTTTGATAATATAAATGTAGCTCCTACAGCTTTTGTTGTTGATGAAAGAAAGTTTCTTCTGTTGATTGGTAACATAGAAATTTTTTTTATTGATGATTAAAATATTTTTCCTCTTAATCTCCTTGAATCCCGAAAATCACTGTTCTAAATCGTATCCGGCTCCCACCCTTTCCTGTATTCTCTTGTTAAATATTTATTCGCATCAGGTGCATTGGTGATCTGCAGACTGGCAGCATCATATTTCAATAACTTATTTGCTCTTAATGCCACTGCATACAAGTTAACTGCCTCAGTAAGATATTCTGCTTCGGAAAAATTGCCTGGATATTGTTTACCTGTTTTACATGCATCCACAAATAATGGAAGAGCCGCAGAAGTTTGTTGCACCTGGTTTTGGTTAACCGGATTTGTATTGGCAGGGGCCTCCATTTTTTTACCAGAGATTATTTGTGGGTTCTGTACATTGAAGCCTGCTAATATTTTTCCCTGGTCGCCAACAAACATCATCCCTTCCTGTGGTAACTCTTTATTGTCACGGGATAACTCTTCAGGTATTGGGGGACGCATACCGCCATCATACCAACAAAGATCAACAGGCCCACGATTACCATTGGCCGGATAGCTGAAACGAACTGTGCTTGCCATTGGAAATGAAAAGTCATTATTGATGCGATAAGGAACAGCTCCATGAAAACCGCACACATGACTGCGGTGCGGTTCGATAACTATGGGGGATGTTAATTTCAATGCATTGAAAACGGTCCATAAACTATAATGTCCCATATCAGCCATGGAGCCGCCGCCGAAATCATACCACCCTCTGAACACCATATGTGTATAGTCAGGACTATAAGCCCTGTCTGCTTCTGGCCCCAGCCAGAGATCCCAATCGAATCCGTCGGGAATAGCAGGTTTGTCTGCAGGCAAGTCAGGATACTGTGGCCATACGGGACGATTAGTCCAGTTATGTACTTCTTTTAATATACCGATTGCTCCTGCATTTATCCAGGCCATTACTGTATCCATTGAGCCATTGGAATCCCATGGTATCAGGTGTGTGATCACTTTTGGATTATTGTGTGCCATCGCTATTACTTTCTTTCCTTCTGCCAGACGATTGGAAATTGGTTTATGAACCAGCACATGTTTACCTCTTTTCATAGCGGCCATACTAAGAATACCATGCAGGTGATCCGGTGTCATGATTTTTACTGCATCAAGATCTTTTTGTTTATCTAAAAGTTCCCGCACATCAGCATAAGCAGTACAACCTTTATAGTTTTGCTGTTTCTGTACATTGGAGTAATATGCATCAACAATTGCTTTTCCATTTTCTCTTCCACCGGGAATTACATTATCACCGCCCGGTGTCCAGTTTGGATCCTGGATCGTTTTACGAATTTCACTTTTCAGATAATCGGTTCCCCAATCACGGTAACCCCTTGCTTCTTTATTAGGATCGCAAACAGCAACCACTTGTATTTGCGGCACAGCAAGCATAGGCAATAATTCTCTTATGCCCTGTGTGCCTACACCTATATAAGCCAGTGTGATCTTATCACTGGGTGCAATAAAATTTATTCCGCCTAAAACATTTCTTGGAAGAATAGTGAAACCCGCTGCTGAAACAGCTGACATCTCAACAAATTTCCGTCTGCTGATCTTTGAATTTTTGACCGACTTATCTTTAGAATTTTCGTTTTGATCACCCGGGAACGTAGTGTCCGTGTTAATGTCTTTTTTCATATAGTTGTTTTTTATCGTTAGAGAGAGATTATTAAAATTACGTCATAAACAGATAATATATACCAGTATAAATATTTGGGCTCTACCCGGGAGTATGGATGCCCTTAAAATATACCAAAGGCCAAATTGGTAATACTTGTTTTCTTTAATTTCTCTTTGAATAATATCCCGATTAGAAATACTTTTTCACCTTTTGCACAACAGGTCCAGAAACTTAGAGATCAGGACTACCTTCCAAATTTCTCTTATTTACCAAACATTTATCTGCCGTAGGCAGGCTACGGATAGCAGAGAATCATAACGAAACATCTAAGTTTTTAAGCATAATAACCAAACCGAAAAGAGTCTGTAATACCGCGGGGCAGAAAAATTATTTTCTTATTGGCATTTTAGTTATCTTAAATTTCTAAAAAACAGTTATATGAAAAAAATAATTTCAATCGCAACAATTTATATCTTCTTCTTTTCTTTTGTTTTGCCTATTGCAGGCAATGCCCAGGCATTAAGTTCAGCTGATATTAAAGCACAAATGGTAAAAGAATGGGAAAGATCAAAAGCGTATACTATTGATTACCTGAATACGATGCCTGCCGATAAATATTCTTTTAAAGCAGTGGATAGTATTCGCAGTTTTGCACAGCAAATGTTACACCTCGCTCAAGCCAATTTATTTCTCATGTCATTGGCTACAGATCTGAAATCTCCTTCTTTTGGATCTGACCGTGAACAAAGCCCTACAGCACACACGAAAGATTCAGTTATGTATTATGTAACTGCCAGCTACGATTATTGCATCAATGCAGTTAAAAGTTCTGATGTAAGCAAATGGGGAGAAATAAAGAAATTACCATTTGGCAATTATGAGGAAACAAGATTTGCATTAATGAACAAAACGCTGGAACACCAGGCACATCATCGCGGACAAACCACTATTTACATCCGGCTGCAGGGAATAAAACCTCCCCAGGAAAGATTGTTCTAAACATATTGATCTTGCTGTTTACTTCTCTAAAAAGGAGTTCAGGCAATACTTACAGGCTGGTACCGAGTCATAGACTCAGTGCCGGCCTTCGAAGATTTTTTGTTATTGAACACTATGGAGAACAGAGATAAATTGTTCTTAACAATGAACAAGCTGATGTTTGCACCTGATTATTGTTTTTTTTCTTTCTTCAATCAGTTCTCTCGCATCATCAATATTGATTTGCTCAATAACTTCATCAGGAATATCAATTGTAAATTCAAATTCAGGAAGCAGTAAACGCAATTTCGGAGTAAGGCGGAAACCATCAAATAATTTTATAAACTGTTGCGCAATCAAAGGCATTGGTATTTTTAAATCTTTCTCTTTTTCAAAATCAACACCAAATGGATAAATGCAGTAACCTGAAACGTAAACTTCGGGGAAAAAATCATTCAGGGCAAAAGCGATAGCACAATTGTTCCCAATTTTATGTTCATCATTTTCGTTTCCACAACTTTTACAGTGCTTAATGATTTCTTTTGTAATGGTGATTTTAAATTGTGCCGGCATGATTATTTACTTTAAAGTTTCAGATTTATAAAGCTACATCATTTCTAAGTTATCATGATGCTTTGGTGCCCACATCGGGGAAAATTATTTTTTTATAAAGCACGGCAACTGAGAAGGAATAAAAGAAAAAGCAGGCAACATAAAATGAAACCTGCTTTTAAAATTAATGATTGCTTTTAATTAAGGCGCTCCTCTAACATTGGAATTTGGGGTAATCCCATAGAGCCCTTAACATTTACTTCATAGCAAAAGTTTTTTGCAAACTTACCAGCATTCTTATCCAGGAACTGTTGAACTTCTTCAACGGTTCCGGCTTCCCAAACACATGTACCCGTTTTGCCATCCGTAGAAGGATAAACGCCATGTACTTTTAAACTGCCAGGAAGATTTGATGTTACTTCTTTTGCAGCAGCCCAGAAACCTTCCGGATCGCTGATGATGTGATGAGCAATGATTAGCATAGTCTTAAAATTTTATGATAATGAATAAATGAACCAATACATAAAAGAGTAGTGAATCTTTAAAAGATCAATACGATTAATAAAAAGAAAGCTACACTAAAGTTGAATGCTTTCCAAGTTCAGGTGTGTACAATCAGTAATCGCCTGGCGAAAAGATTCCTTTATTTCACCGAACACTACCGACTGCGGAGCCACAGACTCAGGACAGCCTTCGAAGATTTTTTTTACCACCTGTCCGACTGAACAGGCGGGAATATTGCAAGGGTGAAGATGAAAAAATAATAGAACCCGGCTACTTTTGTCTTTATACAATTATTTTATTTCAACGGTCCCTGTTTCTTCTTCTAATTCCATAGCGGATAATGAAAAGAATAAATACAATTATCGGCAAGAGATAGATAAGTGACATGTTCCATCAAAATTATGATAAATCCTTCCTGTTTTCATTCACAGATTATTTGCAGGACTCCGTACTGACTGAAATATTTATTTTTTTTCTGGTCACCCGGCCAGCAGGAACCCGACAAGAAAAAAGGCGGAATGTATCATTTCCCTGCTTCACCTTTCAATGTTATTTTTTTATCCGGAGTTTTATAACTATCAAGCATGTCCGCCGAAATTTTACTTCCATCAAAATAAAAAGTCATTATTAATGTATGAGGACTATCAATATACCGCAACTGCATTTCCAGAACAGAAGTTCCTTTCCAGCTATAACTGCCTTCAACCTCTGAAGGCGGCAAACCGGCAAAATGATTTTTGGCAGCTTCAACCAAAGACGGACCCAGCATAGTGGTTTTAGCCTCGTACCACTTTCTATATCCGAAGCGCAGCGTATAAGAATCTTTATCTGTTTTCAACGTAAGTGTGATGATATGATCCTTTTCACTAAAAGAAATTTTTTCAATTTTTTTGGGATTCGCTTCTATATTAAAAGTTTTTCCTGAAACCGGAGTTAGTTTGAATGCTGAATCAGTTCTTCCAGGAATTGGTAGTTTCAATAATGCCAAACGCTTTCCAAGAGTAACAGCATCATTTTTATTCAATGCTGATTTATCCACCTGCAGGGCGGGCAGCAAATATTTCCAAACAAGATTCAGTTCATCCTGCATATCCGGAGTTTCTGAAGTAATAGCAATCACTGCATCCTCCTCAGGCAATACAAGGCAGTACTGACCAAATGCACCATCGCCGCGGAAGGAATTATGTCTGCTGCGCCAGAACTGGTAACAATATCCCTGCATCCAGTCACTGGAATCTTTTTTAGACAGTGGTGCGCCGGGAGCATTGTCGATTTTAAAACTGGTAGCTTCTTCCACCCATGATGCAGGTAAAATTTGTTTACCGTTCCATTTCCCTTTTTGCAGGTATAGTTGTCCGAAGCGGGCAATATCTTCAGTTTTTATTCTCAATCCCCATCCACCTGTGTTAATACCAGTCGGATCTGTTTCCCAATCCATTCCCTTTATACCCAATGGATCAAACAAGCGGGGTTTGAGATAATCAATTATTTTTTGTCCTGTTACTTTTTGCACAATAGCAGAAAGCATATAAGTGGCCATTGAATTGTACAAGAACACGGTTCCGGGTTTATTCCGGATAGGTTCTCTAAAAAAACTTTTGATCCAATCGCGGTCTTGTGATACCAGCTTGCCGGTGGGATCGGGAGCCTGGCCTACACTCATCATGATGAGATCTTTAATAGTTAATTCAGTGAAGTAATTACCCAACGTATCGGGAAGTTTATCCGGGAAAAATGAAATGACTTTATCGTCCAGGCTGATCCGATTTTCACTTACAGCAAAGCCAACGGCTGAAGAAGTAAAACTTTTACTTAAAGAATACAGTGTATGCTTCAGGTCGGAGCGATAAGGGCTCCACCAACCCTGCACGATTACTTTACCGTGCCGTAAAATCATCAGGCTATGCATTTCATTCTTGCTTTTCCCAACAGCATCCAGGAAATCTATAATGCCTTTTGAAGAAACTCCTTCTGCCTCCGGCGTACTGCGTGGAAGTGCAACGGATTGAGCAGTCAGCTGTAAATAAAAAAGAAATACAAATAAAAATGCAGGTATAAATTTTCTTTTGTAAGTCATGAGTTTTCTTTTAATAAAATGAAGATAACTATAGTTTAGTTTTTAAATATAACAAAATAGTCATGAGTCACAACTGCCCCCATAAGCGGGAGACTCAAGACAGTCCCCGAAAAGTTTTTTATTTACCACCTGCCCCGTAGTCCCGATAGCTATCGGGATTTGGGGAACACTAAAGACAACGGAAGAGTGAAAAAAATAATTATAAGTTTTTGGTTGGAGTTTATCCCGATTTATCCGGACGATTAAATAGAAAAGGAATTTTGCAGGTCAGTTTAAAAATTACTTCCAGATATTTAAGTGTATCCTGAATTTCTTTTCCTGTAATAATTTCCGCCAGTCGATAAATAAAAACAGGCAGATAATCAGCAGACCCAGAATTGTTCCGGCTAAACTTTTCCAGGAGAAAAGACCATGAGTAATGCTAACCATATTATGAGCGGCATAATTACCAGCCAGAACCATAATGGAATCACTGATAAATTTACCAACTAAAAAAGAAGGAATAAGATAGATGGTTTTTATTCTTGCAACACCTGCGGCAGTGAACAAAGGAGTGGAAGGGAGCGGCATGAGTGTATAAAGCAAAACAAAAAGCTGAACCTTCCATCCGTTTTCAGCAAGTCTGCTGCCAATAAAATGCAGGTCTTCATTTTTTTGCGGCTTGATAAAATGATCGGAAAACAGCGGTATGTATGCGCTGTATAAATATCTCCCGATTGCTGAACC
>JAHEZE010000117.1 GCA_023251235.1 Sphingobacteriales bacterium | reverse complement strand
GATGCAAAAGCTATTATTAATTCTGCCAAATTTCATGAAGAGGTAAGTGAAATGATTGTGGTAAAAGACATTGAAATATACAGCATGTGCGAACATCACATGCTTCCGTTTATCGGCAAAGCACATGTGGCGTATATACCCAACGGATGGATAACCGGGTTAAGTAAAATTGCAAGAGTAGTAGATGTTTTTGCCCGCAGACTTCAGGTACAGGAAAGATTAACTATTCAGATTAAAGATGCAATAAAAGAAACGTTGAATCCGCTGGGAGTGGCTGTGGTTATCGAAGCAAAACACCTATGTATGATGATGAGGGGAGTGCAAAAACAAAATTCCACCACAACAACATCTGCCTTTGATGGTGAGTTTCATAAAAACTCCACAAGAAGTGAGTTTCTGAAGTTGATTACAGCTGATTTGGGATAAAACAATATATTTGCAGTCCGGAAAGGGTTTGATAGCTTATATGATCAAACCCTTTTTTTTTCCGATGTGCTTGCCATATTATTTAAGGCACATGGTTAAAAAATTAGAATATGAAACATGCATTTATTTTTCCAGGGCAGGGTTCTCAATTTCCGGGCATGGGTAAGGAACATTATGAGAAGAGTGTGTTTGCAAAAAAATTATTTGAGCAGGCAAATGAACTTCTTGGCTTCCGGATTTCCGATATCATGTTCAACGGAACGGAAGATGATTTAAAGCAGACCAGTGTAACACAGCCAGCCGTTTTTCTGCATTCAATAGTCGCATACAGAACTATAGAAAGTGCATCTCCTGATATGGTGGCCGGGCATTCGTTGGGCGAATTTTCTGCACTGGTGGCCAATGGCACTTTAAGTTTTAATGACGCATTAAAATTAGTATCAGTAAGAGCGGGGGCAATGCAAAAAGCCTGTGAGCAAAATCCTTCCACAATGGCTGCGATACTGAATCTTGCAGATGATAAAGTAGAAGCTATTTGTTTTGAAGTTCAAAAAGAAACCGGTGAAGTGGTAGTGCCTGCTAATTATAATTGCCCTGGCCAGCTTGTAATCAGTGGAACCATAAAAGGAATTGAAATAGCCTGTGAAAGAATGAAAGCAGCCGGTGCAAAAAGAACATTGGTATTACCGGTTGGTGGCGCATTTCATTCTCCATTAATGTTATCCGCAAAAGAAGAATTGCAAGCTGCTATTGAATCTACAAAATTTCATAATCCCACCTGTGCTGTGTATCAGAATGTGGCTGCAAAAGCGGTAATGGATAAAGAAGAGATTAAACAAAATTTAATTGATCAACTGACAGAACCGGTGCGCTGGACACAAAGTGTAAAGTCCATGATTAATGATGGTGCTTCTAAATTTACAGAATCAGGGCCGGGTAAAGTTTTACAAGGCCTGGTGCTTAAGATTGATAAAACCATGCAGACGGAAGGAGTGAGTTGATCATGTTACATTGATAACACAGTTCACCCACTCAGAATCAAAATCTGCATTATACTTCTTATAAAAATTAATTGCCGGTTCATTCCATTCTAATACTTGCCATATAATCCTTGTGAAACCTTTTTCTTTTGCTTCTTCAATTAATCTGTCCATCAATAATTTTCCAATACCTTTTCCTCTTGCTGATTCGGTAACTAAAATATCTTCCAGGTACATGGCTTGTCCTTTCCATGTAGAGTAGCGGATGTAGTACAATGCAAAACCTAAAACCTCACCCCCAACCCCCTCTCCTGGAGGAGAGGGGGCTTCGGCAACAAACCCCCACCACACCGGCTTTTCCCCAAATCCGCATTCTATAAAATGGTTTAATGAAACGGTTACTTCATTTGGAGCTTTTTCATATATAGCTAATTCGGTTATCAGCTCCAGTAACCTTGGACAATCTTCCTTTATTGCTCTGCGAATTGTAATCCTCATTATTAATTTTTAATTATTAATTCTTAATTCCATAACCCGGTCCTTTTACAAATCTTCCCGCCTTCGCATTAGTATGTTCACCATCTTTCAAAACTTGCATACCATTTACAAATACATCAATCATACCATCTGCAAATTGATGTGGCTTTTCAAAAGTTGCATTGTCTTTTACTTTCGCTGGATCAAATACAACAACATCGGCATAATTACCCACTTTCAATTCTCCACGCTTTTTAAGTTTTAAATTATCACAGGGAAGTTTGGCAAGTTTGCGAATAGCATCTTGTAAAGTAGTTACTTTTTCATCTCTTACATATTTGCCCAACAACCTTGCAAAGTTTCCATAGGCTCTTGGGTGTGCATTTGATTTTAAGAAAACACCTTCGGGGGTGTACGATCCTTCATCGCTGCCAAAGCTTACCCAGGGAACTGCAATCTGTTTTTTTACATTTTCTTCATTCATCATGAAATAGGCTACATCCACACGGGTGCTGTCATGTATAATTAAATCCATGGCTGTTTCTTCAGGCGATTTACCTTGAAGTTTTGCAACCTGTCCAAGTGTTTTACCAATATATTTTTTCAAACTATCCTGTTTAAAACCCAGGAGTAAAATATTTTCAGGAGTACCTACTGAGTAATACATGTTTTCCCACTTATCAGTTTTTTTATCCATTTCTTTTTTTATGTCCTGACGAATTTTTGGGTCTTGCAATCTTTCTCTTAATTTTCCAAAACCACCATCTTGTAAGGTGGGAGGCATTGTAGAAGTAAGGCCGGTAGCCCCGGCAATATAGGTGTACATATCTGCAGTTATATGCAATCCTTCTTTACGGGCTCTTTCCACTCTCTTAATTGCGCTATCCATTTTACTCCAGTTGTCTTTTCCTGCTGCTTTCAGATGATGAATTTCTGCAGGAATGTTTGCTTCTTTTGAAATAGTGATGAGCTCTTCAACAGCTTCTAAAAATTTATCTCCTTCACTTCGCATGTGGCTGCTATATGCACCTCCGTATTTTGAAGCTTCTTTAGCAAGAGCAATCAGTTCATCTGTCTTTGCAAAAAAATCGGGCGGGTAAATCAGGGCACAGGTTACTCCCAGTGCTCCTTCTTCCATTGCTTGCGTTACCAGCATTTTCATACTATCAAGTTGAACTGGAGTAGGGGCTATGTTATCTTCTCCCAAAATGTTTTGACGTACAGTTCCTGTTCCCACATAAGATGCAATGTTGATAGAAATTCCTTTTTTCTCTAAGTAATTCATATATTCTCCTAATGTATTCCATGCTACTTTGAACTTTACATCACCCTGCCCATCCTGCATTTGTTTTTTCATGGCAGGATTTAGCGGCGCCATACTTGATTCAGTAAAAATTTCAGTGGTCACACCCTGGCGAATATCGCTTTGTGCTCTTCCATCAATTATTAAAGAGACTTCCGAATGCCCCATCATATTGATAAACCCGGGGGCCACGGCATTTCCTTTTGCATCCACTTCATTTTTTGCTTTGGCTTTTGATAAATCGCCTATAAAAGCAATGGTATCATTTTTAATTCCGATATCACCTTTATATGGGTCGCCGCCATTGCCATCATAGATCATTCCATTACGGATAATAGTATCATACTCCTGGTTAGCTGAATTGCAGGAAGTCAATATTGCAATTACTGCAAAAAGAAAAAATAAATTACGCATAAGTTAAATTTTAGTTTAGTTTATCCTCCGAAGCTTTAGCGTAGGAGGGTTATTGACGCCTTATTGTTTTACCCGGATAGTTGCCGGTTGTTTTTTTATTTTCAAAAACAGTTTTTCCATTTACCCAAACTATTTCAATTCCTTCTGATATTTTGTGAGGTTCAGCAACAGTTGCTTTGTCTTCCGCTTTTTCGGGATTGAAAATAACAATATCCGCATAAAATCCTTCTTTTATCAATCCTCTTTTTTTTATTCCTGTTTGCTGTGCTGATAAACCTGTCATTTTATGAATAGCTTCCTGTAAGCTCAATGTTTTTTCCTGTCTTACATAATGACTCAGTACTCTTGTAAAAGCGCCGAAGCCTCTTGGATGACCACCGGTTGATGAACCATCTGAACAAATATTTGCAAACGGCCATTGCATTAATTTTTTTATATCTGCCTCATCCATTGAAGTGGCAATGATACCTTCATCACATCCACGATTATTTTTCTTTTCCCATGCTTCAATTCTTGCTATCAGTTCAACCAGCATCTGAGCAGGAGTTTTCTTTTCCAGTCTGGCAATAGCTGCTAATGTTTTTCCCTCATATTCCGGTTGTATTTCGTAAGCACTCAAAATAATACCATCAGGCAAGGCAATTTCTTTTAAAATATTTTCAGCTTCATCTATATCAGAAAAATTCCTTTTGGGAAATAAAACACGGATCGTAGAATGCCAGTATGCATAAGGATAAATATCACTCGTAATTTCAATTCCGTTTTTTCTTGCTTCATTCATTAT
Source organism: Sphingobacteriales bacterium (assembly GCA_023251235.1). GTDB lineage: Bacteria > Bacteroidota > Bacteroidia > Chitinophagales > Chitinophagaceae > VBAS01. Next base: position 4,883 of record JAHEZE010000117.1, on the reverse strand, counting down.
TGCAAGAAGGCTGTCTGCTTTTCCCCATAAATTATGCATCGCTAATTTGATATGACTTACCTGTACGGGGATTTTTGCTTCTTTACCGATTGTTATTATTTCATCTATCGCCTTCCAGAAAAAACGATCCTCGCTCCGGATATGACTGATATAACGGCCACTAAAAGGAGCAATCACTTTTGCTAATTGTAATACTTCATCATTGCTTGAATAAATACCCGGATCATATTCCAGGCCGGTAGATAAACCTAATGCTCCCGCTTCCATATCCTGCTGAAGCATCAATTTCATTTTATCTATTTCTGATTGTGTGGCAAATCGCTTAAAATCTTTTCCCAGAACTGAATCTCTTAATGTATTATGGCCACTGTAAGAAGCAATGTTAATGGCAACCGGTGTGTCATTTAATTCTTTAAAAAATTTTGATATAGGAAAACTGGAACCACCATCCTGTCCGCTAACAATTGTAGTGATACCCTGGCTTACTGCCGCCAGAAAATCCCGGTGGTCGGATGGATTTTTACCTGCATGATGACTATGTGTATCGATAAAACCCGGGGCAACTGCATTTCCTTTTGCATCTATTTCATTTATGGCTTTTGTATTGGAAAGATTACCGATAAAAGCAATAGTATCTGCATTGATTCCAACATCACCTTTAATTGGTTCGCCGCCATTGCCATCATAAATAATTCCGTTGCGGATGATGGTATTGTATGCTGGTTTCTGATTGCAACAAATGAAAAAGAAAACTAATGAAAGCAGACAAGTAAGTAGCAGGTATTTTTTCATTAAAAAAAGTATGATCGGGGTTTATTTTCTTTTCGCTTTAAATGTTCCATTCGGCTGAATAAAACTGGCGGCCGTGATTTCACCTTTTTCATTTTCATCAAATTGTACGCTGTATCCTTTCAGAATTTTTAAATCAAATTTATTTTTATCAATAGGCACCAATTCATATTCAGGCTGGCCTTCTACAAAGGCGTATAATGTTTTTTCACCCTTAATATAAAACTTTGCAATTTTCCCCGGGGCTAATTCAAACTCATAATCTCCTTCATATTTTTTAAGATCAGATTTATTTACATCTATCGCTTTTGTTTCTTTCTCGAATTCAATATCCTTTACACCGGCTTCAAAGGGAACAGTCAGCTTACTGATATTTCCTTTTTCATCTGTATGAAAAGTAAAACGGAAAGGATCGGCTCCATCAAAAGAAGGATCCTGGGGCAACGCATTGAACTGGTCATAATGATAATGTTCAACTTTTATCGGGATGTTATTGAATACAGAAGAAAGCATATTATCGTTCAGAGTGATTTCAATTTTGCCATAACCTTTGCTTGAATAAGTACCCACATAATCTTTCAGATCATGCGAAGGTTTGGTATTAAATACATGGCCAGTGCTGTCATTTTTTTTAGCTGATTTGACCGCGGCCATTGCTTTCTGAATTGCATCTAATTGTATTTTGCTCCAGTTGCGGTAAGAAAGTTTCAGCATTCTGTCAGCAATAAAATTGCGGATGCTTGTGCTTACGCCGCCCTGGTTGGATGAAATGAAAATGCCGATACTATCACTGGGAAAAAAACCTGTTGTCGTTATGAATCCGTCAATACCCCCGCCGTGCTCTACACGGTAATGTCCACGATAACTGCTGATCATCCATCCAAATCCATAACCATTGATAAATACATCCGGGTTATTTTCCGCATCAGGAGTGCCACCGCCCATTGCCATTTGTATACTTATGGCATCATTACGATAAGAAGATGGAAAAATTTCTTTGCCATTGTATTTACCATTGTTGATCCAGGTGATTAACCATTTGGCCATATCTTTTGCGCAACTGTTTACGGAACCGGCAGGCCCCATAGCATCAATATTCCTGTAAGGAATGGCTTTGATGGAAGAATCTTTGGTGGCAAAAGCCAGCGAATGATCCGGAGATTTTTCCATGTCTTTTGTTGAAAGATTGGTATTATCCATTCCAAGTGGTTTCAGAATTCTTTCCGCCATATTTTCTTCCCAGCTTTTGGCGGTAAGTTTTTCAATCACTACTCCCTGTGCCATAAACATAAAATTGTTGTATTGCCATTTAGCTCTTAATTCTGCGGTGGGTTCAAAGTATTGTATTCTTTCCAGAAATTCCTGACGGCTACCCCATGATGCATACCAGGAAAAATCATGGCGTGGCAAACCGGTTCGATGGCACATCATATCCCGCAACGTCACATGATCGTTAGTGTATTCATTCTGAAATTTTAATTCAGGCAAATAATTACGTACAGGTTTGTCAAGATCCACTTTTCCATCTTTTACCAGCATACCCAGCATGGAAGCGGTAAAAGCTTTGGTGCAGGAACCAATAGCAAACTGTGTGTTCTCAGTTACAGGTAATTTTTTATCAAGATCCCGATAACCAAAACCTCCTGTATAAACCACTTTTCCTTTTTCCACTACGGCAATGGTGGCGCCGGCAGCATGCCAGTCTTTAAGTACTTTTAAAACAAATGTGTCCAGCCCTGCCAACCTTTTATCTGTAGGTGGTTGAGCAGCTGCAGTAAAGAAAATTATGATTAGGATGAATGATAATAAAGACTTTCTCATAAAAGATTTTTTTTGATTATGAAGGAAAAGAAAAGATAGTATTTTTTAGTTTATTTTAATATGAAGTTTACCGGAGAGCCTGCTCAAAATCATTAAGTATGTCCTGAATATTTTCCAAACCAACACTCAGCCTGATAAGTCCATCAGTAATTCCATATTTATCCTTTTCTTCTTTAGGAATGGCATAATGTGTCATGGAAGCAGGATGACAAAGAATAGTTTCTGCTGTGCCCAGCGAAACGGTACGGATACACATTTTCAGTTTATTCATAAAATCAATTCCGCCCTGTTTTCCTTTTTTTAATTCAAAACTCATCATAGCACCGGGATGTTTCATTTGCTTTTTTGCTATTTTATAATCAGGATGACTTTCAAGCCCATTATAATTTACTTTTTCAACTGCCGGATGATCTGCTAAAAATTTCGCTACTTCCATAGCATTAAGACAATGCCGGTCCATTCTCAGCTCCAGTGTTTTTATTCCCTGTGTTAAAAGAAATGCATCAAAAGGATTGCTGTTGCCTCCGAGAATGCGATGGGTTTTGGTAATTGAGGAATTCATTTTCTCCAGATCCTTGCCAACAAGTACGCCGCCAATAGCAGTGCCGTGCCCATTCAGAAATTTTGTGGTGCTGTGAAAAACATAATCAACTCCATAACGAAAAGGTTGCTGCAAATAAGGCGTAGCAAAAGTATTATCAACCGAAACCAGGATATTATTTGCTTTCGCAAGTTTAGTCAGCGCTTCAATATCCACACACTGCAAAGTTGGATTGGCTGGAGTTTCCAGGTGCATCAACTTTATTTCCGGGTTTGCTTTAATTGCTTCTTCTGCTTTATTCAGATCACGGAGATCAGCAATAACAGCTTCTACCCCGAACTGAGGAAGAATTTTTGTGATTAATTCTTCCAATCCGCTATAGAGAGAGTAGTGGGAGAGTACTTTATCACCTTTCTTCAGATTTCCCATCATCAATGTTGTTAGCGCTGCCATACCTGATGAATGAAGAATGGCTTTTAATTGCAGGTCATGGCTATTCTCGTCTTTCAATCCGAAAGTTTCCAGAGCAGCAATCTTTTTTTCCGCTTCAGAAAAATTAGGATTGCCCCATCGGCTGTAGATATATCCTTCTTCTTCGCCACTGAAACGACGCATGCCTTGCTCTGCTTCGTCATATACAAAAGTAGAAGAAGCATAAATGGGAGTGATATGTGAATACATCGGGTCTTGCGTATGGCCTGCATGCAAGGCGACAGAACCAAACCCTTTTAATGGAAAATTTTTATCAGTCATTTTTCTAATTTAAATTAGCCTATCACAAATTGTGACAGCCTTATCAAAGCTAAAGATTTACAATTATTAACTTGAAAAATTAATAGCAAACCATTAATGGAAATTAAAATTATTCAGAAGCGGATATTTGAAATAAGGGGCATGAAAGTAATGCTTGATATGCATCTGGCAGAATTGTATGAAGTGGAGACCAGGGCTCTTAAACAGGCTGTACGACGTAACATAGATCGGTTTCCTGATGATTTCATGTTTCAATTGCCAGAACGGGAAGTGGATAAGATGGTATCACAATTTGTGACACCATCTAAAAGTTATTTTGGAGGTGCATTGCCTTTTGCTTTTACTGAACAAGGGGTTGCGATGTTATCGAGTATTCTCAAAAGCAAAAAAGCTGTTTTAGCTAACATTGCTATTATGAGGGCTTTCGTTGTTTTACGACAGTTTGCTTTAGAGTATAAAGACATAAAAGAAAAAATTGAGAAACTTGAAAAAGAACATAATGCTAAATTTGAAGATGTTTTTAAAGCGCTGAATTATCTGTTGAGCCCTAAAGCTAAAAGACAAAGGATCGGATTCAGAACTTCAGGCGATAAGGACGATTAAAAATTTACAAACAAAATGAAAGAAATTCTTACACAACTTGCAGCTTATAATCTCTGGGCTAATCAAAAGATTATGGATGCAATTCTTTCTTTGCCGGAAGAAAAACAAAAGCAGGAACTGCCAAGCAGTTTTAAAAGTGTATACTCAACAGTGCTTCATATGCTGGATGCAGAAAGTATCTGGTGGCAGCGGATGAAATTGAATGAACGAATTATAGTTCCCAGTGAAAATTTTAATGGAACCATGAAAGATGCAATAAACGGTTTGATGCAGCAAAACCAGCAATGGCAGGATTGGGTGAATAATACAAACGAGATGGCTATTGAACATGTTTTTCAATACTACAATTCAAAGAAAGAGCATTTCAAGAACCCGG
>JAHEZE010000116.1 GCA_023251235.1 Sphingobacteriales bacterium | reverse complement strand
TGATACCCACTCTTAAAAAAGCAAATTCCCTGTATCAATACGGTAGCTTCGAAAAGATCAAAAGATTAGATCCGTTAATAATTCAACCCTAAGAAAATGAAAACAATTTTTACCCTTATTGTTCTTGCCGTAACAGCAACTTTCTCTAACGCTCAGGTAGTAATGAATGAAGTATATACTGACCCGGGAAATAACAAATCAGAATTCTTTGAATTCTATAATACCAGCAATGTTGCTCAAAATATGGACAATTTTACCCTGGTAACTTATTATGAGGAATCAGGTAATGTTGGTTTCTATGTAATGGACCTGCCAAATCAAACTATTGCGCCAAATGGATATTATGTAGGTGCATCTTCAAATCCCTTTGATGTACAGGGGCAAAACAATATTCCAGCGGATTTAAACTGGAATGCAATACCTGCGGGTGGTTCACTTAAAAAATTTCAAAAAAATGGAGCTACTTATACCCAGGTTGCTGTGCCAGCTAACCTGAATGATTTTTTTGTAACAGTCACTGGCAATGGTGCCTCACAGAGTATATTAGTTTTTAATAACGGGTCACTTATTAATGGTATTTTTGGAGGAATGAGTTCTTCTATAATTCCAGCTAATATAAAAGCAATGCCTCCTCTGTTTATAGATATGAGTGGCGCTTCTCCTGATTTTCTTATTGATTTCAGTTCTTATAATAATAACCAGTTTGAATATATTACTTCCGTTACTGGTAATGACAATGGGTTTGCACGGTCAAACGATGGAAAATGCGGTGTATGGTACAAAACCTCTTCCTCCAACCAACATACACCAGGCAAAACAAATGGATCTGCTTCGGGTGTATCGGGCGATCTGACCATTACAGCTTACATTACCGAACTGACCGGACAGAACGATAAATCTCTACTTATATATAACATTACTGCCGGCTCATTAGCAGCATTTCCGGTAACAGTAGAAGCCTCTAAGGATATGGGAACAATCGGACAATTGGATGCAGGCGATTCGTTGGTTGATTCAAGACAAATCACTAGTATAACCGCAGGGGACCAATATATAATTCTGCCATTCAGGAATGATCCGGTAATGCTTGCTGCAAAAACGCCTTCAGGATGTTATGACCAGGTAATTGCAATACAAAACTCTTTATCCGCCGCTGCTACATTACCAGTTCACCTTATCAGCTTCCAGGGCAATCTTAACAAGAACAACAAAGTAACCCTTACCTGGACAGCTGCAGAAAACGAAACTGTTGATCATTTTGAAGTAGAAAGAAGTGTGAACGGAAAAGATTTTACAACAGCATCTGTAGTATTTACTTCTGAGAAAAAAGGAACTGAAGACTATTTATACTTCGAAACATTAAAGACAAATGATAAAGTAATGTACCGTCTTAAAATGTTTGACAAAGGCCAGGAGATAAATTATTCAAAAATCCTGGTATTTCAACCTAACACAGCTAATAGTAATAATGCCATCAAAATATTCGGCAATCCAGTAACTGATAAACTTACATTCAGCTATATATCTTCGGCAACACAAATAGTTGATGTAAAAGTTTACGATATGTCTGGTAAAACAGTGATGAGCCAGAAAGTAAATAGCCTTGAAGGCAGCAATATGATCAGCCTGCCACTTAATTCAAGTTTCAAAACAGGCATGTATATAGTAGAAGTAAACAACAGCACCGATCGTCAGATAGCAAAATTTGCGAAATAATAATATGTTTTTCTTAGGTATAAAACGAACCCCCGGGTTTAGGGAACCCGGGGAAGTTTTAAAGAAATATTTGCAACCAATATTGTGATATAAAAAAACCAAATTCAATTGATCCTGATAAAAACCGAAAAAATCCTATCCATGAAAATAAATGAGTTGAAATCTTTTTCTTAGGTTAAACTGAACCCCGGCTCTCTGGAGCCGGGGGAAGTTTTAAAAAATTATTATCTGATACCTTTAAAAAACCAACATGATCCTGCGGAATTCCAATTTGTAAATCCAAACTATGAAAGCAGAATTTCGATTCTGATTCTGCTTTCTTTTTTCTCCTCGTAAAATTGAAAAAAATAAATAGTATACCAGGCGGAACAAAAGGAAGAAAGTATATACCAGAAAAGCAGCAAATGATCAGTTATCCTTTAAATTCAACTTTAAAATCAGGTATGCAAATAGAAAAAGAAAATAATAACCCTGAACTTCTGACTGAAAATCTCTTAAAAAATAAAACAAGCCATCTTCCTGAAATCTGGAGGGAGCTAAGGAAGCATGAGTCGCAACCAAATCCTCGTCAGCTAATTAAAAAAATCACCGTTTAACTTTTTTTCATACACTTAGAGTATCAACGGAGACGGGCCCTTTTTCTAAAGGGCCTTTTTTTATTTTGTTTGGGTAAGATAGCTTTGAAGATTTTTTACGTAAACTTCAAAAGCCTTTATTCCAGGTTGCGTAATTCTGCACATAGTTTGCGGATAATTGTCTTTGAACTGCTTTGTTACTTCTACATATCCTGCATCTTTCAATTTCTGAATCTGAACGCTAAGGTTTCCTGCAGAAGAGTTTGTTTTCTCTTTTAAAAAAACAAACTCTGCTTCTTTCACGCTGATGAGTAGTGACATTACTGCCAAGCGTAATTGTGAATGTAATATTGGATCAAGATCTTTAAACATTCGGTTGTCTCTTCAGATTTCTGTATTGCTTGTTTAGAATAATTCCTGGCACTAGCCAGGCGAAAAATGCAGAAGCTGCCATCAGGAGCTGATCAGTTAAAGGTGGAGTATACACGGTAATGATGCTGCATGTCCAGCAGAATATACCACCAAACAACATCGGTTTGCATTTCATAATTCCTCCTGTAATGAACGTTGGAAATGCATAAATGATAAGAAACAGGGAAGTGGAATAATCATAAAACCTGAACCCTGAAGTAGAAGAATAATCGCCAAACCCTTTTTCCAGCCCGTTTATTATACCAGAGTTTGTATGAATCAATAAAAAAATTGAGATGCCAAACGTCATCCATACATAATCCAGTGCAATATCATTATAAGTTCTTGCTTTTTTCCCCTTCTTTTCCTTTATTGTAATTATTATCTGGGGAATAATAGCAATGAAAGCAAGATACCAGATATCGAATGGCAACTTAAAACTGAATGCCAAACGGGCATACGTAACCAGAGAACAAACCATGATTACACTTCCCCACATAATAGGGCCCACTCCGCTGTCATGAAAGGACTGCTTTGCTTTGTTGATCATATCAGTGATCAGGTTCAAACTGTCTTTCTCTGATAATTTATTTTCCTGTTCCATAGTTAACTTTTTATTGTTTCATTCCTAAGTTTTGCTCATACAATGCTTATACTTCGTTGGAAATATCATTTTATCAAATGTTCTTAGCTGAAGAATTCTTCTTCAGCTAAGAAATTCCACATCTCAGATAATTTATTGTATCTGCCCCATTATATATTTTAATTGTGGCAAGCCCCAGGTTGGATGTATGCTGCTTTCAGGTTTAAAGCTTTCATACTTTTTTATCCCTTCTTCAAATATTTTTTTTGCTTCTTCTTTGCTGCCACCAAATTGTTCAGGCGTATAAAATTTATCTGACCCTTCTAATAAAAAAGTTCTTGGATTATCAGGGTTTAATTTTTTTGCTTCTTCTAATGCAGCAGCAGCTTCAGGCCCGTATGTCATATACCTGTTCATCGGATCGCCTAACATACGGAGAGTGGCAATTTGTTTCTTCACAATAAATATTTCTGAATTGTCTTTCATTAAAGCCTCCGCTTTTGCTAATAGTGCATCTGCTTTATCAGCATAAGGATCTGTCTTATCCCCTTTTGCTGCCATCATATCACCGCCTGCTCCAATCATTGTACCGGCACTTACATTACATAATGCCGCATAATAAAACGGTAGCCATTGGTTAGTTTCTGCATTGGCAATCCGTTCGAAGGCATTGGCCAATTCGGAAAGTCCGTCAACACTATGGGTAGTATCAACTGCCGGCACCAATGCTTCCATTGCTTTAACAAATTTTTCAGGCATTTGTGCAAAAGAAAAATTTGCTGCAAACATTACAGTCAGAATAATAATTGTCTTTTTCATTGTTTATGTTTTTTAAAGTTGATTACGATTTTAAAATAACCGGTCATTGACGGCATTCTCGGTTCTGTCAATTCCAAAACTGAAAAATGCACCTATATATACAAACATTCTTGAAGGCGGGACAATTTGCTCTTTTCTAAGCCCATTGTACGAATATTGATAGCCATAAACCTGTTTTACATTAAACACATTACTGATGGAAAGAACATATACCGCAAAATTCTTTGCGTTCTGATTTCCAACAGTAGGAAGGTAATTAAATGCAAAGCTGAAATTATTGTATGCAGGTACTTTTCCCATATCTGCAAATTTATAGCCAGTGCCTGAGGGCACTATGTTATAATAAGGACGGCTGCTGGCATAATTATATGCTCCGTTGAACTGAATTTTCCATGCTTGAACGAATTTTTTAATAACAACAGAAGCTGTATGCTTTGCTGCGAAATTGGGAGATGTTGCATAGGGGAAATTCAGAAAATCCCTTTTTGTATCCAGGAAAGAATAAGAAATCCAGTAATCCAAATTCTTAATTGTTTTTTTATCTCTCCAGAAAAATTCAAATCCTTTTGCATCACCAAAGCCGCTATTATTAATTGCAATTCCGTCTCTGCCGTTTACGTTGCCTGTTTTAATCAGGTTTTCGTATTTCTTATAAAATATTTCTGTGCGAAAAGTTGTGGCTCCTGTCACTTTCTGATACTGCGCCACATAATGTGTGGCTTTCATAAATGTAAGTTCATTGGGTGAAGGCAGGTATCTTCTTTCAGGATTCTGGTAAAATATTCCATAGGCCAATGATGCCTGTGCCTGTTTGCCCAATTTATATGCAAGAGAAATTCTTGGTGCAATATTGGATTTATTAAGAAGAGAAGAATGTTCAAGCCTTGTTCCGATTTTAGCCGCTACATTGTTAGTGATATAAATATCGCTTTCGACAAAAAGAGATCTGATGTTTTCTTTTAGTCGCTGGGCAAATTGCTGCCCGGTATATAAAGTAAATAACGATTTTTCATTACTGAAATTATATTCACCGCCAAAACGTAATACTGAAATTCCCTTTAATCTTTTTTCCAACACTAATTTGGCATTCATATAATTTCCATCCAGGTCAAGATTGAACTTTTTAAATTCAAGTCCGGTTAATATCACATCTTTTTTATTTCCATCCTTCAAACCGGATTTTATTTTATCCTTATTCAGCGTATAGGATAATCCCGCATTCAATTTCCATCCATGCCCAAGGTTTTCTTTCCATGCAAGATTGTGATACATATTAAAATTAGTAAGTCCGAATCTGTCTTTATATCCGATGGAATCAATACTGTTCGTAGTAAAATCAAGACGGCTGCTGTTAAAATATCCGTAGTATTTTAATATGCCGGTCTTAGAAGTTTTTATTCTGAAGTTGGCATCGCCGGAATGTAATTCCGGAGCCTGTGAATAATTCTGTTTCTGTTTAAAAACTGCAAAGGCCGGTGTCAGGTTAGTATACGCATAACTTGTACCTACCGACGATCTCTTATTTTTTGATAAACTCTGGTATCCGCCGTTTACTCCAATAATAGATAAACCGAGACTTGCAGAAGGCCTTTCAGGCAAATCAATTGTTTCAAGAATTAATGCAGACGATAATGCCTGTCCATACAATGCAGAATAACCGCCGGTACTGAAAACTGTTCCTTTAAAAATAAATGGAGAAAACCTTCCACGGGAAGCGATATTCGGAGTACTGCTTTGAAAAAAATTATTTACTAATGTTCCGTCAATAAAAATTTTTGTTTCAGACGCTGTACCCCCGCGGACAAACAATCCCTCACTCTCCCCCACCTGTTGTGCACCCGGCAAAGTTTTTAATGCGCCGGTTACATCTCCTTCAGCGCTGGCAGTAGTTACAATATCAATAGGATTTAAAACAGCCGCCGCTTTTTTTCTGTCGCTGGCTTCAAATGTTCCAGCACTTATTACAACAGCCGATAATTCAGTTACTTCTTCTTTAAGAATAATATCTATAGTTAATGTTCCTTTTCCTTCTAATGTTATTTTCTGTTCGAATGGTTTGTAACCAACAGATGTTGCTGTGAAAATAAATTCGCCCCTTTCAAAAGTTTTAAAAGAAAATTTTCCCGTGGAATCCGAAGTAGCTCCATCATAAGAATTTTTAAGTGTAATACTTACTCCCCGTAGGGGATTTTTTTTATCAGTCACCTTGCCTGTAACAATGGTTTGTGCAGAAAGCAATTCAGATATTCCAATCAAAGAAAGAAAGAATATAGCTTGAATAATTGTTTTCATAAATTACTTTTATCAATTTCAACACAAACATAAAGTAGTTTATAGTATAAACCAAAATAATTTTTCCTGCTATAAAATAAAAAGCCCCGGGAGCGGGGCTTCAATTTTATTTTAAAGAAGAAAACTATTTAATCTTATACTGAGGAATCAATTCATTGGCCATTTCCACCATTCGCTTAATCCCATCTTCTGGAATATTTCCTTTTTTAAACTCTGCCAATACTTCCGGGAGTCTCTGTTCCATTTCTATTAAAAAATGATCTTCAAAAGACTTCACCTTGTTTACAGGCACATCTTTTATCAAACCATTTGTACCCAGATAAATGATGGCCACTTGCTTTTCAACAGCAAAGGGAGTGTACTGAGGTTGTTTCAGAATTTCCACATTGCGGGCACCTTTGTCCAATACATTTTTTGTAGATGCATCAAGATCGCCGCCGAATTTTGAGAAAGCCTCCATTTCACGATACAATGCCTGGTCTAGTTTTAAGGTACCCGCCACTTTCTTCATGGATTTGATTTGTGCATTACCCCCCACTCGGCTTACAGAAATACCAACATTGATTGCCGGACGAATGCCGGCGTTGAAAAGATTTGTTTCTAAAAATATTTGCCCGTCAGTAATGGAAATTACGTTTGTCGGAATATAAGCTGATACATCCCCTGCCTGTGTCTCAATAATCGGTAATGCAGTTAATGAACCTCCACCTTTCACCAGGTGCCTGATGGTCTCAGGCACATCATTCATTTGTTTTGCCACATTATCGTCAGTAATAATCTTAGCAGCTCTTTCCAGTAACCGGCTGTGAAGATAGAATACATCACCTGGGTATGCCTCACGACCCGGCGGACGGCGAAGCAACAATGATACTTCACGATAAGCAACAGCTTGTTTTGAAAGATCATCATAAATAATCAATGCAGGTCTTCCGGTATCTCGAAAAAATTCACCAATGGCAGCACCGGCAAATGGAGCATAGAACTGTAATGGCGCTGGTTCACTTGCTGATGCTGCAACAATAATAGTATATTCCATTGCGCCAGCTTCTTTAAGCGTTTGCATGACACCTGCAATGGTTGATGCTTTCTGACCTATTGCAACATAAATACAGTAAACAGGTTTTCCTGCTGCAAAAAATTCTTTCTGGTTTATTATCGTATCAACACAAATTGCAGTTTTACCAGTTTGTCTGTCACCAATTACTAATTCCCGTTGACCACGACCAATGGGAATCATCGCATCAATTGCTTTGATACCGGTTTGCAAAGGTTCTTTAACCGGCTCACGAAAAATAACACCCGGCGCTTTTCTTTCCAAAGGCATTTCATATCGTTCCCCGGTTATCGGACCGCGGCCATCAATTGGCTCACCCAACGTATTCACTACACGGCCCACCATACCTTCCCCTACTTTTATTGATGCTATCTGCCCAGTACGAGTTACTTTGGAACCTTCCTGTATTTCACCGGTTTCACCCATTAATACCACACCCACATTATCTTCTTCCAGGTTCAAAGCAATGGCCCGAACACCACTTTCAAATTCTACCAATTCACCGTAGCGAACATTTCCCAATCCATACACACGGGCAATACCATCACCCACCTGTAGCACGGTTCCTATTTCCTGTAAGTCAGCGCTGGCGTTAAAATTGCTCAACTGCTGGCGCAGTATCGCACTGATTTCTTCCGGTTTAATCTGTACCATATTTCTATTTTTACCCCCAACCCCTAAAGGGGAGTCATAAAACTCCTCACATTGGGTTATTTTATTTTAGTTTAAAATGAATTTCAAATTTTATAAGAACTGAACAACCTAAGTCGCCCCTTTAGGGGGACAGGGGGTTGCTATCTCACCTTATAAATAAAGTCGTTGTTTTCAAACTGCCTTGCTATTGTCTTCAGATCAAACATCACACTTGCATCCACCAGTTTGTCACCTGCCTGTAATACAAATCCACCGATGATATCTTCATTAACGATGGTTTCAAGTTCTATATTCTTCATCTCCGTTGTTGAAGTAATCTGATTCACGATGGCATCCTTCAATTCATCACTTACCGGCGAAGCAGTAGTGAGCTTCATCACATAAATATTTTTATGAATCTTATACTGCCGGATAAAAGCATGGGTAATTTCCGGCAATGCCCCTTCCCTTCCTTTCTTAATAAGTAATTTCATAAAAGCAGTTGCCAATATTCCTGTACGCCCATGAGATACTGCTTCCACAATTTTTATTTTGGTATCCGGTTTTATTACCGGGCTGCGAAGCAAGACCACAAAATCACGATTGCCTTTACATACAGCCTGCAGCCATTCCATATCGGCAAATGCTTTTTCCAGCTCGTTTCTTTCAACAGCCAGATCAAGTAATGATTTTGCATATCGTGTGGCTAATCTTGTGTTGATCATATTCTAACAGCATTTAGCTTTGAGCTATGAACTCCGGGTAAGAACCTAATGGCTCGTAGCCCGAAGCTTATGCCTCACAGCTTTTCTTAATTCAATTTTACTTCATTCACTAATTCTTTTATATAGGCTTCCTGTGCTTTTTTATTTTCTAATTCTCTTCTCAGTATTTTTTCAGACACTTCAATCACCATCTTGCCAACTTCGTTTTTTACATCCGTGATTGCTGCCATCTTCTGTGCTTCGATGGCAGCCCTTGTTTCCGCCATGATTTTAGATCCCTCAACTTTTGCAGCATCTTTGGACTCGTTGATGATTTTTTCTTTTGTTTCTCTTGCTTCTTTCAGCATCTGGGCTCTTTCTTCACGGGCCATGGCCAGTAAAGCTTCATGCTCACTTTTCATTTGGGACATTTCTGCTTTTACTTTTTCAGCTGTTGATAAAGCATCGGCAATGGATTGTTCACGGTCTTTCAAACCTTTCACAATTGCAGGCCATGCAAATTT
>JAHEZE010000035.1 GCA_023251235.1 Sphingobacteriales bacterium | reverse complement strand
TTCAACAAGAAATTTATTACCTGCTTCAATATTAGGTTTGGATTTCATCATGGCCAATGCATTCTGATAATTATAGATGGCCGTATTGGCCTGTGCGTCGGTTATAAGAGGTTTCTTTTTTGCCTGCAGATCATTTATCGCTCTTGCAACCATGGAACTGTTCATATTGGTAATTCCCTGTTCACGAAAAATATTAATAACAAAAATTCCCATGGCATAGCTGGCGGAATCTCTTGTATCCTTCAACAAAGATTTAGGAGCAGGGACAGGGGTTGTCTTTGGTTTATTGCCCTGTGTAAAACATCTTCCGGCAATAAACAATGAAATGCCAAGGATCAGAAATTTATTTTTCATGAGTATATTTTTTTTTGAAAAGCAAATATAGCAGATTGAAATTACCGGGGTCTTGTATTTTTCAATCACACTTAATCATCATTCAGCATGAATACTTTTGCAGGAAATTTTTCTTTAAACCCCATCAACAGGTTGCGGATATAATTATTTTCTTTATACACAGTAAGCCATTCTTTCAAATTTTTAGTGTTGGTTATGGAACTATCACCGGGAATATAACCCATGCCATAGAATTTACCTTCCTGTACAAGAATGCAGGATTGTTCATCTTCACACATTCCTTTATCTAAAATGGCGAACGAAATTCGTTCTTCCATTTCATTGATGGCTTTCCTTACTCTTTTATTATATGATGTTTTACTCTCTTTTTTCATACACGCCCCTTTACAACTATTATTTTTGATACCGGTGCAAGGCCCGTTATCCCTTTGCATGAAACAGAATTTCGGACAAAGCTTATATTCCTCAATGACTTTGCGTAAGAGAGCATGTCCTTCTGCCAGGTAATGAAATGTATGTACCGGCTTTAATTGTTTTTTATTTTTTTCAATGACCAATCGCAGGTAACCATTCTGGTCTTCATAGGAATAAATACCATATACATCTTCCCAATGCTTTTGCGAGTAATTGAACCGGGGCCAGTATTTTTTAATTTCTGTGGATTCAAGAATCTGCGCCATTAATTCAGTAGCACAGGATTGGTAACTGATGGAATGAATATGCCGGACAAAATTCTGCTTCTGCCTGCTTTCTGAATTATTGCTGAAATGACTGTTCACCCTGTTACGGATATTTCTTGCTTTGCCTACATAAATTATTTTCCCTTTTGAATTATGGAAATAATAAACTCCCGGCGTGGAAGGCAGGACATCAAAATTTTTCTTTGGAACATTTGGAGGCAGGGATTGTTCTTTTGAATTCTTCAATAAACTTTTTTCAATAAAATTTTCCTTATCATTCTCCAGTAATTTTCTGAATACTTCAACGGTAGCTTCTGCATCACCACCCGCCCGGTGCCTGTTGATGATATCAATTTGTAAGGAACGGCAAAGATTACCCAAACTGTAAGAAGGAAATCCGGGAAAAATTTTTCTGCTGAGCCTGACAGTACAAAGTTTTTTAGATTTCAATTCCATGCCGGTTCTTAATAAATGGCTTTTTAAAAAAGAGAAATCAAAATTTACATTATGAGCAATAAAAATATTTTTACTCAACAATCGGTAAATGGGCTCTGCTACTTCTTCAAATTCCGGAGCATTGGCTACCATTTCATCGGTGATGCCGGTAAATGATTGAATGTAACGTGGAATTGGTTGTTTGGGATTGATAAGTGTTTCAAACTTTTCAATTATTTTTTCTCCATCAAATACATGGATGGCTATTTCAGTAATGCCATTTGCCGAAGCATAACTGCCGGTGGTTTCTATGTCAACAATTGCATACATGATTTTTCCAAAAGGATGAAAATGGCTGACTAAGTTCGTGAAATATTTTTTATAATAGATGACAAATTCATTATGTTCCGGAATCGTTTGGTAAAGGTTTACCGCCACCTTGCAAAGCAAGCAGGACAACTGGGTGTAAGCTGCTATCGTCTTTATGACCATGATATGCCGGAATTTCCCTTTTGTATAGAAGTGTATGGAGAAAATCTATATATAGCAGAATATAAGCGTAAGCACCGAATGGAGGATATACTGGATATTCAAAGGGATCATCCTGTGCTGATCAATGATTGCATCAGAATTTTAAAACCGGGTGCCTCGCTTTACTTCATTACTAATTATCAAAAATTTGTTTTAGAAAAAGAAAAAATAAAGGCTGAATTAATTAAAGATATTACCCGTCAAACCACTCCTTTTGATTTTGAAGGAAGGCTGCAAAGGTTATGTTTCAGGATTGAGAAATAAAAAACCGTTCCAATATTTCGGAACGGTTTGAAATTTTTTAAATGAATTTTAATATAGATACGCCAATGCAACTTTATCATTGCTATTAAAAGGACGATCGGTGCTGCTGCTGAGGCATGCCAGCATCCATGAACCTGCATCAGGACCTGTGGGAGTTCCGGGAATATGAATAGCGCCGACTCCAGTAGTTTCCTGCCCTTCGTTACCGCCTGTTCCGCAACTAAAGCTTCTGTTCATATAATCAGTATGACGGAAACCAATGCAGTGACCCACTTCATGTGCTATTACAGTAGCAACAAAGCCTAAACTGTAGTTTTGGTAAAGTCTGGAATAATTAACAGTAGGGTAAGGGTTGCCGCCACTACTGGGAAATCCTGAGGAAGCAATGTACTGACCGGTATTAATAAGTTTGACATTGATGGTTCCACCGCCATTGCTGCCGCCACGTAAAAATGTGAGTCCCAGGTTTTCTGCATTATACCGTGCAATGGCAGTATTAATGCCATCGGAAAGCCGGGTGCTTATATTACCTGTGGTGCTGATTGTAATTGTGCGGGGTGTGCCGGTTACCAGGTTGAAAGTGTTGTACTGTTCAACTTCTGCAATTCTAAGTTTTGGCGAAGCCGGTGTTTCATTTAAACTGGCATCAGTAAGAATAATATCTCCTTCTACCAGGTAGCCCTCATCAATTTTCTGAACATTATTAGTACTGAATCCAAGTTTGGAAATCATGGTAATCGTTTCCTGCGAAATTTCTTCCTTCACAGTTTGTTTTACATCTTTTTTACAGGAAGTGATTGTAAACATTGCAACTGCGAAAAATGCAAGAATTTTCATGTGTCTCATGTGATAAAATTTTTAGGATTAATGATTTGAATACCGTCCGGGTATTTTTTTCCGACTGAAAAGATAATATAATTTTCAGTTTTTCTTTAATAATTTAATCAACTTTTTTATAAAAAATGCTTTCTTGGATGAATTCATCGTATAATCCCCATATTATTAACAAAAGCCGGAAAATCAATATTTTTGAATCAATGAAATCTGTTCCTTCGATAAACTTCATCGTATGGCCGTGCAGAGTATTGACCTTTATTTTTTACTTCCATCTTTCCATTTTTACTTCTGCACAACAAAGAGAGGCGGGGCTGAAAATTTCTCCGGTTTTATTAAAAGAAATTGATGAAGAAAAGATTAAAGGACGTTCAATTTTCCGGGTTACTTTTTTAAAAAATAAGACGCCTCTGAAAATCAGTGATACAAAATTTGAGGCAGCTAAAATTTATGAATCTGAATTATATTCTGTTTATTCAATCTCTGCAACGACAGATGAATTGAAAAAAGAAATTTTACCCTTGACTGATATTGTTTTTGTCGAAAATGGTAAACGAAAACCTGTTGAAGAGTTACTGGTTGGCAATCTTGATCTTTCTGTAAATAAGATCAATCTCGCCCAGAGGAAATATCCTCAATGGAATGGTGATGGAATAGTGGTTTCTGTAAAAGAAAATAAACCTGATACAACTGATATTGATTTTAAAGGAAGATTTCTTACTACCAATCTTTCTTCAAATAATGTTAGTCCACATGCTTCTATTATGTCCACGATGATTGCAGGAGGAGGTAATACATGGCATCTTGGAAAAGGAGCAGCATGGAAAAGCACTATTAGCTCATCGGATTTTAATACTTTATTACCTGATAATAATATTGCTTACCAGCAATATAATATTTCTGTTCAGAATCATTCCTATGGTGTAGGAGTAGAAAATTTTTACGGAGCAGATGCTGCCGCTTATGATGCCAGCGCCATCAGCAACAGTTCGTTGTTACATATTTTTTCATCAGGTAATTCAGGCAATTTATCTCCATCAACAGGAACCTATGCAGGATTAAATGGGTTTGCCAACCTTACCGGAAGTTTTAAAATGGCAAAAAACATTATTACTGTTGGTGCAACCGATTCTTTTGGAGTGGTAGCGCCGCTGAGTTCAAAAGGGCCGGCCCACGACGGAAGGGTAAAGCCGGAATTAATAGCCTATGGTGAAGATGGAAGTTCAGGAGCTGCTGCCTTAGTATCAGGTACTGCATTAATGCTGCAGCATGCATACAAACAATTAACCGGTTCATTGCCACCTAATGCACTGGTAAAAGCAATATTGATTAACGGTGCTGATGATGTGGGAAATGCTGAGGTTGATTATTCAAACGGCTTTGGCAGTCTTAATGCTTCAAGTGCTTTGAGAACATTACAGAGCGGACGATACATGGGTGGATCAGTTTCAAATGGAGGTTCGCAGTTGTTTTCTGTTTTCGTACCTGCAGGGTTAAGAAAATTAAAACTTACATTGGTATGGAATGATCCTCCTGCAACACCCAACGCAGTTAAATCATTAATAAATGATCTTAATCTTGAATTATTGCTTCCATTAAATGGCCAGGTTTGGAAACCCTGGGTATTGAATAGTTTTCCCAATATAGATTCTTTGCAACAACTAGCGGCAAGAAACAGGGATAGCTTGAATAATATTGAACAAATCACTCTGAATAATCCACCATCAGGGGACTATGAGTTCAAGGTTTCTGGTTACTCTTTACAAACGGCATCACAAGAATTTTTCATTGCATATCAGTTTGATTCTTCTGATATTTTTGAATGGCAATATCCTACGGCAAATGATTTTATTTTTCCATCCTCTTCCAATTTAATCAGATGGAAATCTTCTTTTTCGACCCCAACAGGCTCATTGGAATTTAGTATTGATAACGGAAACAACTGGCAGTTGATTCAAAATGCTGTGAATCTTAATACCGGGCTTTACCGATGGGATGTACCTTCCTTAACAAGTACTGCCTTGTTAAGAATGACTATCGGATCAAACCAATTTCTGAGCGACTCTTTTACAATTGCGAACAAAACACAAACAGGGGTTGGATTTAATTGCCCGGATTCATTTCTTATTTATTGGAAAAAAATTCCCTCGGTTGCAAATTACAATGTGTATCAATTAGGCAGCCACTACCTCGAACAAATTGCAGTTACATCCGACAGTGTACTAATACTTTCAAAAAATACAAATTCATCACTTCATTACGCTGTTGCCCCGAAAGTAGGAAATAAAGAAGGGGTCAGGAGCTACACTTTCAATTATACTGACCAGGGAGTTGAATGTTATATCAGGTCTTTTCTTGGGTCTCTGGTGAACACATCAGCCCGGCTTGATCTTTCGTTAGGCAGTCTTTTTAATATTAATAAAATCATCCTTGAAAAATATGATGGAGCTGTTTTTAATTCAATACAGCAATTGACAAATCCAAACTTACTGGTTTTTAACTTTACTGATGCTTCCTTAAAAAAAGGATTGAATATTTATCGGATTAAACTGGAGATATTTGGGGGGAAGACGGTATACTCTGCTATTGAAATAGTCTATTACTTTGGAAATTCTGAATACATAATTTACCCGAATCCAGCTCAGCAAAATCAAACAATTACTATTCTTAATTCAGGTTCGGTTTTAAATACTGTATTACTGGTATATAATATGCAAGGAGAAAAACTTTTAGAAATGAAAGCGAATGATCTTTCAAACTTCATTCAGGCCGGGCGCCTTAGTAAAGGAATATATTTATTCCGGTTTATAAGATCTGGAGAAAAAGATTTAGTGGAGAAAGTACTTGTTAGATAAATTTCTAAAACTGATGATCATTTAATTTCAGCAATTTCAGTTTTTTCTTTTTTCACTTTTCCCGGGTATTTTTCTAAAGCATTTTCCAGGCAATCCATTGCTGCGTTGATTGCATCAAGATTTAATACGTAAGCAAGTCTCACTTCATTTTTCCCTAAGCCCTCTGTTCCATAAAAACCGGTAGCAGGCGCCAGCATCACTGTTTGTTCGTTGTAGCTAAAATATTCAAGCAACCACTGACAGAATTTATCGCTGTCATCAATAGGTAATCTTGCAATAGCATAAAATGCGCCGCCGGGGTTGGGACAGAATACTCCTTCCATTGCATTCAACCGATTTACCAGCAGATCCCTTCTTGCCAGATACTCTGCTTTGGGAGCGTCAAAATAAGAATCGGGTAAATCTACTGCCGCTTCTCCCATAATTTGTGCAAGACCAGGTGGCGATAATCTGGCCTGTGCAAATTTCATTGCTGTATCATAAACAGCTTTATTCTTTGTTACCAAGGCGCCTAATCTTGCGCCACAGGCACTGTACCGTTTTGATATTGTATCCATCAGCACGACATTATCATCCAGACCTTTTAAGTGCATAGCACTAACATATTCTCCATCATAACAGAATTCACGATACGCCTCATCACTGAATAAGTACAAATTGTATTTTATGCAAATATCTTTCAGGGCCTCCATTTCATTCCTGCTATATAAATAGCCGGTAGGGTTGTTGGGGCTGCAGATAATGATCGCTTTTGTTTTTGACGTAATTACTTTTTCAAAATCTGCAATTGGAGGCAACGCAAAACCAGTTTCAATTAGAGAAGTAATTGGCACCACCCTTACTCCGGCTGCGCAGGCGAAACCATTATAGTTAGCATAAAATGGTTCAGGTATGATAACCTCATCACCGGGGTTGAGGCAACAAAAAAAACCAAACAAGATTGCCTCGCTGCCGCCAGTTGTTATGATAATCTGCTCCGGTGTAATATCAATACCCACTTTCTTATAATATTGAACAAGTTTGAGGCGGTAACTTTCATTGCCTGCACTATGACTGTATTCGAGAACTTTGATTTCAGTTTTTCTCACAGCGTTTAAAATAGCAGGAGGTGTTTCAATATCAGGCTGGCCGATATTAAGGTGGTAAACATGGATCCCTTTTTTCTTAGCGGCTTCAGCATAAGGAACCAGTTTGCGTATGGGAGAGGCTGGCATTTGTTCGCCTCTTTTTGAAATTTTCAGCATGTCCAAAGTTAATTATGTATATTGATTTAATTAAACAAGAAAAATTAAAAACGAAAATAAAATCCCCGCCTTCTGGCAGGGATTTTTATATATTTTTTTCGATTACCTTACTATTATGATTTAGATTTTGTCGCTTTGCTTTTTGCAGTAGTTGGTTTTACTGTTTTAGTTTGTGAATTAGTGTTACTATTAACTACTGCTGTTTGAGCAGTTACCGGAGCGGCATTTGTAATTTTAGACTGACTATTCCCCGTTGCCTGTTCCGTTACAACTTCACCTGATATATTTAAAGTTTTTTGATCAGCAATACCGGCCAGCTTAATATAAACATCCTTTTTAAATGCTCCCATCGCTGCCGCGTTATATTGTACTTTTATTTTAGAAGTAGCACCCGGAGCTATTGGCTCTTTAGGATATTCAGGTACGGTACAACCACAACTTGCACTGGCACTTTCAATAACCAGTGGCTTATCTGAGCTGTTGGTGATTTCAAAATAACAGACTGCCGGCACTCCTTGCTTAATTTTTCCGAAATCATGTTTTTCTGCGTTGAATTTTGCTACATCATCCACTTTGGTTTGTGCAAAAATTGAAACTGAAAATACAAATGCCGTAGTAAGTAATAATAATTTTTTCATGACTTATTTATTTTTTTGATTTAATAATTGAACAGATGCATTTACAGGCGCCGGGCCTTCAGGGGTTTTCCATACCGTTCCGTTTATCTTGACCTGTTTTGAAAGATTTTGGTTGTATATAATAGTAATATATTTTTCAAAATTTCCTTGTGCTGCGGCATTATATCCTACCTTGATTTTAGCAGTAGCTCCCGGGGCTATCGGTTCTTTGCTCCATTCCGGTGTAGTACATCCACAACTTGTTTGTACGTTTGAAATTACCATAGGATCTTTTCCAGTATTGGTAACTTCAAAAAAATGATAGACAGGTTTGCCCTGTGGTATTTTCCCAAAATCATAACCAGTTTCTTTTAATTCCAATACTTCCTGAACATTCGCTGGCTGTTGTGCGACTGCAATCATTGCAATACTTAATGAAATGATAAGGGCGGATAATTTTTTCATCTGTTTTTTTTGAAGAACCCAAAATTAATATATAAGAGCCATAAAACATAGCCTGGTAACCCCTAAATTCTCTATTTTTTAACACCCTAAAATTCAGGTGTTGATTCCTATATCTTTGTCTTATGGATATTCAGGAAACATCAAAGCTGGCAGCTGAAAAACTGTCTTTTGATAAATTCCGAAACGAAGTACTTAATGATTATCGGGTTGCTTGCATCAGCCGGGAAGCCAGTTTATTGGGACGCAAAGAAGTACTAACCGGTAAAGCCAAATTTGGAATTTTTGGCGATGGTAAAGAAATAGCCCAGGTAGCCATGGCAAAATTTTTTAAACCCGGGGATTTTCGCAGCGGATATTACCGTGACCAAACTTTTGCTTTTGCTGCCGGTATTTCTACAGTTGAACAATTTTTTTCACAGCTTTTTTCTGATCCGGATATTAATCATGATCCATTCAGCGCCGGCAGGCAGATGAATTCTCATTTTGCAACAAAAAACGTGGATGAGAATGGCGAGTGGGTTAACCTGGTAAATCAAAAAAATTCTTCTGCTGATGTAGCGCCTACAGCCGGTCAGATGCCAAGATCAATCGGCCTGGCATTTGCCTCTAAGAGTTTCAGGAATAGTAAGCATCTGAAAAAATTCAGCAATCTTTCAAATAATGGGAATGAAGTTTGTTTTGTTACTATTGGTGATGCAGCCACTTCAGAAGGTCATTTTTGGGAAACAATAAATGCCGCCGGTGTACTTCAGATTCCATTAGCCGTGTTTGTATGGGATGATGGTTTTGGAATTTCTGTTCCTAAAAAATTTCAAACAACCAAAGGTTCGGTTTCTGAAGTGCTAAGTGGTTTACAAAAGAAAGATGATTCCAATGGCATCCTGATATATAAAGTAAAAGGATGGGATTATGCAGCTATGTGTGAAGTGTTTGAAGAAGGAATTCGGCTTGCCAGGGAAACTCATATACCTGTACTTTTCCATGTGGAAGAATTAACGCAGCCGCAAGGCCACTCAACTTCAGGAAGTCATGAGCGATATAAATCTGCTGAACGTTTGCAGTGGGAGAGAGAGTGGGATGGAATAAAAAAGATGCGGGATTGGATTATTGCCAGCGTATTATCCACTGAAGAAGAAATAGAAAATATTGAAAGCGATGCCAAAAGAATTGTAAAAGAGGAAAAAGCAAAAGCATGGGAAAAATATCAGGCCCCTATAAAAGCCCAGGTAATTAAAGTAACAGAACTTATAAGCAGCTTGTCTGGAAGCATACCAGAAAAATCAGCCACATTACAAAAACTTTCCAACTTACTTTCTTCAAACTATGAACCCTTACGCCGGGATGTTTTAAAAACACTTAACGCTGCATTAGATATTGCCGGTGATCAGGATGCTGCTTTCTGGACCAGGGATTATTATCATGATCTATTAAAAGAGAATAAGGAACATTATAATTCGCATTTATATAATGAAGGTCCCAGGAGTGCATTAAAAGTAAAAGAAGTAAAAGCTATTTATAATAATGACTCTTCAATTGTAAATGGTTTTGAAATATTGAATAAATATTTTGATGCTCTTTTTACAGCTAATCCCCTTGTTCTTGCATTTGGAGAAGATCTGGGTTTTATCGGCGATGTAAACCAGGGTTTCAGCGGGTTGCAGACAAAATATGGCGAACAAAGAATTTTTGATACCGGTATCCGGGAATTAACAATAATGGGCCAGGGCATTGGCCTTGCATTAAGGGGATTACGACCGATTGCAGAAATTCAATACATCGATTATTTACTTTATGGCCTGCAGCCATTGAGTGATGATGCTGCTACTACTCATTATAGAACGAAAGGAGGGCAAAGTTGTCCATTAATTGTAAGAACAAGAGGGCATCGCCTGGAAGGTATCTGGCATAGCGGATCGCCCATGGGGATGGTGATAAATTCACTGCGTGGCATGTATATATGTGTGCCAAGGAATATGACCCGGGCAGTGGGTATGTATAATACTTTATTGCAAAGTAATGATCCTGGTATCGTCATTGAATGTCTTAATGGCTACAGACTGAAGGAAAAACTGCCATCCAATTTAATTGATATCAGGGTTCCTTTAGGTGTGCCGGAAATTATTAAAGAAGGTAATGATATTACAATAGTTTCTTACGGATCTACTTTACGGATCATTCAGGAAGCGGTTCAAATGCTGGAAGCACAAGGAATCAGTTGCGAAATAATAGATGTACAAACGCTTTTGCCTTTCGATATTCACCATCAGATTTTAGAATCATTGAAAAAAACCAACCGGATTGTTTTTGTAGATGAAGATGTGCCTGGTGGCGCTGCAGGGTATATGTTCAATCATGTAATGGAAGAGCAAGGAGGTTATAAATATCTTGATGTGGCGCCAAGAACCATCACCGGCAAAGCTCATCGTCCCTCTTATGGAAGTGATGGCGACTATTTCAGTAAACCTAATGCAGAAGAAATTGAAGCGGTGGTAAAAAAAATGATGAGTGAATAGTATTTATGATTAAAGGTTTAAACATCAAATTATTATTAACATATAAATACCCCTTTAGGGGATAGGGGCATGAAACTTCTCATTTACCATGTTGATGCTTTTACGAATAAATTATTTTGCGGAAATCCGGCTGCTGTCATTCCGCTTGAAAAATGGCTGAGCGATGAGTTGATGCAAAAGATCGCTATGGAAAATAATCTTAGCGAGACAGTTTTCTTTGTTCCTTCAGTAAAAGAAGGAATTAATTATGATATAAGATGGTTTACTCCGGCAATTGAAATTAATCTGTGCGGTCATGCTACCCTGGCAGCGGCTTTTATTATTTTTAATAAACTTGGGTTTAAAAATTTTCAACTGCATTTTCATTCCAAAAGCGGAAAACTTTCTGTGGAAAAAAGAGCGGATGTTTATGTAATGGATTTCCCATCCTGGAAGCCCGAACGGTTCAATGATTATCCAGAGGAGTTGTTTTCTGCAATGCATTTGTCAGAAGTATTAGGCGTTTATAAGAATCGTGATTTATTAATAGAACTGCAGAATGAAGAAGCCGTAAAGAAATGCAACCCTGATTTTTCTTTATTAAAGCAATTGGGATATAAAGTAATCATTACTGCGCCGGGTATGAATGGCATTGATTTTGTTTCCAGGTTTTTTGCTCCTTCCGCCGGTATTGATGAAGATCCTGTAACCGGTTCGGCACATTCTCAGTTAATACCATTCTGGGCGGAAAAACTGAACAAGAAGAAACTATCAGCAAAACAAATTTCACAACGCGGCGGCGATCTGGAATGTAAATGGTGGGGCGATCGGGTGACGATGGCAGGACAATGTGTTTTTTATATGAAGGGGGAAATTGAATTTTAATCAAGAAATCTTTCTTTCAATTCAGGTGTGGGTAGCCAGCATTCTTCTTTTTTCCCAAACCATTTATAACGATTTCGTGCAATCAGATTGTAAACAGCATCATGAATAAATTTTGGAACAACCCAGAATATTTTTACCCATTTCCATCCCTCCAATTGCGAAAACATTTTTAATGCTCCGGTTGATTTGGAAAAAATATTTCCGTCCTGATATAGAATAAAGGAATTGAAATTATCTGCATGAAGATGGAATTGGTTTAAAAGTTTTTGACCGTAGGCAGATTGAAGTGAAGCAAACAAAAACTTTTTTTCCTTATCTCTTTTTAAAATGAACTGAACACTGCCTTTGCAGAGGTTGCATACTCCGTCGAAAAGAATTACTGGTTTATCATTCACAATGTAAATTTAGTTAGCTCTCTTTAAAAGAGAGTGAAAGAATCATCCCATATTATGAAACACTTTCTGTACGTCTTCGTCCTGTTCTAAACGTTCAATTAACTTACTTACATCAGCTGCCTGTTCATCATTGACTGGTACAGTTGTAGAAGGTATCCATTCAAGCTCCGCACTGATAGGGGTGATGCCTTTATCTTCCAGTGCTTTTTGCATCTTCCCAAAATCAGTAAAGCCACATCGTACCACCAAAATTTCTTCCCCGTTTTCGCCTGTACTCTCGCCAAGTTCTTCCAAACCGTAATCAATTAATTCCAGTTCCAGTTCATCAGCATTCAATCCCTGGGGTTTCAATTTAAACGTCCCCATTTTTTTAAATTGAAAACTTACACTGCCGCTATTCCCCATCACACCGCCACCTTTAGTAAAATGTGATTTTACATTGGCTACAGTTCTTACATGATTATCAGTTGCTGTTTCTACCAGGAGGGCAACTCCATGTGGCGCATACCCTTCATATAAAATCTCATCGTAGTTTACCAACTCTTTGCCCTGTGCCCTTTTGATGGCTGCTTCTACACGGTCTTTGGGCATGCCCACACTTCTTGCATTCTGAAAACAACGACGGAGGGCTGCATTTGAATTGGGATCGGGCCCAGCAGCTTTTACTGCAATAATTATTTCCTTACCAATACGGGTAAAGTTCTTGGCCATCTTATCCCAGCGGGCAAACATGCTGGATTTTCTTACTTCAAAAATTCTTCCCATGGTTATAATGATTTCAGATTTTAGATTTCGGATTTCAGATTGGATTCCGATTCGTTAAAAATCGTAAATCTGAAATCTAAAATTGTAATCCGGGTTGCAAAAGTAAGGCAATGTTATAAAAAGAAAAACCGCCCCAATAGAAGAGACGGTTTTTATATAAGCAAATAATGAATTATTCCGGATCTTGTTTGTGTTTGCTGCGGGAACGGCTATAGGAAAAATAAATAATCAAACCGACCAGCATCCAGGCAAGCGCAGTAAGTTTTGTGGTGGAGTCAAGAGAAAGAATCATAGCTAAACAGATCAGTACCCCTAACGAAGATACCACAGGTACCCATGGAGTTCTGAATGGACGCACTGCATTCGGTTGTTTTACTCTCATAATCCATACACCAGCACTTACCAGTGCAAATGCAAACAGGGTTCCAATACTGGTTAAATCACCCGTAATATCGCCAGGTAGTAAAGTAGCAATAGCACCTACAAAAAGAAACAGAATAATGTTAGATTTGAAAGGAGTGCGAAACTTTTTATGCAATGTTGAAAATGCACCAGGCAATAAACCATCGTTTGACATGGAATAAAACACCCGGCTCTGGCCAAGCAACATTACCAGGATAACTGAGGAGAAACCAGCCAGGATGGCAACGGTAACTAATGTAGCAAGCCATTCATAACCCGGCATGTGATGTTCAATTGCATAAGCCACAGAAGCTTCTTTACCAGCCTGCATAAATTCAGTAAACGGTGCAACCCCTGTAAGAACGTATGAGAACAGTATATAAAGTATTGTACAAATAACCAATGAACCTAATATACCAATTGGCATATCTTTTTTTGGATTCTTGGCTTCCTGAGCAGCAGTAGAAACAGCATCAAAACCAATAAAGGCAAAAAACACTATGGCCGCACCACGTAATACACCCATGATTCCATGGTTAAATGTGGGGGCGTAACTCCACTCTTTTCCATTATCTTGTAAAACTGGTGGTTGATCTGCAGGAATAAAATAAGGAACATGATTGGCGCTATTGATAAATTTCCATCCAATACCAATAAACAGTAAAACAATAGCCACTTTAATAAATACGATAATAGCATTTACTAAAGCTGACTCCTGTGTTCCCTTTATAAGTAATAAACTAAGAATTAAAAGAATCAGCAAGGCCGGGGCATTAATAATACCATGGTGAAGTACACCCATCGTATCTTTTGCCGAACTAAATGGTGAGTGGCACCATTCATAAGGGATGCTTCCTCCAAACAGGCGGTT
This sequence comes from Sphingobacteriales bacterium, assembly GCA_023251235.1. Classification (GTDB taxonomy): domain Bacteria; phylum Bacteroidota; class Bacteroidia; order Chitinophagales; family Chitinophagaceae; genus VBAS01. The sequence goes on along the minus strand of JAHEZE010000035.1, from coordinate 14,182 downwards.
AAAATATTCACTCCATGCAATAGAAACTGTGGCAGCACCAAGTGCATATTCAAGCACTAATGCCCAACCAATGATCCAGGCCACTAATTCACCCATGGTAGCATAGGAATAAGTATAGGCGCTACCTGCTATGGGAATCATAGCGGCAAACTCAGCATAGCAAAGACCAGCAAATGCACAGCCTAATGCTGCAACAATAAATGAAAGAGTTACTGCCGGTCCAGCATGTCCACCTGCAGCAGCAGCTGTACGAACGAATAATCCTGCACCGATAATAGCGCCAATACCCAGGGCAATAAGACTCCAGGCAGTCAAAGATCTTTTCAAACCTTTTTCAGAATCAGCGGCTTGGGCTAATAAAAAAGTAAGTGATTTTTTTCTGAATAAACTCATGAGTTGGTTGGTTATAGTTAAAACTAAATGTTATAAGCTCGTAAAATAAAGAATAAATTGAAAATGAAGCTTATTTCTTTTACAGGTGGAGAATTAAAGGGTTAAAAGTTTCTGAATCGGTATTTTTTCCGATTTTCGGTTTTCTTTATCTAAAGGCTATATGAAAAAAGGAAACAGGCTTACACTTTATATTCTTATTGCCATGGTGCTGGGGGTTGCAGTTGGTTATTATGTGCATGAAAACAGTTCGGCAGAGTTAACAAAGAAATTTTCAGATAATACAAAACTTCTAACCACTATTTTTCTCCGCTTAGTTCAAATGATCATTGCTCCGCTTGTTTTTTGTACCCTCGTGGTGGGCATTGCCAAGCTGGGTGATTTGAAAACAGTGGGTCGTGTAGGTGGCAAAGCTTTACTATGGTTTATCTCTGCATCATTGGCAAGTTTGCTATTAGGGTTGTTGCTGGTAAATTTATTTCACCCCGGAACATCCATTGACCTCAGCATTGCAGATACCGCCGGCGCTAAGGACCTGATCGGTAAAACACAGGAATTTTCTTTAGCCAGGTTTGTAGAACATGTTATTCCAAAAAGCGTATTTGAAGCGATGGCCAATAATGAAATATTACAGTTGGTAATCTTTAGTATATTTTTTGGCATCGCAGCAACAGCATTGGGCGATTATGTAAAGCCGGTAATAAAAGCATTAGATGCCGCTTCGCATATAATATTAAAAATGGTTGGATATGTGATGAACTTTGCACCGCTTGGAGTATTCGGCGCTATTGCCGCAGTGATCGCTGTAAAAGGACTGGCAGTTTTTAGTTTTTATGGTCAGTATTTATTTTATTTTCTTATAGGAATTGCTTTATTGTGGGCTCTTTTATTAGGGGTTGGATTTTTGATTTTGCGCAACAGGGTCCGGGGTTTATTAAAACGAATAGCTCAGCCTCTTCTAATCGCTTTCAGTACAACCAGCAGTGAAGCGGTATTTCCAAAACTCACAGAAGAATTAGAAAGGTTTGGATGCAAAGACAAGATTGTAGCGTTTGTATTACCCCTGGGTTATTCATTTAATCTGGATGGCAGTATGATGTATATGACATTTGCGAGTCTGACTATCGCACAGGCTTATGGTATTCACATGGACATGGGTACACAATTAACTATGTTGCTGGTGCTGATGCTGACCAGCAAAGGTATTGCCGGAGTACCAAGGGCGGCGCTGGTAGTGGTGCTTGCTACATGTGCTATGTTTAAGATTCCTCCAGAAGGGATTGCACTTATTTTGCCAATTGATCATTTTTGTGATATGTTCCGGAGCATGACCAATGTTGTTGGTAATGCATTAGCAACAAGTGCTGTGAGTAAATGGGAAGGAGAGTTGTCTCATGAGAAACAAAATATTTTAGAAACTATCACAGGTACTATCAATTAATATTCTAATTAATAAATAATGTTTTTACTCGATTCATTTCATTGGACACAGTTATTGCAACCTCAGTTCTATGTAGAAAACGGGGGACTATGGTTATTGTTGTTTGTTGTATTTGCAGAAACAGGCTTGTTCGTCGGTTTTTTTTTCCCGGGAGACTCATTGTTATTTGTTGCGGGAATTTTTGCTCATAAAATGGAAAACGGTGATCCGGGACTGGCACACCAGTTTTTAAAATTATTCGGGCTCGGACAAATGCAAAATGAATTTGTTGATCTTTTTGTTTTATGGGCTTTAATTTCTGTTTTCGGAATCCTGGGAAATGCAGTTGGTTATTGGACGGGTAAAAAAGTTGGGCCTGCCATGTTTAGCTGGAGAGATCGGTTCTTATTTAAAAAACAATATCTATACCAGGCAAAAGAATTTTATGACAAGCATGGAGCGGTTGCAATAATTGGAGCAAGATTTCTTCCTTTTATCAGAACTTTTGCACCCATTGTAGCCGGAATTGTGCAAATGAATAAAAAGAAATTTCATTTCTTTAATATTATTGGGTGTGTGGCCTGGGTCTTTAGTATGATTTTCTCAGGATATTTTTTACAGAAATGGATTTTTAAAGAATTTGGCTTTGATCTGAAAGATCATCTTGAATTGATCGTGTTGGGTATAGTATTAATAACCACTGCGCCTGTAATAATTAAGATGTTTTTCGGTAAGAAAAAAGCAATTGATAAAATCAATTCTCAAAATTCATAGATTTTATGAATAAACAAAATCAATCAGTTTTTAATATTGTTGTCATCGTTGCTGCTCTTGGTTATTTTGTTGATATCTATGATTTGCTTTTGTTTGGGATCATTCGTGTAAAAAGCCTTATGTCTCTTGGCCTGGATTCAATGCAGGTTCGTGACAGCGGCGAGTTTATTATCAGTATTCAAATGGCAGGTCTTCTCATTGGAGGAATTATTTGGGGTGTAATGGGAGATAAAAAAGGAAGGCTGAGTGTTTTATTTGGTTCTATCATTTTGTATTCTATCGCCAATATTGCTAATGGATTTGTACAAACAGTGAATCAATATGCCCTGGTCCGTTTTATTGCCGGAGTTGGCCTGGCAGGAGAGTTAGGTGCGGGAATAACATTAGTAAGTGAACTATTGCCAAAGGAAAAAAGAGGAGTGGGTACATCACTGGTAGCAGGTATTGGTTTAATTGGAGCAGTAGTGGCTTATTTTATTTCTCAGGAATTCGATTGGCGAATTTGTTATTTTATCGGGGGTGGTTTAGGCGTATTACTTTTAATACTACGAGTTTCTGTGTTTGAAAGTAGCCTTTATAAAAAAGTGAAGGAGATGAAAGTTAGCCGGGGGAACTTTTTTATGTTCTTTAGTAGCGGCAAGAGGCTAAAAAAATATCTGCTAAGTATATTAATTGGTTTACCTACCTGGTATGTTATTGGAGTTTTGGTTTCCTTTTCAAAAGAATTTGCCAGTCCCGAAAATCTTAATATTAAAGGAATTGTTGATCCGGGGAAAGCAATTATGTACGCTTATGCAGCTATATCGGCAGGTGGTTTGTTTATCGGTTTGGTAAGTCAATGGTTAAAAAGCCGAAAAAAATCATTATATATTTTTTATGCCATCACTGCCATTTTCATGTTACTTTTCTTTTATCAAAAAGATGGAAGCGCTGCACAAATGTACTTCATATGTGCAGGCCTTGGATTTGGAACAGGCTTTTGGTCAATTTTTGTTACAATAGGAGCCGAACAGTTTGGCACTAATTTAAGAGCAACTGCCGCTACAACTATTCCTAATATGGTCAGGGGTTCTTTGCCGTTAATTATATTATTGTTTAAAAGCTTGCGTGGCCCCTTTGATTATGTTACTGCAGGTTGGATAACCGGTTTAATAATTATGTGCATTACCGTTGTGGCAGCACTAATGATTGAGGAAACTTTTCATAAAGATCTCAACTATTTAGAAGTGGAGGAAATGGCGCATTAAAACTGAACTTACTCAAAAACCAGGTAATTAATAATTATTAGTTGATAATTATTAATTTTTAATTATGAAATTTCTCATCATACGTTTTTCTTCTATTGGTGATATAGTTCTTACCAGCCCCGTTGTTCGTTGTCTGAAAAAACAGGTACAGGGTGCTGAAGTACATTTTCTTACGAAAAAATCCTTTGCCCCGGTAGTTGAGAACAATCCCTACATTGATAAAATTCATTTGCTGTCCCACAGTTGGGAACTGATGATTTATGAATTGAAGTCAGAACATTACGATTATATTATTGACCTCCATCATAACATGAGAACATTCAGGCTTAAAAAAGAATTAGGAGTAAAAAGTTTTTCATTCAATAAACTCAATGTCCGGAAATGGATGCTGACCAATCTGAAATGGGATCTGCTGCCGGATATTCACATAGTAGACAGATATATGGAAACCTTACAATCATTTGACGTAAAGAATGACGGAGCAGCCCTTGATTATTTTATTCATGAGAATGATGAAGTGATGCAGAAGGATATTCCCACGTCTCACCAGGCAGGATTTATCAGTATTGTTATCGGAGCGGCACATAATACGAAAAAACTTCCCTTGGAAAAACTGAAAATGCTTTGTACTAAAATCAATCACCCGATAGTTTTATTAGGGGGAAAAGAAGATGCTGAGAATGGGAAAGAAATTTCATCGGTGGATCAGGTTAAAATTTATAATGCCTGTGGGAAATTTAAACTAAATGAAAGTGCTGACCTTGTGCGCAAATCAAAGCTTGTCATTACCCACGATACCGGCCTGATGCATATTGCTGCAGCATTCAAAAAACCAATAATATCTATTTGGGGAAATACCGTACCGGAATTTGGAATGTACCCGTATTATGGTAATTCGGATATAAGAAATGCGAAAATTGAAATAAGAAATTTAAAATGCAGGCCTTGCAGTAAAATCGGATACAACAAATGCCCTAAAGGGCATTTTAAATGTATGAATAATATAGAAACAGACACCGTGCTTGAAACGTTAAGAAAATTATCAGGGATAACTTAACCTGTTCATTGATGTTTAATCACATCAATGAACAGATATAACCGGATATTTTCTTTTCTTATTTCCCCCAGGTAAGAACAGTGGTTAATACAATAGTGGCAAAAATCAATGCAATAATAATTCCACCCTGAACATCTGGATTGTGTAAATAAATGTAAATTTTTTTCATGCTCCTGCATTTAAAAGTTAAACAAATAAAATTGCGGCTTCCGATAGGGATAACGGGGATAAAACTTTTAACAATAAAATCTGTGGTTTAAACGAGGGTAGGATCCGGAACAAAATTAAAGAGATAATCTGTTCTTTCCAAAACTCAGAGAAAAAATTTTACCAGGCCAATTCGCTGAGCTCCAACCAGCGGAATTCTTTTTCATCCAGCTTTTTTGTTACTTCTCCGATCCGATTGGAGAGCTTTTGTAATTCTTCAAAAGGGATGGATTCGCTGTATAGTTTATCCGTTATAAGCTTCTTTTCTTTGGAGAGGTCAGAAATTTCTTTTTCCAAAATTTCAAATTCCCTTTTTTCTTTGTAAGAAAACTGTCGCTTTTTGCCCACAGTCAACATTCCATGGTCCATTGACAGTTGCTTTTTCCCGATTAGACCTGTTTTGTTTTGAAAAGCTTTTTCTGTGGGCCGTTGACCATCAACTGTTGACTGTCTGAATTGTGAATAATTTCCCGGAAAATCATTTATTACTCCATGGCCTTCAAAAACAAATAAATGATTAACCAGCCGGTCCATAAAATACCGGTCGTGAGAAACAATGAGCAGGCAACCCTGGAATTCGGCGAGAAAATTTTCCAGAACAGTCAAGGTAGGAAGGTCAAGGTCATTGGTGGGTTCATCCAATATAAGGAAGTTGGGATTTCGAAATAAAATGGTGAGTAAACTCAGTCGTTTCTTTTCTCCTCCGCTGAGCATGGAAATATAGGTGTATTGTTTATCCGCTGGAAAAAGAAACAGTTCAAGAAATTGCGTGGCACTAAGAGAGCCTCCTTTAGCTAAAGGAAAATTTTCGGCAATGGATTTTACGTATTCAATCACTCTCATATCTTCTTTTACCTGCAAACTTTGCTGGGAATAATTTCCAAATATCACTGTGTCCCCAATATTCACCTTGCCACTTTCTGCCTTTTCCAACCCCTGAAGGACATTGATAAAAGTAGTTTTACCTGTTCCATTTTTTCCCACCACACCAATGCGATCCCCTTTTTTGAATATATAGTCGAATCCTTTTAAAATAATCTTTTCTCCAAAATTTTTATAAACTTTCTTCATTTCTGCAATTTTCCCTCCCAGCCGGTTCATTTTCATTTCCAGTTGCATCTGAGCATCAACAATTTCCTGTTTTGCTTTTTTTTCTACTTCATAAAAATTATCCTGCCGGCTTTTGCTTTTAGTAGTTCTTGCACGGGGCTGTTTCCGCATCCATTCCAATTCTTTCCTGTATGTGTTTTTTGCTTTCTCAATGCTGGCGCCTTCACTTTCTATACGTGCAGTTTTTTTTTCAAGATAATTTTCATAATCACCTTTGTATCTATAAATTTTATCGCCATTCATTTCCCATATTTCATTGCAAACAGCATCTAAGAAATACCTGTCGTGAGTTACGAGTAATAATGTGACATTTTCTTTACTCAAAAAATTTTCCAGCCATTCCACCATTTCCACGTCAAGATGGTTCGTAGGTTCATCCATAATCAATAGAACATGTTTGTGTTCAAACCCGACATCGATAAGCGTTTTGGCAAGGGCTACTCTTTTGCGTTGTCCACCGCTGAGGGTGGAAATATTCTGTTGAAGTTGATGAATATTCAGCTTACTCAGTACCTGTTTCACCCGTGAATCAAAATCCCATGCGCCAAGCTCATCCATCTTTATTATGGAGTCGTTTATTTTTTCAACATCTCCTTCTTCGCTGATGGCTTCATAATTTTTTATGGCATTTAAGATCGGGTGATTATGGAAAAAAATGTTGTTCAATACCGATTCGTTCTCAATAAAAGCAGGCTCCTGTTCAAACAAAACCACATCCACGTCTTTATTGATCCACACTTTTCCATGGTCAGCGGTTTCCTGACCGGCTAATATTTTTAAAAGCGTGGTTTTACCTGAACCGTTTCTTGCTACCAGGGAAATTTTATCCCCTTCTTCTATATTAAATGAGATATCTGAGAATAAGGGCTGTATTCCATAACTCTTGCTTATTCCCTCAGCAGACACATAATGCATGAGGCAAAGTTAGGTTAATGATTAAGTGAATTAAAAAAGGCAGATTCTAATCCATTTACTGCCTTTTTCAGGACTATACAAGTTATTAAATGAAGTTATAACGTCTTCAATACATCATTCATACTTCTTACAGCATCGGCGCTTTTATTGAATGCAGCTTGTTCCTCAGCATTTAAGCCAAAGTCAAGAATTTTTTCCCAACCGTTTTTACCAATAACAACCGGAACGCCAAGACAAATATCTTTTTGCCCATATTCGCCATCCAATGCCACGCAGCAGGTAAATAATTTCTTTTCATCTCGAACTATAGCTTCCACCAAAGCGGCGCCGGCAGCCCCCGGGGCATACCAGGCAGAGGTACCGATCAACTTTGTAAGAGTAGCCCCACCTACCATTGTATCGTTTACAATTTTTGTTTGCTGTTCAGCAGAAAGGAATTTAGTAACCGGAACGCTGTTCCAGGTTGCTAATCGGATTAATGGAATCATAGTAGTATCACCATGTCCACCAACCACAGCAGCATGCAGATCTGCCGGACTGCATCCCAGATGCTGGCTCAATTGATATTTGAAACGGCTGCTGTCTAATGTTCCTCCCATTCCTATTATTCTGTTTTTGGGTAAGCCAGTTTTGGCTAAGGTCAGATAAGTCATTGTATCCATCGGGTTACTGATTACAATGATGATGGCATTGGGAGAATGCTTCAGAATATTTTCACAAACCCCTTTTACAATACCGGCGTTTGTTCCTATTAAATCTTCTCTCGTCATTCCGGGCTTGCGGGGTATACCTGAAGTAATAACAACAACATCACTATTGGCTGTTTTGGAATAATCGCCGGTGCTGCCGGTAATGCGGGTATCAAAACCCAAAAGGGTTGCAGTTTGCATCATATCCTGAGCTTTTCCTTCGGCCAATCCTTCTTTTATATCAAGTAATACCAGTTCATGGCAGAGTTCTTTGCGGGCTATATTATCGGCACAAGTGGCTCCTACGGCACCTGCTCCTACAACAGTTACTTTCATGAGAAAAAAATTATTAGTGTGATGAATTTAATTGCGCGGCAAAGGTAACAGAGGGATTTAGATTTTAGATTGACAATCGTTGTTTTTTATTTTTGGTCAGCAAAAATTTTGACCGCTTTTGCAATTGGCAAAGAACCCTCAAATGTATTTATCAGTTTACCTTTTTTATCATAAAAGGCCATGTAAGGAAAATTTCTTAAACGGTAGAAGGTAGCAAGAATATATTGACTGTCCCATCCCACTTTTATATTTTTAAATCTGCCCAAACGGTTAAGATTATAGAAAGTTTTCATTTTCCCAAATGGCATCATAGTAATCATTATTATTTGGATTTTTTTGAATTTGTCGATATTATCAATAAGTTCTTCCGTTTCTTTCTGGCAATGATCACAATCCGGGCTGAAAAGAATGATGAACACAGGTTGATTTTTCGGGATATTCTTTTCAGTGAAGCGGGTAGCACTATCAATAAGTAAAATATTAATTGGCGGCAGTGTGGGAAACCTTTTATAAGGAGCTTCAGTTTCAGTTTGTCCCAAACCCGTTAAAACATTTAATAGCAACAATAAAAGAAAATTTATTTTCATAACTCAAAGTAAATGGATTCAGGTAAGTATCTTATATAATTATTTGATAAACTCATTTTCTTTTCCTTTTGCCATCAGGCTTTCATCATTTATCTTTGCCGCCTCAAAAAAACATTATGGCAAATACATCAGATATCAGCCGGGGTATGATCCTGAACCTGGAGGGAAGTCTTTATAGTGTAGTGGAGTTTGGAGAAAATAAAACAGCCCGTGCTGCTGCAAAAATCTGGGCAAAACTTAAGGGAATTGATAATCACCGCAGCATTGAAAAAACCTGGAACTCTGGAGATACCATTTTCCCTGTACGTGTTGAAAAACGTACCTACCAGTTTTTATACAAAGATGATACAGGATATAATTTCATGGATACTGAAACCTTTGAACAAGTTGCGTTGCAGGAGAATGCTATTGATTCTCCCCAGTATCTGAAAGAAGGACATGAAGCAACAGTTTTTATTAATACTGATAATGATCAGATTTTAGGTGCAGAATTACCAGATAAAATTGCTTTGCTGATTACTTATTGTGAACCTGGTGTGAGGGGCGATACAGCTACACGTACATTAAAACAAGCAACCTTAGAAACAGGTGCCACGGTGGGAGTACCTTTATTTGTTAATGAAGGAGAGATTATCCGTATCAATACAAAGACCGGTGAGTATGTTGATAGGGTAAAATGATAAATTGATTTTTTTATGATATTCGCTTAAAATTGCCTGGATTTGAGCATTTTTATATGATTTTACCCCGATTTTACCCAAAAACTTAAATGAATCTTAGTGATAGCGGGTTTGATTTCCCTATCTTAGCCCTCCTTTATAATATCAAACCATCATTAAATTGAAAAACATGGATTTCAAACAGATTCAGGAGTTGATCAAGATGGTCAACAAATCAAATATTGGTGAACTGACTGTTGAGTTAAAAGATTTCCGGGTTACCATAAAACAGAAAGAGGAAAGAGTAATGCAAGTTGCCGCGGCACCATTTCAGGCTGCACCTGCATACCCTCACGTGCCTCAACATATCCCATCACATACATCAACTACAACACCGGAGCCATCAAAATCCGCAGAAACTTCTGAAGCTGCTATTGAGGCTAAAACAAATAACACAATTACTATTAAAAGTCCCATGATTGGTACTTTTTATCGTCGCTCGTCTCCGGATAAACCCAATTTTGTGGATGTGGGAGTTGAAATTAACCCTGGTAAAGTGGTCTGCATTATAGAAGCGATGAAACTTTTCAATGAAATTGAAAGTGAAATAAAAGGGAAGATAATTAAGGTTCTTGTAGAAGATGCAACTCCGGTTGAGTATGATCAGCCACTTTTTCTTGTTGAACCTAGTTGATTATGAGATTTTAACCACGAGAAAAACCGGGACTGAAATCTAAATTTCTCAATCTCCCAATTTCAAAATCAAATTACTTGAATGTTCAATAAAATACTGATAGCAAATCGCGGAGAAATTGCACTTCGTGTTATACGCACTTGTCGTGAGATGGGTATTAAAACAGTTGCAGTCTATTCTACAGCAGACAGAGATAGTTTACATGTAAAATTTGCAGACGAAGCCGTTTGTATCGGCAAACCTCCAAGCAGCGACTCCTATCTTAATATTCCTCATTTGATGGCAGCGGCTGAAATAACCAATGCTGATGCCATTCATCCCGGCTACGGCTTTCTTGCTGAGAATTCAAAATTTGCACAGATATGTAGTGATCATGGAATAAAATTTATTGGCCCTACTCCTGATATGATCAATTCAATGGGCGATAAAATAACGGCAAAGGAGACCATGATTAAAGCCGGCGTACCGGTTGTACCTGGTGGTGAAGGACTTCTTCAAAATCTTGATGAGGCAATAGGGTTGGCAAAAGAAATAGGATTTCCTGTAATATTAAAAGCCACGGCAGGGGGGGGTGGAAAAGGTATGCGGATTGTTTGGGAAGAAAGTGAAATGGATAGGGCATACAATACTGCCAAAGCTGAAGCAGGTGCTTCTTTCAAGAATGATGGCATTTACATGGAAAAATTTGTTGAGGAACCACGGCATATCGAGATACAGATAGCTGGAGATCAGTTTGGCAAAGTTTGTCATTTAGGTGAAAGAGATTGTTCCATTCAACGCCGGCATCAGAAATTGGTGGAAGAATCTCCTTCTCCATTTATGACTTCTGAACTCAGGCAAAAAATGGGAGATGCTGCAAAAAAAGCAGCCAGTGCTATTAATTATGAAAGTGTAGGTACTGTTGAATTTTTGGTTGACAAGAATCGCAATTTTTATTTCATGGAAATGAATACCCGTATACAGGTAGAGCATTGTGTTACAGAAGAAGTGATAAGTTTTGATCTGGTCAAAGAGCAGATTAAAATAGCCATGGGAGAAAAGATCAGCGGTCGGGATTATATTCCACAATGCCATGCTATTGAATGCCGGATCAATGCAGAAGATCCTTATAATGATTTTCGCCCCTCACCCGGAAAGATTACCACACTGCACCAGCCAGGAGGTCATGGTGTAAGGGTGGACAGTCATGTATATGCCGGTTATGTTATTCCGCCTTTTTACGATTCTATGATCGGTAAACTGATTACCGTAGCCCAAACAAGACAGGAAGCCATTGATACCATGTATCGGGCTTTAAGTGAATATATTATTGAAGGTGTAAAAACTACAATTCCTTTTCACCTGCAATTAATGAACGATGAACGCTTTCGCAGCGGAAATTTTAATACTAATTTTTTAGAGGGATTTCAGTTGAAGTAAGACACGGTTAATGCTTTGTGTACCCGGCTATTTTCTAAATGGCTATTCAGGCTATGTAATAATCCTACTACATGGGGTTTCTATAAATGTTTATTTTTTGGGCATTAATTTTTTTTTAGCTTCATCCCGATAAATCATTTTTTTTTAAAAAAAATAAATACTTTCCGTAAAATTCCTGATCTCTTTCCTGTAACCAACCTTAACCTCCTTCTTATTAAAGTTAATATGTATTATAAAGGGAAATGATTTAAAAAAATGAGATTGACAATTTTCAAAGACAAGAAACAGGCACAAATTTATTTTTGATATTACGGACCATGCCATTCAAAAGAAATATTTTTTTTAAAACAACCCGGATCACGGTATTGTTTGTTTTTGCCGCAAGTGTTATCAGCCTGGCAGCCCTTGCCGGCTGGATATTTAATATCGAAGCGTTGAAATCAATTAGGCTAGGGGTGGAATTGAATAGTATGAAAGTGAATACTGCGCTGGGAATACTGGCTGCAGGTTTTTCCCTTTTATTATTAACCAGCAGCAAAAGAAAAAGCATAGCCATAACATCGGCTTTTGTTGTGCTGATGCTGGGAGTTGTTTCACTGAGTGAATACCTGTTCAATTGGAATGCTCATATTGATGAATTAATTTTTAAAAATAAAAATACCACTGCTGATTTATCTCCCGGACGCATGGCCCGGGTAACGACCATCGGATTTGTTTTTCTGGGTATTTCTCTGCTATCGTTTTCATTCAATAAAAAGAAGATGCAGCGAATAGCTGAAATTTTTGCTATCCCTGTAATCGTTATTTTCTTTATTGGGCTCGCCGGTTATATCTACAATGCCCCCCGGCTTCATAGTATTGTTCAGTATTCTTCCATCTCATTACATTCGATTCTTGTTCTTCTGCTCATGGCTTTGGCCATTCTTTTTGCAAAACCCGAAACCGGGTTTATGTCCATTTTTGATGAGAAAACAAAAGCTGCCAGGGTGGGCACCCGGCAAATACTGTACATTACCGGTATTCTTCTTGTTGCTGGGTGGTTATGCCTCGTTGGCTACGGAGCAGGGCTTTATGATACACAGTTTGGGATAAGCATCATGATCGCTGCATTTGTCGTCAGCTTCTTTTTTATTAATAGATCGGGTATCGGAAATCTCAATGTTGCCGAAAAAGAAAAAGACAGACTGTATAAATCAAAACAGGAAAGTGAAGCTTTTATCCGTGGCATTCTCTCTTCTCTCAGCTCCTGTATTGCAGTTATTGATGAAAGCGGAATAATTATTACAGTAAATAAAGCATGGGAAGATTTTGGAAGGGAAAACGGAGTAACCATTCTGGCACGCATTGCCAAGGGCAGTAATTATTTTGAAGTATGCAAAAAAGCGGCTGAGTCGGGAGATGATATTGCACGGCAGGCTTTGGAGGGAATTCAATCCGTTTTAAGAAAAGAAATAAAAATTTTTGAATTGCAATATCCCTGTCATTCGCCCAATAAACAAAGATGGTTCCTGCTGCGGTCAATGCTTTTTGAAGATGGTAAGCCGATGGCCGTGGTGGCGCATGTTGATATTACGGAGATCATCCTTGCACAGCAGAAACTGGAAATAAGCGAAGGAAACCTGAAACAGGTGATGGATAATTCTGCTGAAATGATCTGGGCAATGGACAGGCAGCACCGGCTGATTATTTTCAACAAAGCGTTTCATGATGAGTATAAGTTTTTCACCGGATCACCCCCTACTCCGGGAATTATTCACTACAAAGCTTTCGGGCCAGACGGCGAAGCGTTCTGGAAACAAAAAGTGGATGAAGTTTTGGCTGGCATTAAGGTATCATTTGAACGATTTTATGACATTGGTGATCTAAAAAAAAATATTGAAGTAGATCTCTATCCCATCCGGAAAGACGGCGCCATAGAAGGCGTCACCTGTTTTGTAATGGATATTACAGCACGCAAAAAAGCGGAAGTGGCTTTGCAAAAAAGCGAAACCCGCCTGAGCGAAGCGCAGCATATAGCACACATCGGCAGTTGGGAACTGGATATTGAAAATAATATTTTAATCTGGTCAGATGAAATCTACAGAATGTTTGAAATAGACCCCGGAAAATTTGGCGCCTCTTATGAAGCGTTCCTTAGTGTCATTCATCCTGAAGACCGGGAAATGGTAAATGAGGCATATAGCGGTTCTGTAAAAAATAGAACTCCATATAATATAGAGCATCGACTGAAGTTTGCAGATGGCCGCATTAAATATGTACAGGAGCAATGCGAAACATTTTATGATGAAAATGGAAACCCTGTCAGATCGTTGGGTACTGTTCAGGATATTACCGAACGCAAAAAAGTAGAAGCCGAGAAAGAAAAATTGCTGACTGTATTGCAAAAAAGCCTGAATGAGATTTATATGTTCAACCCTGATACATTGAAGTTTGAATATGTGAATGAAGAGGCACTCCGTAACCTTGGCTATTCAATGGGCCAAATGTCAACAATGACCCCATTGGACATCAAACCGGAATATACAATGACAATGTTCCGCAAATTGATAGCTCCTCTGGTTAACAAGGAAAAAGGAAAAATTATTTTTGAAACGTTTCATAAAAGGGCGGATAGCAGCCTCTATCCGGTAGAAGTGCACCTGCAACTGGTAACCTATTCGGGGCATTCGGTTTTCCTC
>JAHEZE010000115.1 GCA_023251235.1 Sphingobacteriales bacterium | reverse complement strand
TCCAAAAGAATTTTATCTTCATGACTAACACCACAGCTATGTTAAATCCTCCAGGTCTTTGCAAAGACACAAACAAACAAAACCCTTCTCTATATTCAAATACCATAATTTTATTAAATGAATTTACTCGGCAATCTTATCTGGCTGGTCTTCGGTGGTTTTTTTTCTGCGCTGGGTTATTTTGTTGGTGGCATTATATTATGTTTAACCATTGTTGGTATTCCCTGGGGTCTTCAATGTTTTAAAATAGCTGGTTTGGTATTATGGCCATTTGGTAAAGAAGTAGTGAGCAGTAGTAATAATGCTGGTTGTTTATCGCTGTTCTGCAATATTGTCTGGTTGCTCTTTGGTGGTTTATATGCTGCCTTAATTCATATTGTATTTGGTTTTCTTTTGTTTATTACCATCATTGGTATTCCTTTTGCCCGGCAGCATTTTAAACTTATAGAAATTTCATTAATGCCATTTGGTAAAGAAGTGAGATAATTAAGTCTCCCGGTCTTTGTAACGACCCCAGACAAACAAAAACTCTTTCTGAATTTACCCAAGTCATAAGTTCTCTCAAAGAAATCTCTTACTTTACCTTCAAAAGGAGGCAATATGGAAAAGTCAACAAAAATTGTTAGCCAGGTTTATGGCTATGCCATCTGTTTAGTTACGGTGATTACTTTTCTCATCTCAACAACAGCTTTAGTAAACGCATTAATTGATCTTACTGACCCGATTCATTCAGGATGGACTCCACAAGGTTCTCCAAGCCTCGCTTCTTATGAAATTTATAAGCAAGATATTTTGAAGACCGATCAGAAAAGTATTGAAAGCAATAAGGAAGTTTATATCCCAAACGAAACAACAATCCGTTCAATGTACGAAGCCGCAAAAAGTGATAAAATTCAAACAGAAAAGCATCAGGCTTTAAAATCAATACTGATTAGCAGCTTGATAATTGTGATCTGCCTGACTCTATTTCTTACACATTGGAGCTGGATGAGAAGAATAGCAAAGGCGGTATAGTATTTTATTAAGTCCGCCAGGGATCTTTGCTAATATCAGGACAAAAAAGATTACGCCGTTGATTTACTTTGTCATAGAAATCAACGGCGTAATAATTAAAAATTAAGAACCTGCCTGCCGGTAGGCAAGTTAATAATTGATCCTGCTGCGGCAGGATTTTTACTTATTCTTTTGTTCCAATTTATATTGAGAATTAAGTAAATTTGGAACAAGGATTTGCGGAAATCTGTGAGATGTGCGTCATGTTAAAAAAACACTCAGGGTGAAGCAATTTGGAACATTCTTCTGGAGAATATCATCTGCTCATGTAATCACCTATTTTTTGGCGGGAGTACTGGCCTATTACTTCTTGGACTATCAGGATTTATTGGGAACGGCTCCTTATTCATATTTTATGAAACCAATGAACTCTGTGGCGGTAGCAGTCGGGCCAATCTTACAATTGATTAGAGGGTTAGTTTTTTCAATTGCCCTTTGGGCTTTCAGGGATATATTTCTGAATACAAAACATGGTTGGTTAAAATTATGGGGGCTATTGATTGGATTGTCCATATTGTCAACAACTGCTGCTGCACCAGGTTCAGTTGAAGGATTTATTTATACAACAATTCCCATTAAGAAACAGATAATTGGATACTGTGAAGTTGTGCCGCAAACTATGTTATTTTCACTGATAGTTTACTATTGGTATAAAATACCAGGGAAAGCCTGGAATATCATATCAATAGTTCTGGTCTCTATTGTTTTCTTATTGAGTATAATGGCTGTAATCATGCCAAGACCATAAGGTAAAGAAGAACGAACGAACTATGGGACTTTTTAATAAATTTATGCCGCTGTTGCTGTTTCGCTAAGTCTTGTGTATTGTCCTCACCTATAGTCGATAATTTACTAACTTCGGTTGTTAGGATGTCACTCACAACATTTTCTGCAAACTATCAACGAAGTAAAAAAAATATAACAACTAAAAACAAAACAAATGGATACCACAACCACTAAAAAGGTTGACGCCGCCGAACTGGAACAGAAAGTAAAAAAAATGTACAGCGATGTAGCGCTTAATCCTAAAGGCGAGTATCATTTCGAAATGGGGCGTGGACTGGCTGAAAAATTGGGTTATGAAAAAAATGACCTCGACCGTATTCCTGCAGCTTCCATCGAATCATTTGCCGGGGTAGGTTACTATTTTGATATTGCTAACCTGAAAGAAGGGGAACAAGTACTTGACCTGGGAAGCGGGTCTGGCATGGATGTTTTTATTGCCGCCATTAAAGTAGGAAGCAGCGGACATGTTTCTGGAGTGGATATGACGGATGAGCAACTTGAAAAATCAGAACGGCTCAGAAAAGAAAATAATTTTGAAAATGTTTTCTTCCACAAAAGTTATATTGAGAAACTTCCTTTTGCCGATGCGAGCTTTGATGCAGTCATCAGTAATGGTGTCATTAATCTTTGTACCGATAAAGAAAAAGTATTTGCAGAAGTGGCCCGGGTGCTGAAACCCAAAGGAAGAATGGCGATTGCTGATATTGTCACAGAAAAACAATTGCCAGAAAATGTTGTTTGCAATTCAACATTATGGGCAGCATGCATTGGCGGCGCAGCGCAACAAGATGATTACAGCAGAGCCATTCAACATGGAGGGTTGGAAGTTCTTTATGTGAAAAAAAATGATTCTTATGGTTTTATTTCAAAGTCTGCGCAAGGGGCTTCGAAAGATTTTGGTGTGAAAAGTGTTTCCCTTCTTGCTGAGAAGAAATAATTTAATACGAGATAACTCTAATCCGACCGATGCCTTGCACAGAGACCATCGTGATTTTTCCCTGACGAGTCTCCTTCCTAATTTCCGGTGTTGATGTTCGAATATGGAAAAAATCAAGCAAAGGTTTTACATAAACAACTCAAACAAAGTAAGTTTACATAGATTTGTGTTGTGGGTGCAAAGAACTAAACCAGCATAAATCCGGCGATTGAACACCAGCCAACGGCGTAAAATTTACATCGGCAAAGCATATGAAACCAAAAACAGTCAATATTCTCTACTGGGCTTTCACCATATTATTTGGCGGGCTTATGGCATTCTCGGCCATTCCTAACATGTTATCAAATGATGACTCAATAAAATTCCTGCATGATATGCTTGGATACCCTGTTTATTTTATTCCATTCATCGGAACGGCTAAGTTGCTGGGAGTAATTGCCCTGTTAATACCCGGGTTAAAAAAAATAAAAGAGTGGGCCTATGCAGGTTTATTTTTTGATTTGGCAGGCGCTGTTTACTCGGGCATAGCAGTGGCAAAGGGAGTTGACCCTAAAATGCTATTCATGCTGTTGTGGATAGTACCTGGGATACTATCTTATATTTTCTGGAATAAAAAGATGAGCCGGCACCAGTGATTAAAACATATTTGGCAGTTTGTAGTGATCCTTGAATCATATTTACGCAGTTATTGGTGCAGAGAACTAAACCAGAATAAATCCGGCAATTGAATACCAACAACTGCTTAACACTATTAAAAGACTAATTCCAAATCAAACCAAATGGATACACCAAAACAGGATATTCCAAAATCAAAGCACTGGACACATCTTCCCCTCCGCGAATTCGGAAGCATGAACCCTCATGAGTATGTTGATGAAAGAATAAATCAATTCCGGGAATGGTACGACAAAAAAGCAACCAAAGCCAAAAGAAATTATTTATATATGCGTACCATTACAGTATTAGGAGGTGCGATGGTTCCTGTATTAATCAATATGACAGATAAAGAACATGATTGGCTGAAATATATAACTTCTGCGATAAGTCTTCTTGTAGTGATATTAGTATCCTTAGAAAGTGTGTTTCATTATAGAGAGCAATGGAAAAATTACAGATCAACTGAACAACTTCTTGCCAGGGAGTATTTTAATTATTCTTCTGCTGAAGGACCTTATAAAATGATGACAAAAGAAGAAGCTTTTTTACTGCTGGTTGACAGGACAGAAAATGCCATTGAATCAGAAAATGCTTCCACACTGAATGTTATGACAACTGTAAGCGAAAGCAAAGCGACGGGGAGTAAACCGGGGCCGAATGAAGGACAAGTAAAGTGATACGAGGTTCCGAAAAAGTTCAGGCTGATTTAATCTTAAATATAATTTTACAACCTCTTTGATGTGAACCAGAATTGCAAAAACTCAATATGAAAATAATTTTGCTATCAATTGTATTACTTAGCTTAATAATTTTAATTTCTTTTAAAATTGATCATGAAATACATTTTTTGCTGGGCACCAATAGTTGCGTAATCAGAGTTCATAATTCTGAAAAATCTATCGCAAACATGGTAGCCTTACACGATAATGAAAACACAGCAGTTAAAGCATATGAATCTTTATCCGGTGATGTTAATTTTAGTTTATATGAATTACACCAAAATGGTGAAAGGCTGCTGGAATATAAAATGAATAATAAAAAATATTTTTTTGACCCAAACAGAATATTTTCAACTATTGGAATTGAAAAAACTTTAATTAAATACAATAAAAATTATCCAAAAGAGCTTAATGAAAAAATAAGTGTTTTTGCTGACAGCTTATTAGCAACTATAATTAATAAACCAGCTTGTAAATACATAATTGCTATTCACAATAACAGCAACAATAATTTTTCTGTATTAACTTATCAAAATTCAATTGATGCCAAAGAAGTTTTTATATCAAAGACCGAGGATATAGATAATTTTTTTTTAGTTACTGATCATAATGACTTTAACCGGATTAAATCTTTAAACCAAAATGTTGTCCTTCAAAGTGAAAATGCAATTGATGATGGCTCTTTATCAATTTATTGTCAGAAGCATAATATCCCATATATAAACATTGAGGCAGAAGACGGACAGGTTAAAAAGCAAATAAAAATGATAACCCTTATATATAATATATTAAAAAAATGAAAAAAGGATTATAAATTGCAGTATGTTTATTCTTTTATGAGTTTCATTACAAAAAACTCCGTACTTTATTAAAGTGGCCCTTCAAATGGAGATAACAATAATGGCTCATGTTAGTTAATCGCATAAATCATAAATAAAACAAAACTTCAAATGCCAGATATTGAAGATAATCTTGATAAAAAAGTTAAGGCCATCAAACAGCTTCTTGAAGTATTTAAGTTTGAAAGAATGATATACCTGGGAATAACTATTTTATCATTAATAGTACTGATAGGCTGTGCAGTATATTTATTAATGCAGGATAAGAATCAGGTTCCCGCAGTTATTGGAATGTTTTCTTCCAGTGGCGGGGTTGCTTATACTTGTGGCAGGTTATTGAAAATGTGGAGTGATGCAATGCAATTATTGGGCTCAATTAAAAATGAAAGTTAATTATGGATAACCAATCAAATGAATTCAAGAAACATTCTAAAACCGGCTCTGTAATTTCTGCTATTGGATTAGTTGCAATTTTAGTATCTGTTATCCTGTTTATTTATTTTGATCGCAAAAAGCAGGAAAAATTAATTTCAAAAGAAACTGCTCTTGAGAATATTAATGATACCTTAAATAAAACTATTTTAAAACTTGATACTGTTTCAAATTCCCTGAGCACTACGGATTCATTACTCACGGCGGATCTGCGCAATGATAAGCCAGCCTCCTCCGATACCAATGGAATTACTTTGAACAAAAATAGTATTGAAAAGTATAAGTTAATTGCAAAAGTTACAAAGGGAATAGTATTTATCCAGATTCATAATTCTATCAAAGAAGCCCAATGTACGCCACTTAAAGTGAGTTTAAGAGAAGCCGGGTTCAGTGTACCTGAAGTGATGACATTCGATAAATATAGTTTTACAACTCAAATTAAGTACTTTGATGAGGCTGATAAATATAAAGCTGAAGAAATCAGCGCAATTTTTGCAAGACTATTTGGTTGGTCGCTTCCGGTGGTAAAATACAACTCTTCAAGAGAAGGTGTGTTGCCTAATGGACAATTTGAGATTTGGATTTATGTTTTAAAACCTCGTCGGTTTCCTCAAGCATCTGAACGACTATTATCTCCGGAAGATCTCTTAGGATTAAGTAAAAGCGATTTAAAAATTATGAGAAATGAAATTTATGCGAGATATGGATATATTTTTAAAACACCGGATATGAAATCTTATTTCGCTGAGCAACCATGGTACACTGCCAAATACGAAGATGTTTCCCAAAGACTTTCATCTATTGAAAACCAAAATATTTCTTTAATAAAAAAATATGAATAGACTTTTGTTCATCTACTCTGCACTACTATTAAGCTGCATGAATAACAAAGTTGATGACAAAAGTGAAACAAAAACGATTGTAACACCTTTTGTATCCGCTACAGACACTTGCATTGATTTTAATTCTCTAAATACCAAAATCCGGGATGGATTAATTCCGCAAAAAGAGGCTTTAAAGAAAATGCAGGTTTTAATACCACTGATCAGAAATTACTACTATAAACATAACGGGCAAGATTTTCAAAAATCCGCATGGATATTCCCGCTTCAAAACTATAATGCAAAAGCTATTGGCGGCAAAGATGGAAGCGGATACATAGCATCAGGTTTTAATTATTTTGACGGTAATAAACACGGTGGACATCCTTCCCAGGATATTTTTATAAATGACAAGAATCAGGATTGCCTTGACGACGTAACTAAAAAACCTGTCAATGTTTTATCGCTTACAGAGGGTATTGTTATTGCAGCTTCAACACAGTGGGACACTGCAAGTAATTTGCGTGGCGGTAAATATATTTATATTTATGTACCATCAATAAACAGTTTTATTTATTATGCCCACACGAATAAAGTATTAGTTAACCTATGCGACATAATAAAGCCCGGCGACATAATCGCTAATGTGGGTCGGACCGGCTTAAGTGCTTTTAAAAAGCGTTCACCAACACATCTGCATATTATGCAACTAAAACTTGACAGTACTTATTATCCAAGACCTGTAAACTTGTACAAAGATTTGCTTACAATTCAAACACAAAAGAAATAAAATTACACAACCAAAGCTGCATCATTGCAATTAGGTAAAAAAGTAGTCAGGAGTTACAGCAACAGCTTTAAATAATTACTCAGAGCAGGAATCATTTCCCTGTTTTCCCTTCAAATTTATAAATATAGGGAGGCACACCATGCTTGCCTTCAGTGCTTATGTACAGATTACCCTGTGGGTCAAAACAGATTCCTTCCGGTTGTAACATCATGTCTTTATCCAGGTACTGGAATACTTTCAACTGCCCCTCATGACTGAACTGGGCAATACACTTAGTGTCCTTTGTGGACATTATGTACACATCATGGGTAACCGGATGCACTGCAATTGCAGAAGGATAGAATTCAATTTTTTCTCCGGTAAGATCTTTAAAATCTTTTTTATGAATGAGCATGAAAGGAGTGGTCATCAGCGAATCTGCTTTTACATCGAATTCAAAAACTGAACGGGTTGATTTTTTATCATCTGCTATATCTGATTCATCTTTACACGCTATCAGCAGATTGCCGGTAACGGGATCAAAAGCCATGCCTTCAGTATTATTTTCTTTACTGAGCCAGGTTTTTGTTTTTTTTACAATAATTTTTTTATCCAGGTTCCAAATCTTAAATACAGCGCCATGGCTCCATAAGGCATATACCGTGTCGCCGATGATTGCCATATCTTCCATATCATATTTTTCCTTTTCGGTTTCTTTGAAGGAAACTTTACTGATAATTTTCCCTGCTGTATCACCAAGCTGAAGAGTATATAATAATGGATGAAGGTCTTCAATTGCCATCATCTTATTATCACCCAGCCACGCAATGCCGGATATCTCAATCAGGCTGTCGGAAAGCACCCATCGTTTTGAGGGATGTGTAAAATCATAATTAGATACTGTCGGTGCTGAAGTTGCATCGCTTGCAGCTTTTATCTTATTGCTTTCTTTTTTTTCAGAATTATTGCTTTTACAGGAACAAAGAAGGATAAAAAAAACAATAACAATTGATGTAATGTTCTTATTCATTGCATTTTTAACTGGTGAATTGTTGCAACATAAAATTATAAACCTGAAAATACGAAGCCATATCTCTATTTAACAAATGATTTAAATTTCATTTCCCGGTAAGGTGATGATTGATCTGCTGCTTTGGGGTTCAGTCAAAGTATTCATTTATACTTCCTTTACCAGTTTATCCGTCGTTTTACTCCGCTAGTGCAATTTCGCTAAGCGGTGCAGGTTGGCTTCACCAGCTGTTGAATTCAGAACACCATTAATTATTTTAATATTGTCATAACTCAGACTTACGTCATTGGCTGGTAAAAGACAAAAACAAAGTAACCAAGCCTGCAATTTATTACCGTAGGCACGACTATTGATACTTTATTAACTTCGGTTATTGATGTATACTTAAAATCAATCCCGCATATTATAAACCATGACCTTTGCACCAATTCATATTGACGAAGACAAAACCAAGGAAATTTATGCAACACTTTATTGCCAGGAAATTTTCAAATCCTATCCTGACTATTATTATAAAGTTGGATATAACCCGCCCTGGATCGGATATTTCGTAATCCGTGATGGTATAGTGGTAGGTGTTGGTGGGTTTACCGGACAGCCAAAAGATGGTAAAGTGGAAATAGCTTATGGAACTTTTAAAGAATACGAGGGACAGGGAATTGCATCTTTTACCTGCAAACAATTAATTGCTATCGCAAAATCAACTAACCCGGAAATTATTATATGGGCAAAGACGGCTCCTGAAAAAAATGCCTCAACAAAAATTTTAGAACGAAACGGGTTTGTATTTACCGGAATAGTTCAGGATGAAGAAATAGGTGATGCATGGGAGTGGGTGCTTAAAGAAAGAACCATCAAATAATATTGCCAGAGAGATGATGTACCAGCAAACTAAACCGTAGGTTTGTTTGGCAGGCTCGTACATAAATGACAGTACCATTTCAGATAATGCATAATTATTTTTTATCTTCATTCACCATGCGTTATTCTATTTTAATTTTTATGTTGCTTATTTATACTGTTGGCAGCATAGCACAACCCCGTACAGATGACTTGTTGAAAAATATACTTGCTTCTGAAAAAGATAGTTTATTTCAGCAGGTATTGCAACATCCTGAAATTTATCATTACCAGGTTATTTATACACAGATCAACCGCGATAAAAATAATAAACCTCAATTCACTAATTATTATTACCGCTACGATTCCCTGCAATATTTTAATCCTGCTTCAACTGTAAAATTGCCATTGGCTTTTTTGTCCCTGGAAAAAGTTAATCAGCTGAAAGGTCAGGGCCTCAATAAATTTACTCCCATGCAGTTTG
>JAHEZE010000114.1 GCA_023251235.1 Sphingobacteriales bacterium | reverse complement strand
ATGCAGGGAGCTCAATAAAAGATTTTTCACTTTTCATGAGCAGCATCGTCCCTATATCATTTTAAAATGGGCAGAAACCTCCGATCACAAAATTGCCGGTACTTCGGAAGAAAAATTAAGGATAACAAATGATGAAACCAATCGGCTGGTTCATAAATGGAGAAGCGAAGAAGCCTCGATCCTTATCGGTACCAATACGGCTTTGCTGGATAACCCGGAACTTACTACAAGATACTGGAACGGTCCTTCGCCCATCAGGTTGGTAGTGGATCTGGATTTAAAATTACCTTCCTTACTTCATATATTTAATAAAAAACAAAGAACTATTATTTTTAATACACTGAAGAATGAAGAGTCTGAATCTTTATTTTTTTATAAGGTTTCAAAAGACTCTGATCTTATTCAACAATTAGTTAGTGCTTTATATAAATTAAATATTCAAAGTGTTTTGGTAGAAGGTGGCGCAAAGCTGCTCCAGTCTTTTATAGACAGAGAAATTTGGGATGAAGTGCGAATAATTAAGAATGAAAAACCTGCCCGTCCGGCAGGCGGGTTAATAATTAATAATGGACTTGCTGCTCCAAATCTCATTAATGCATCAGGAAAAAAAACTATAACTATTTTGAACGATACTATTAGTTTTTTTCAACCTGTATAATTTTTTTAAGCTTAAAAATATTTTATGAACTGGATTGATTGGGTTGGATATCTTGGGGCAGGACTGGTAGTAATCAGTTTCCTGGTAAGTTCAAAAGTTCGTGTCATTCGAATCATCAATATGTTTGGCGCCATCGTGTTTATTATTTATGGTATTCTGCTTGATGTCAACCTGCCGGTCATTATTCCCAATGTATTTATTACCTGCATTCAGTTTTACTATTTATTTATTAAAAAAGAAACAAAAGCTCCGGGTGCCTGATAATTTTTTTTACTATACAATCGAAAAAGAATCTATTGCTGAGTTCAAGGATCGGGGTAGCCGTTTTATTGCTTATGCTTTTCCAATTTCTACAGTAGAAGAATTTAAAAACCGTTTGAAGCAGTTGAAAAATGAACATTCAAAAGCGGTTCATCATTGTTTTGCTTACAGAATAGGAACCGATCGTAATAATTTCCGCAGCAGTGATGACGGCGAACCATCAGGCACGGCAGGCAAACCTATACTGGGACAAATAGACAGTAAAAGAATAACGAATACTGCAATTGTAGTAATTCGTTATTTCGGTGGCGCACTTCTCGGAGTGCCCGGTTTGATAAATGCTTACAAAACTGCCGCCTCCTTTGTTCTGCAAACTTTACCAGTTATTAAAAAAGCAATGGAGGAGAGTTACAGACTGCAATTCGATTATACCATTATGAATGAAATTATGATACTGGTTAGAAAATTCAATTGTTCTGTTAAGAATAAAGAGATGCAGTTATTCTGTTTAATGGAACTGAGTATCCCCAGGAGTAATCTTGAATTATTCATGATTCAGATAAAAAACATAAGGGGTATAGAAATAAATAAGCTTTGAAAATTAACGTGAATATTCAGAAATATCAGTCAATCTTTAATCATAAAATCTTAACTTCATCCCCTCTAAAAATTTAGTGAAATGAAATATAAAATGGTTTCTTTTATATCTGTATTAATGTCTTTTGCCTTATTTGCCCAGCAGGTTGCAGCCCAGCCAGCAATAATTCCTGAGCCGGTTTCCATGACGCAAAAAGACGGTTCTTATCAATTCAGGAATAAGATTATAATTTCTTCTGAAAATACTACTGTTGCAGTTAAAAAAATTGGAGAATTACTGATTGATAAATTGTCCGCTACTGACCTGCCTGCATCATTTAATGTAGGAATGCAGCAGCAGTCTGATATAAAATTTGTAATTAATAAATTAATCAATAATAGTATTGGAAAGGAAGGTTATCAACTTTCAGTTACTGAAAAAGAAGGAGTAGTCATCAGCGCAAATGAACCGGCGGGTTTATTTTACGGCGTGCAAACCCTTTTACAATTGTTGCCTCCGGAAATTGAAAGTAAATCAGTAGCGAAGAATATAGAATGGAAACTTCCGCTTGTTGATATTACTGATTATCCCCGCTTTGGCTGGAGAGGACTGATGTTTGATGTGTCAAGACATTTTTTTACAAAAGACCAGGTGAAAGATTACATAGACCAGATGGTGAAGTATAAATATAATTTGCTTCACCTGACTTTGGCTAATGATGAAGGATGGAGAATAGAAATAAAGGCCTTGCCAAAACTTACAACGGTAGGAGCCTGGAATGTTAAGAAGGTTGGAACCTTTGGAGATTTTTCTGCACCCGGGCCGGATGAACCAAGGGATTACGGCGGATTTTATTCGCAGGATGATATGAAGGAATTAATTCAGTACGCTAAAGACAGATTTGTAAATATTCTTCCGGAAATAGATGTGCCGGGGCACAGTCTTGCAGCCATTGCTTCTTACCCGGAACTTTCCTGTACACCGGGAGCAGATAAATACAAAGTACGATCAGGAGAGAAGATTATGGAGTGGCCCGCTAATGGACATTTTTATGCGCTGGTTGATAATACTATTTGCCCTGCTAATGAAAAAGCATATGCATTTCTCGATAAAGTGTTTACTGAAGTGGCACAGCTTTTCCCGTTTGAATATATTCATGTAGGTGGTGATGAGTGTGCCAAAAATTTTTGGGAAAAAAATCCTCAGATACTTGCCTTGATGAAACAAGAGAATTTAAAGACATTGGATGAAGTGCAGAGTTATTTTGAGAAAAGAGTAGAAAAAATTGTAGAATCAAAAGGGAAAAAAGTAATTGGTTGGGATGAAATACTGGAAGGAGGTCTGGCCCCTAATGCCGCAGTGATGAGTTGGAGAGGAATGAAAGGCGGTATTGAAGCAGCAAAATTAGGGCACGATGTGGTGATGAGTCCTACCACGTTTGCATACTTAGATTATATGCAGGGTGATATTATGCTTGAACCACCTGTGTATTCCACCCTTCGGCTAAGCAAGGCATACGAATTTGAACCTGTGCCGGAAGGAGTGGATGCAAAATATATTAAAGGCGGGCAAGCCAACCTGTGGACAGAGCAGGTATATAATATGCGCCATGCAGAATATATGACATGGCCAAGGGGGTTTGCCATTGCTGAAGCTGTGTGGAGTCCTAAGAATAAAAAAAACTGGGAAGGGTTTGTGAAAAAAACTGAACAGCACTTTGCAAGGTTTGATTTTGCACAAAAGAAATATGCACCCAGTATGTATGATCCCTATTTCAAGTTTTCAAAGAATGATAAAAATGAAATTACGGTTGAAATGAAAACAGAAATAAAGGACCTGAATATTCATTACACGTTTGATAATTCATTTCCTGATAATTTTTATCCTGCATATTCAACTCCTGTTATGGTGCCAAAAGATGCATCCACTATGAAGGTGATCACTTATCGTGGCAATAAAGTAATGGGAAGACTTATTACATTCCCGATTGCTGAGATGAAGAAAAGGGCAGGGGTAAAGTGATAAATTGAAAAATATTTTTCATTTAAGAAGTCAACTAAACTAATAGTTGACTTTTTTAATTATTAGAAAATTGTTTTTACGTAATAATACGAGTTTAACCTGTTGTTTATTTTCCTAACTTAGTTTTCAGCTTACTGCCCTCTATATATTTTGCTTAAAAAAAATCATTATGCAAACCAAAAACATTTTACATGCAACAATATTTTTTGCATGCCTATCCATCTTTCAGAGCTGCCAGAAAGAATCAAAGAATAAGAATTTAACAGAAGAATTGGCGTCCTCTCGCAATGTATCTGTTTTGGTTGCAGGAACAGTAACTCCTGTCCAGGTTTATGGTGTATGGCATGCGGGAAATGACTATTGTATTTGGGGGACAGCAAGAACCGTTACAGAATTTGACAACAAAAATCATTGGCTAATAGACAGGGGAGATATTGAGCACAAGCCCTCTGTTAATATTGTTATTCTCAGTTTTGTACATCCTCTAAAACTCCTGAACCATACTACGGATGCTACTACATTAAATGGCGTTCCCCGTGGCATGACTGCTGATATTGTAAATTATTTTAAAAGCCATGGCATTCGGGTCATGCTTTCTATTGGAGGCATTACTTATACCGACGTATGGGACCAGGCATTAGCGGCAAATGCAGTGCAATTAGGAATGAATGCTGCTGCCGTAGCGCAACAATTGGGCGTTGGCATTGAAATTGATTACGAGCAGAACCGCAATCCGAATTTGAATGGCTTACAACAATTCATCAATGCCTATCGTTCGCAAATTCCTTATGATGCAACGGGAAATAATCATGCAGCCCGTCTCACAATAGATCTTGCAGCCGGTGACCGCTGGCTGATTGATATTTGCAGAAAAGCAACGGCCGATTGGCTTACAACAAATAATCCGGTTTTGGATTACGCAAATGCAATGGTTGCTGCACGTCAACCCAGCATATCAGGTGCTATTACCAGCTGGCAGGAACATGTAGATGGCAAACCACAATATGGCCCACCTATACCTCCATTAGCCCCCGCAAAATTTACAGGTGGTTTATGGTTGGTAGGTAGCAAAGCCATTCCTGAATGTATAAACTTTAATAATTCACTTCAAAAAAGTACCGGAAGTTTTGTACAGTCAGTTCTTCCGAATGGTGCAGGAATCACACCCGGCATGTTGGGCTATATGTTCTGGGCGGCCGAATGCCAGGGAACAAGAGCTGTTTGCACCACACCGCCTAATAGTTGCGAAGGTGGAGTAGGTGCAGGTGCAACATTTTATAATATTCCTGTTCCGATGCCTGCTTTAAGACAGAACTAATCAGGTAATATGTAAAAAAAAATTATAGCAAATCTTCTTCTTTAAACTGGTACTGATATTTTATTTTCCGCATCACTTCATCCATGCTGGCACGGTGATCTTCAGGTTTCCATTCGCCACGTTCCCATTTGTCCAGTTCTGTATCAATATTTTTTTGTTGAAGCCTTGTAAGTTTTTCAGCCAACTGTTCACTCATTTCTTTTTGCTTCTCATGAAAAACCTTTCTTTTCTCAAACCTGTCTTCTTTATCTTTTCTTATTTCACCTTCATAGTTTGCCATTTGTAAAAGTTCTTCTTTTGCAAGAGCAATATCATAAGGCCCGATGGGCATAATGAGTTTGGACAGTACCGGGCCGATCTCAATTAAAATAATCAGTAGAGAGATTAACAGGCTGGCAAAAAATACACTTCCCTCTTCTGAAGAAAGATCTGATAAAGCTTTATTTCTTTCAAGAAAACCCATATTGGATATGGCAGCCACTTCGTATTGTTTTCTTTTTTCCTGCATGCCGGTTTTAGCATTCAGTAAAATACTATCCTGGCTGCGGATACTTTTATCCAGCAATATTAGTTCCGGAGCAAACTGAATCTTTGCCTGGTTATATGCATCCTGTTTCAGCAATGTAATATTTTCAATACCACGTTGCCTGCTGCCACCTGTACCATCTGCTTCCTGCACATAGGCTGTTTGCAGGTTGTGCAGCGTATCCTCGATCGCCAGCTTGCGACCGAGGAGCCGCTGTCTTTCTTCCTCCGTTGATTGCAGTTGAGATTTATATTCCATAGCTAAAAGACTATCATTAAGCTGAATCTTTTTATGGAGGTTCTCAGTCATCTTTACATTGATTTCTTTTTCAAAAATTTTCATTTCTAATGGACGGGCAATCACTACACCAATTAATAAGGCAAGTGCAATTCTCGGCACCGCCATCCAAATTTGTTTTCTTCTGGATATTCCATACTTACGCATTGTGGAAACAAGAAAACGGTCGAAGTTGAAAATGATTAGCCCCCATATGATGGCAAATGCAAAAGTCCAGAACAAACTTCCAAACACGGTGTAAATAGCATAGCCTGCGGATAAGCTGGCGAGAATAAATGTTGCCAGTAATACACCGCCAAGGCCTGAGTATTTACTGTGTTCCGATGGAAATTCTTTTAATAATTTCTGATGTGCCCCGGAGCACCACCATAAAAATCTGTTATCATTTGGTTTTTTGTTTTCACCAAAAGAATCATACGTGTACAGGCCATTGTTCCGATAGCTATCGGAACCATTGTTGGTTTCAGCCATTGTAGTTTTTTTTTCAGTAAAAGAATTAGAAGTAAATGTCCAGGTTGAAGTTGATAAATTAAAAACGAAAATAATCCCGTTAGATTATTTGAAGAACGTTAAGAAAAGGATAAAGGAGAGGAGTTTATTTACAAGGGAGTTTTATTCAGGACCGGGAGCTAGTCTCTTTCAATCATCTTTTTTATTTCAACCAGGATAGGATTCCATCCTTCGCCATTGTTGTACACATCAGTATATCTTTTTTCACCATCTGCCGCATTTTCAAAACCATCCTGAGAAACAGTTAAAGTTGTCAGCCCGGTTTGTTCTGATAATTCATAAGTAACATTCAGATGATTTTCCGGGCTGTGGGGATAAGTTGCATTGGGATCAATCACGGTGTATTTTAAAATTCTGTTTGGCTGAATATCCAGAATGAATCCTTTTACGAAAATCATTTCATTGCCTTCGTAACTTCCTTTCCATAGTAAGGAGCTTCCGGTTTTCCAGTCAGAAACCGTTTCGCAACCAAACATATATTTTTTTGTTTGCTCCGGGTTGGTGAGAGCATCCCACACACGGGATGCAGTTGCTTTAATGGTAATGCTGTTGGTTACAATCTTTTTATTCATGAGCTTTATTTATCTAATAGTTTCAACCACTTCTTTATTAATTTTTGCATGATCCTTTCATTCTTCTTTACATCTTCCATACTATAAAACAGTGCAAGCCGCCTTCCATCTGCATAATCACCCTGAAGTAATCCTGATCTGTCGTTTAGTTTTGCTCCTGTCAGAAATATTATCCGGATGCAGTCTTTTTTAAAAAAATTGAATGTTACAATTAATCTTTTATATTCTTTGGGATTAAAGGGCCTCATTTTTCCTGAATAAAAAAAGCTTGGCGCATTGTAAAAAATTTCTTCGCCAATTTTCTTATCTGTGCTTAAAATAATCTGTCGTAAAGCTTCAGCAACATCTTTCAATGGATGCTTGAACTTTTTCATATACTCATTTACAACCTCTGGTTGAGAAAGTTTTACCGTGTTATCAATAGCTTTTGATTTTACCATAATTAATTTTTATTACATGGCACAAGTGAGACGCTTTCGTCAACGATTGGTAAACGGACCTGACGGTTGGGGTTAGGGATCGATCATAATATGTGCCCTGTATGTTCCGGGATTCATGATCCAGGGCATGCCGTCAGCAGATGGTTTTTCCGGTAAACCGGTGCTGGCAGCCGTTGCATAAGGGATATAAATGACATAACGCAAATAACCATTCTTCACTTCACCGGTTGCAGGGTCAACATCTTTCTCTTTGGCAGAATAAACATACAAGGTGGCAGGATCTTTAGGCATTTTCAGCGTGCCTGCTTTTACTTCTTTTTCCCGTTCATCAAATAACTGCTGATCCTTGATGCCCTGCTTTCTCAGTTCACGTCCCCTCTGCATGAAGGGTTCCAGTGTCATGCAGTAACAGGCCACTGAAAAGTCGGGTTCATCAGGATTGTCTGCGAGACAAATCAGTTCATTCGTACCTTTTCTTAAAAGGATGAGTTGTTTATCGGCACCATAGCCATACACTGAGCAGCTATCTCTTTTTTCCCGGGGGGCTGCCAATAATGCCAATTTTATTTGTATGTCTGCAGAGGGTAAATCTTTTTTAGAAGAGGGTGCTTCTTTTTTGATATTACAGCCCAAACAAACAGTAATCACTGTCAGAAACAAAAAAATAACTTTCATATGCAGTTGTTAAGTTGAATAGTTGATAAAAGATACAAAAGAACAATGTTTTAAAGATAATAATTTATTATTCAATGCTGATAATTTCCTGCTCCTCCCATTCTACGCCGTTGATTGTGTTTAATCATCGGACTTATGCCGGGATAATTCTCTACACCAACCGGCGTGAAGAGCATAATATTTTACTTTACCAGATTAACGGCTTCTATGTTGAAGTATTTTACTACAGGGAGTATAATGTAAGTAAGAAGATTCAGGAGTTTTTCAAGTGTTAATCAGCTTGAACCGTATCTAAATCAGATTGATATTAAGGGAATAGATAAAAAGGCAGGAGGGTAATCCCCGGCCCTGGCTGGCTCCAGCCTGTGAATTTCACTTTCACGAAGATCATTCAAACATTTATTATGGCAGCGGGAAAAACACCGGAATTAAATTTTTTTCAACCTACTTATATTCCATATGACCAAAATCATATTTTAAGGCCTTAACACTAAATACATTTATAGTGTAGTTCTTAAATATTAATATCAAAAATTTTCAAATAAATAAAATTATGAAAAGGATAATTATTTTCATTACAGTAAATTTATGAAAGTTGCTAATCATTTCTTATATACACTCATAATCATACTTTTTAGTGTGACGACCAGTTGCAAAAAAACAGAGAGTAGCATTCCGAAAAGTCCGACAATCCCGGCAAATTATAAATTGCCCCCAGTCTACAATTCCAGCTTAACTTATGGCTCCATGCAGGACCAGGAAGGGAATACTTATAAAACAATAAAAATTGGAACTCAAACCTGGATGGCAGAAAATCTTAAAGCAACTAAATACAAAGATGGCACAGCAATACCACAGTCAACGACTGTTGAAGCATGGGTTGCTCTTAAAACCGGTTCCTATTGTGTGTTCGAAAACGTTATGGAGGCCAAAGATATTTTCGGGGCGTTATACAACTGGTATGCAGTCTCAACTGGCAAACTCTGTCCTACTGGCTGGCATGTGCCAACGGATGCAGAGTGGACAGATTTGACATTTACTCTCGGTGGCCTAAGTGTGGCAGGTGGAAAAATGAAAGAGGTCGGTCTAACACATTGGGAGGCACCAAACACCGACGCCACCAACTCAAGCGGTTTTACGGGTCTTGGAAGTGCCACTATCGACAATTTGGGAACCTTTGGCGACTTTGGTAAATATGGCATATTTTGGAGCTCTACCGAAAATAATGCTTCTAATGCATGGACCAGGACCATCAACAACAATAATGGCGGTATCTTCCGGGCCGACGATAATAAAGGGAACGGTTTTTGTGTTCGCTGCCTGGGGGATTAATGGGAGGACGTCACCAAATACTGGCACCAAATTCCATTGTTTTACTTGGCATAGATTCTGCTCCTACATTCATACTTACCGCATTTTTAGGCCGTTGTTGGTGTTCAATCGACAGAGTTTTTTTGGTATAGTTCTCTGCACCAACAACAGGATCTATGTAAACTTATTTTGCTTGAGTTGTTGCTGTGAATTCCTAACTTGAATTTTTTCTTAATT
>JAHEZE010000170.1 GCA_023251235.1 Sphingobacteriales bacterium | reverse complement strand
ATGATTTTGCAAAAGGAACTTCTTCCAGAAGTACCAAGCTGGTGCATGGTGGGGTACGTTATTTACAACAGGGAAATATCAAACTGGTAATGGAGGCGCTGAAAGAAAGAGGATTGTTGAAAAAAAATGCTCCGCATCTTGTAAAAAATCAATCCTTCGTTATTCCCAATTATAAATGGTGGGAGAATCCTTTTTATGGAATTGGATTAAAAATGTACGATTGGATGGCTGGTAGCCTGGGTTTAGGGCCATCTCAATTTTTAAATGTAGAAGAAACATTACAACTCGTTCCTAATATTGATCCTGAAGGATTGCGGGGTGGCGTATTATATCATGATGGACAATTTGATGATGCACGGCTTGCCATTCATTTAGCGATGACTGCTGCTGACCATGGAGCTGTTGTTTTGAATTATATGAGTGTGGAAGGGTTGATGAAAACTAACGGAAAGGTTTGTGGAGTAATAATAAAAGATTTAATTAATGCAAATGAATATGAAATAAAAGCAAAAGTGGTGATCAATGCTACAGGAATTTTTTCTGATAACATTGCCAGGATGGATGATGCAGATGCCGAGCCGCTCGTTACTCATAGCCAGGGCATTCATTTGGTTTTTGATAAAGAATTTTTACCTTCAGAAACAGCGATCATGATTCCAAGAACAGATGACGGCAGGGTTTTATTTGCTGTTCCCTGGCATAATAAATTAATTGTTGGTACTACAGATACGCCGGTGGAAAAAGCCAGCGAAGAGCCCATTGCCAAAAAAGAAGAAATTGAATTTATCATGCATCATATAACCAGGTATTTTACAAAAGACCCGGTTTATACAGATATTAAGAGTGTGTTTGCGGGATTGAGACCATTGGTAAAAAGTAACAATAAGATCACTTCAACCATTTCAAGAGAACATCATATAAATATTTCCGATTCTGAACTGATAAGTATCACGGGTGGAAAATGGACGACTTACAGAAAAATGGCGGAAGATGTAATGGAAATAGCTATTCATAAAGCGGGTATGAGTGATAAAGAATGTGTGACCAAAGACCTGCACATTCATGGATATAAAGAAACTATTGATTACACAACCCCATTATATTATTATGGAACGGATGCGGGTGGTATCAATGCATTAATAAAAAAAGATTCTTCCCTCGGAGAATTAATACATCCTATATTGCCCTATATAAAAGCAGAAATAATATGGGCCATACAAAATGAAATGTGTATGACGCTGGAAGATGCTCTGAGCAGAAGAACAAGAGCTTTGTTGCTGGATGCCAAAGCCGCAATAGAATCAGCTCCATTAGTGGCTCAACTAATGGCAAAAGAAACAGGGAAAAGTGAGGAGTGGATAAAAAAACAGGTCAGTGGTTTTAATTCTGTAGCAATTAACTATCTTCCCAATTATTAATTTTTAATTATTCATTATTAATTCTATCTGCTTATGTCTCCTTACATCGGCGAATTTTTCGGAACCATGTTACTTATCATCCTCGGTGATGGTGTAGTAGCGAACGTAGTATTAAATAAAACCAAAGGAAACAATAGCGGATGGATTGTAATCACATTCGGTTGGGCCATGGCCGTATTTCTTGGCGTGTTTGTTTCCACCAAACTTGGAGGAAGCGGACACCTGAATCCCGCAGTTACTATTGCCATGACGGCCTTCAACGGATTCGACGCTTCCTTACTCGTTCCTTATATAGCTGCACAAATTGGTGGAGCTTTCGTTGGTGCTATCATCGTCTGGCTTGCATACAAGCAGCATTTTGATTTGACTAATGAAGGTGATGCAAAGCTTGCCGTATTCTGTACGACTCCGGCAATCCGCAGCCCGGGATATAATTTAATAACTGAAATCATTGGCACTTTTGTTCTAGTATTTGGCGCCATGGCTATGTCGAACCCTGTAAACAGTCTCGGAACCCTTGATGCTTTACCGGTAGGTTTGTTGGTCTTAGGAATTGGTTTATCGCTCGGTGGACCGACGGGCTATGCTATTAATCCTGCAAGGGATTTGGGTCCTCGTATTGCACATTTTATTTTACCAATAAAAAATAAAAGAAACAGCGATTGGAGTTATAGCTGGATACCGGTAATCGGACCAATTGTAGGCGGTTTGATTGCAGCCTATATTTTTAAATTATTTTGATCATCCTCCTTTTCTCAAATGAGAAAAGAAGACAAAAAAAAATTTATGAAAAAAATTATCCTTTTCTTGATTTTTTCATTCAGCGCTACTCTTTCTTTTTCACAGGATGCAGAAGCAAACCTGAAAGCAAAAGGCATTGTACTACCTCCTGTACAAAAACCTGTGGCCAATTATGTAAATGCTGTTCGTGTGGGAAATCTTCTTTATCTCGCAGGTAAAGGGCCTACAAATCCTGATGGTAGTTTTATTACCGGCAGACTGGGAAAAGACTTAACTATAGAACAGGGTTATGCAGCAGCAAGATCAACAGCTATTAATCATCTTGCCGTAATAAAAGCAGAATTGGGTTCTTTGAATAAAGTAAAACGCATTGTAAAAGTATTGGGTATGGTTTGTTGCACAGAAGATTTCAAAGACCAGCCGAAAGTGATTAATGGTTATAGTGATTTGATGGTAGAAATTTTTGGTGAGAAAGGAAAACATGCAAGATCAGCTATAGGAATGTATGCGCTACCATTCGGGACAGCGGTGGAGGTAGAAGTGATTCTGGAGGTGGAAGAATAATGCAGTATTATTAAAAAAGATTCAACCCATGATTAACTATTTTTAAAAGTTTGACTAAATCAAACCTCCAGAAAAATAAACCAAAATCAAAATCAAAAACGCAGTCCAAATAGCCATTCCTATCCATGCCCATATAATTCTGTTGTGCTTTTTGTCATCAGTACTTGAATAAGCCAGAAGCAGTCCCAAAGGACCAAGGAATAAACCAAGGAAAAAACCGCCTATGCAAGCACCGGTTTGATCGCCATGATGTTCCACATATTTTCTCATTTTTGAGATGCTGATTGTGCCATCACGGTTAATCATG
>JAHEZE010000113.1 GCA_023251235.1 Sphingobacteriales bacterium | reverse complement strand
GAATTTGGTTCTACTGCTTCTTCGGATGATGAAGACAATAAAATTTATTTAAGACCTGAAACAGCACAGGGAATTTTTGTCAACTTTCAGAATGTGCAGAAAACCGGAAGAATGAAAATTCCATTTGGTATTGCACAGATCGGGAAAGCTTTCCGCAATGAAATTGTAGCAAGACAGTTCATTTTCCGCATGAGGGAGTTTGAACAAATGGAAATGCAATTCTTCATTCCGCCGGGAACACAAAAAAAATGGTACGAGTACTGGAAAGCAGAAAGATTAAATTGGCATTTAAGTTTGGGAATACCAAAAACAGAATATCGTTTTCATGATCATATAAAACTGGCTCACTATGCCGATGCCGCCTGCGATATTGAATATAATTTCCCCATTGGTTTTAAAGAAGTGGAAGGTATTCACTCAAGAACAGATTTTGATCTGAAGAATCACCAGGAATACAGTAAAAAGAAGATGCAGTATTTCGATAATGATATTGATCCCGCCACCGGCAAACCGGTTGGTAATTATATCCCTTATGTAATTGAAACATCTATCGGCCTTGACCGGATGTTTTTACTGCTAATGAGC
The DNA here is from genome assembly GCA_023251235.1 of Sphingobacteriales bacterium. GTDB lineage: Bacteria > Bacteroidota > Bacteroidia > Chitinophagales > Chitinophagaceae > VBAS01. The sequence goes on along the minus strand of JAHEZE010000113.1, from coordinate 8,870 downwards.
CATGCTTATACTGAGGAAGACTTAAGCACTGCTGAAAAGCAGGACAGCCGCGTTGTTTTAAAATTTCCTGCAAAACTTTCTCCGATGAAACTGGCCATCTTACCATTGGTAAAAAAAGATGGCTTACCGGAAATCGCCAGGAAAATTATGGATGACTGCAAATCCTCTTTCCGTTGTTTCTACGAAGAAAAAGATACAATCGGAAAACGTTACCGCCGGATGGATGCTATTGGTACGCCGTTCTGCGTTACAGTCGATCAGCAAACCAAGGAAGATAACACTGTTACTATCCGTCATCGTGATACAATGCAGCAGGAAAGAATTCCTTTAGATAAGGTGAAAGAGATTGTTTTGGCTGCAATTGCCTGATAAAGCTTATATCAATCAACTCCCCACCTGACATTTGTCATACTCCAAAACTGGTCATTCAATGTATTTTGGGTATATTTATGTACCTCAAAAATTTTTGAAATGGAAACCATAACATCTCCTTCCGCAGGGAAGAAATCGACTACAAAAGACAATAAAGCTTTTTCCATCATGGATGGAAATGAAGCAGCCGCTTACATTGCTTATAAAACAAGTGAAGTTTGTGCCATCTATCCCATCACCCCCTCATCGGCTATGGGTGAGTGGGCCGATGAATGGAGCAGTAATGACATCAAAAATATTTTTGGTGAAACCCCCAAGGTAATTGAAATGCAAAGTGAAGCTGGGGCTGCCGGCGCTATTCATGGTGCTTTGCAGGGAGGAGCATTAGCTTCCACCTTTACCAGTTCACAGGGATTGCTGTTGATGATACCCAACATGTACAAAATTGCCGGCGAACTGACCCCCACAGTTTTTCAAATTGCCGCAAGAGCAGTTGCCACTCATGCTTTATCCATTTTCGGCGATCATAGTGATGTGATGGCAGCACGGTCAACCGGTTTTGCCATGTTGTTTGGTAATAATCCGCAGCAGGCCATGGATATGGCTATGATTGCTACATCGGCTACGCTTAAATCAAAAATTCCGTTCATGAATATTTTTGACGGTATGCGTACCTCGCATGAACTGAACCAGGTGTCTGTAATTCCTGATGATGTAATTATGAAACTGATTGATGAACAAGCCGTAAATGAACACCGGCATCGTTCATTGAACCCTGAACATCCTCTCGTTCGTGGTACGGCGCAAAACCCAGATGTGTTTTTCCAAAGCCGCGAAGCCTGCAACCGATATTATAAGCATGTACCGGAAATAGTGGAAGAAACGATGAAGCGTTTTGAAAAACTGACAGGACGTTCCTATAAACTTTTTGATTATTACGGTCACCCTGAAGCAGAACGCATCATCATCATGATGGGTTCCGGAATTGGCCCGGTTCATGAAGTAACCGATTATCTGAACGATCGGGGAGAAAAAGTTGGATTTGTAAGTGTTCACCTGTTTCGTCCTTTTTCCATCAAGCATTTGATGGATGCTATTCCGCCAACGGTGAAAAAAATTGCGGTACTGGATCGCTGCAAGGAACCGGGAGCAATTGGTGAACCACTGTATATGGATGTGATCAGCGCTTTGCATAACGACTGGGAATTTAAAATGCCGAAAGTGATTGGTGGTCGCTATGGCCTGGCTTCAAAAGAATTTAATGCAGGAATGGTGAAAGCTATATTTGATGAACTGAATAAACCGGTTCCCAAAAATAATTTCACTATCGGTATTAATGATGATGTAACCCATAGCAGCCTGGAATGGGATAATGATTTTTCCCTTGAGTATCATCATACATTTCGTGGCTTGTTCTTTGGCTTGGGATCTGATGGAACAGTTGGCGCCAATAAAAACACGATTAAGATAGTAGGTGAAGTAACCAATAATTTTGTGCAGGGCTATTTTGTATATGATTCAAAAAAATCCGGATCACTTACGGTTTCTCACCTGCGCTTCAGCGATAATCCCATCCGCTCCACATACCTGATCAACTCAGCTAATTTCATCGGTTGCCATCATTTCAATTACCTGAAAAAATATGATGTGCTGAAAGATGCGGAAGAAGGAGCTGTATTTCTTCTCAATGCTCCCTACCCCACAGAGGAAGTATGGCAGCAACTGCCTATGAAAATCCAGGAAGAGATTATCCATAAAAAATTAAAATTTTATGTAATCAATGCTACCAAAGTAGCGAAGGAAACAGGTATGGGCTCCCGCATCAACTCCATTTTGCAAACCTGCTTTTTTGCCATCAGCAATGTTATGCCGAAAGATGACGCCATAAAGGCCATCAAGAATGCAATTAAGAAAACATACGGCCGCAAGGGAGAAGAAGTAGTGCAGAAAAATTACCAGGCAGTGGATCAAACTCTTGAAAATCTTTTTCAGGTTGATTATTCCGGTTTTGCCATTGGTGATAAAGAAATTGAAGCACCCGTAAGCACCGATGCTCCTGAATTTGTAAAAGATGTTTTAGGAAAAATCATCGCCGGCGAAGGAGATAATTTGCCGGTAAGTGCTTTCCCTGTTGATGGCACTTATCCGGCCGGCACTACCCGGTATGAAAAAAGAAACCTGGCTGAACAAATTCCAGTGTGGGATGCCGATCTTTGCTCGCAATGCGGTAAATGTTATTATGTATGTCCGCATGCAGCCATCAGGGTAAAAGTTTATGACCGCGAATTTCTTTCTGATGCCCCCGCTTTCTTTAAACACACTGCACCGGTTGGTAAAGAATTTTTCAAAGACAAAGAAGCCTATACTTTACAAGTAGCAGTGGAAGATTGTACCGGTTGTAAAATTTGCACGGAAATTTGCCCGATAGAAAGTAAAACGCAGCCCGGTCACAAAGCAATCGACATGAATGATATGCTGCCGCTGAGAGAGCAGGAAGTTAAAAACTGGGATTTCTTCCTTTCACTTCCGGATATTGACCGCACCAGGGTAAACATGTCAACCGTGAAAGGTTCACAGTTACTGGAACCCTTATTTGAATTCTCCGGCGCCTGCAGTGGTTGTGGCGAAACTCCTTATCTTAAACTCCTCACCCAACTATTCGGGGATAGGATGATTGTTGCCAATGCCACGGGTTGTTCATCCATCTTTGGCGCCAACCTTCCTACTACTCCATGGTCAATCAACAGCCAGGGTCGTGGACCGGCTTGGGCCAACTCCCTGTTTGAAGACAATGCAGAATTTGGCCTCGGTATCAAACTCGCTACCGATAAGAAAAGAGAAATTGCAATCCGCTTATTAAAAGAACTCCGGGAAGAAGTTGGCAGCGAATTGGCCGACGCAATACTTGCTAATGCCGAGAATACAGAAGCAGATATTATTCAGCAACGTAAATATGTATATGAATTAAAACATCGCCTGAAAGATCTTCGCCGTGAAGATTCTTACCGCCTGTTCAATGTTGCAGATTTTCTTGAAAAGAAATCAATGTGGATTGTGGGTGGTGATGGCTGGGCTTATGATATTGGTTTCAGCGGACTCGATCATGTATTAAGTACCGGAGAAAATGTGAATATACTGGTAATGGATACAGAAGTATACAGCAATACAGGTGGACAGAAATCAAAAGCATCACCAATTGGAGCTAGTGCAAAATTTTCTATTAAAGGAAAAACGACCGGGAAAAAAGATTTGGCTATGCAGGCGATTGCGCATGGCAGCGCTTTTGTGGCGCAAATTGCGATGGGCGCCAATGATGTGCATTCATTAAAAACAATTCTGGAAGCAGAAGCATTTCCCGGCCCTTCTATTGTGATTGCCTACAGTCATTGCATTGCACATGGATATGATATGTGTCATGGCAATGAGCAGCAGAGTCTGGCTGTGAAAACCGGGTACTGGCCTTTGTTCCGTTACAATCCAATGAAAGAAAAAGGACAACGATTTACATTGGATTGCAAACCCCCATCTGTAGCTCTGGATGAATTTTTATACCATGAAAACAGGTTTGCCACCATTAAAAACAACTATCCTGAAAAAGCCACTGAGTTTCTTTCATTGGCAAACGAGGGTGTGCAACGCAGGTGGGAAACAATTGAAGCCTTGAAGGGGCTTTGACAATTGTTGTCATGTTAAAAAGAAAAGGAATCTCACTGGAGGTTCCTTTTTTATTAAAGTCAAAAGACATTACAGTTAATTAAACATTGTCTGAAAAATCTAAGGTTCTTTGATTCATCGATCATCATAAATTTTTGTATATGATTTATCCTGTCCTGGTTTTTGGTCAACATAATCTTGTAATAAAGGGACGCTAAATGATATGAATCATTTTTTTTACATAATAAAAGCCCGACTTTTATTTTCAGCCTAAATTCATCATGGTTGTACTAATGAGGAAAAATTCAAATATGAACAGGCTTTCTATATATTGGTTTTTTATTTTAAACATTTTTGTATCACCTGTAGCACTATCACAAAAGGATACTAAACAAAATGAAAAACTAAAAGTATTTATTGATTGCCGCAATACCCGCTGCGATCAGAATTTTATAAGAACGGAAATTACATTTGTTGATTTTTTACTGGACCGTTTATCCGCTGATGTTCATATTCTTATTACTTCCCGTGGCACAGGTGGTGGTGGCCGCAGGTTTGAGATGATTTTTTTTGGACAAAACCGGTTTCAACTGTTAACAGATACCATAAATTATTTTGAAAAAGCAGTCACCACCTCATCTGAATCAAGAGAGTTATTGTTAGAGCATCTCAAATTGGGGCTGGTACCTTTTCTTATTAAAACAAAATTTACCGAAGGCATTAACATCACTGTTAATCAGGATTCAGTTTTAGGAAATACAACGGGAATAAAATCTATTAACCACGATCCCTGGAATTACTGGGTTATTACATTGCGTGGCGATGGAAATGTGAATGGTGAAAGAGTGTATACGAGTTATGGATATAATGGCAATATATCTGCAAGCCGTGTTACGGAAGAATTAAAAGTTGGTTTTAGTATCTATGGAAGCAATAACAGAACCAGTTATATTTTTGAAACCGATACAAGTGTTGAGAAGTTTGTGGCAAGGACAAACAACTATGGATTGAATCATTACCTTGTTAAAAGCATCAACAGTCACTGGAGTGCTGGTTATGAATCTATTTTCAACAGCAACACTTATTCCAATTTTAAACGGCAGTTATATACCCGGCTTGCAGGTGAATATAATATTTTTCCATACCGGAAGATTAACGACAGGTATCTGACTTTTAGTTATGGAATTATCCTACGGTTCAACAGGTATTACGATTCTACAATTTATAATAAGTTAAAGGAAACATTAGTTGCTCAATCCTTGCGGATGAACCTTGCATTGAATAAAAAATGGGGAACAATTAATGCAGGCCTGGCTTATCACAATTTTTTTAAAAATTGGGCATTAAATAGCGTTGTGATGAATTTCAATGTGAATGTCCGCATTACCGGGGGGTTATCATTTTATATTTCTTCTTCCGGCGGGCTGGTACATGACCAGGTATACCTTGCAAAATCGGGTGCAACACAACAGGAAATTTTGACCAGGATCCGTCAGTTGAAATCCAGTTATTATTTTCAAAACCGGTTTGGGATCAGTTATCGCTTCGGTTCCAGGCTGAATAATTTTGTAAATCCACGATTTGAAGGAGGATAACTGTATTATTTTTTATTACCTATAAAACTGTTCCCGGTTGTTATTTCATCTGCCAGATGCTGAATTGTTTTTGTTTCAAATAATTTTATCAGTTGCTGTTTGATTAATTTATAATGTGCATGCATAGGGCAGGGTTTGGTTTCGGAACACAATTTCAATCCCAGTACACATTTATTCAATACCTCATCTTCTCTCATTGCTTCGAGGACAGCGTATACCGGAAGTTTTTTTGATTTTTCGGAAATAAAAAAACCTCCATTTGGACCCCTGACTGAGCTGATGATTTTATTACCGGAGGTGAGTTGCTGAAGGATTTTTGCCGTAAATGATTGAGGTGAGTCAATCGCTTTTGCAATTTCAGGCAATCCCATTTTTTTTTCCTCCGAACTTTTTTGTGCAATAAAGATAACTGCACGCAGAGCATATTCAGTTGTTTTTAAAAACATGAAAATTATTTAAAAAAGTAAGCTGCGTAGGTTTTTGTAAAAATTTACCGTTGATAAAATTACTTAAGTTCATTCTTTCCATTCCGCAAATGAATCTTTTGTTTCATAAAGTTTCAGACCAGCCAGTTTTATATCCTTTGGAAGTTTCTTTTCCAGGTTCAGACGTATATAAATGAGCATATTTTCCGCAGTAGGCTCTGCTTCCCATACTACAAGATTTTCCTGTGTTTGCAACTCCGGATTTTTGGTGAGATAATTTCGGGATAAAACAAGTTTATGGTCAAATGTTTCGGTTATTAAGGCGAGTACCATTTTTTTTAATTCCTTGAAATCAAAAATGAAACCGGCAGCAGGAATAAATTCATGCCCCATAGGCTCAACAGAGGATACTGTTACCTGTAATTCATACGAATGGCCATGAATGTTTTTACAGGCACCGGCATATCCCTCGATGGCATGTGCCATTTCAAACTGAACAACCTTGGTTAACAGGAGCATAGGTTAAAAATTTTTAGCGTTGTGGTTCAGCTCAGGATATTGGAATTTGGATTTTTAAACGGGTCTAAAATAAATAAGGACAAAATTATCCTTAATTATTACATTTGCCCAATAATCCTGATTATGGCAAAAAATAATTTTATCAGCTACCTGCTCAATCCCAAAAACTGGTGGCTGCCGTTGCTGATTATTTTTATTATCAGTGTAGTAGGTGTAACGATGATTGGAGTGCATACATACACGGAAGCACCGCCAATTCCTTCTTATGTTTCTTCAAAAAATGAAACGGTTTTTTCAAAAGAAGATGTTTTGAAAGGACAGGCGGTATTTCAGAAATATGCATTGATGGAATACGGCAGTATGTTTGGCGATGGTGCCAACCGCGGTCCTGACTATACCGCCGAAGCATTGCATCATGTTTCTCAATACATGAATGATTATTACCTGTCACAAATTAACAGTGATGCCAATAATGATTTGTTGAAAAAAGGCATGGCTGAACAGGTTAAAGCTGAAATTAAAAGCAACCACTTTAGCAGCAGCAGCAATAGTGTATCGCTTACCGATGCTCAAACCTTTGCAGCCGGTGAGCTGGTAAAATATTTCAATCAGAAATTTACTGACCCTTCTTTTCCCGGTGCATTTAAACCATCCGGTTATATAACCAAAAGCGATGAATTAAAATCACTCACGGCCTTTTTCTTCTGGGGTGCCTGGGTTTGTGGTGTGGAAAGACCGGGGGAGCATTACAGCTACACTCATAACTGGCCTTATGACCCCGCAGCTGGTAATACTCCCAGTTCTGCAATTATCTTATGGAGTATCATCGGATCATTGGGATTGATATTTGGTTTAGGACTGGTATTGTATTATCATGGCAAATTGGAAAAGCTGGATGATGATGTTTATACAAGCAATGCCGAGCCATTTATGACAAAAGGTGAAATACAGAAATTTCAACCCGACGCCGTACAGAGAGCTACCTACAAATTTTTTTATGTTGCCATTTTACTTTTTGCAGTGCAGGTATTAGCCGGCATCTTAACTGTTCATGATTTTGTCGGCTTTGTCAACTTTTTCGGATTTAATATTTCAGAACCATTGCCCATCACTGTTACAAGAAGCTGGCATGTACAACTTTCCATTTTATGGATTTCAGCTTGCTGGATTGGCGGTTCTTTTTTTATGATGTCGCTTGTTTCACCCAAACAATCTTCCGGACAAGTAAAACGTATCAATACTATTTTCTGGCTGACTGTTTTATTAGTGGCTGGTTCATTGACCGGAATTTTATTGGGGCCCAAAGGAATCATTGGAAAAAACTGGTACTGGCTCGGGCACCAGGGATGGGAATATATGGAACCGGGAAAAATATGGCAGATAATTCTCGGCGTGGTATTCATCATCTGGGCCATTACAATATACCGAGGCATAAAACCGGTGATGAAACTTAAGCAACCATGGGCATTACCCAATTGGCTCGTTTATTCAACTTTCTGTATTATTTTATTATTGGTATCAGGTTTTATTGCAACACCGAAAACAAATTTTGTGATTGCTGACTTCTGGCGGTGGATGGTAGTGCATATGTGGGCCGAAGCATTCTTTGAAGTATTCACAACGGTATTAATCGGGTACTTTATGGTGCTGATGGGTTTGGTAAGTAAACAAGCGGCAACAAGAGTTATTTATTTAGCAACATTATTATTTCTTGGTTCGGGGTTACTTGGTATCTCTCATAATTTTTACTGGAATGCAAAACCAGTGTTCACCATGGCGCTGGGTTCTGTATTTTCCACTTTACAGGTTGTTCCTTTGGTATTACTTACACTGGAAGCATGGCGGTTCAGCAAGCTGCCACGTGTATTGGAAAATGGAAACGGAAGCAACGGAAAACCGGTTAATCGGTTCGGGTTTTCAGAAGTGTTTTTGTTTTTAGTAGCAGTGAATTTCTGGAATTTCTTTGGAGCAGGAGTATTGGGTTTTATCATCAATCTTCCCATTGCCAATTATTATGAACATGGTACTTACTTAACCGTCAATCATGGTCATGCTGCTTTGATGGGTGTTTATGGAAATCTCGCATTGGCGGCTGTATTATTTTGCTGCCAGTTATTAATAAAAGCTGATTGGTGGAAACCCCGTGTTATCAAAACAGCTTTTTGGTCAATCAATATCGGCTTACTGCTGATGGTATTTCTGGATTTATTTCCTGCGGGTATCTGGCAATTTAAAACTGTAACTGAGAACGGACTTTGGTTTGCACGCAGCCATACATTTATTGAGGGAACGGGTTTTCAGACAT
>JAHEZE010000034.1 GCA_023251235.1 Sphingobacteriales bacterium | reverse complement strand
AAAGATTTTCCTTCCGGTTACCGAGATTACCACCTATCAGTAAATAAGCTGTATTCATAAACGAAAACAGATAAGAGGGTCAAATATCTTTAATTTTGAACATCTAAATCAAGAAGAATTTATGGGAAATTTCTTTAAAATGTTTTTTGCGTCATTGGTGGCGCTGATCGTTTTTTCTGTGGTAGCTGTTTTTCTGTTAATAGCTTTCGTAGCAGGCCTGGCAAAGAGTGAAAAACCTGTAATAGAAAAAAGCTCTGTACTTGTAATTAATCTCAGCCGCCCATATTTAGAGCAACAGGTAGAAAACCCGCTGGCAAGTTTCAGCAGCAATGATGAATTGGTGGTTCCCGGTGTATATGATATCGTGAGGTTGATAAAAAAAGCTAAGTCGGATGAAAGGATTAAAGGAGTTTACCTGGTTGCAGGACTTAACCCCAATGGTTTTGCCGGTTGTGAAGAAATAAGGAATGCACTTATTGACTTTAAAAGAAGCGGCAAATTCATCTTTGCTTATAGCGAAACGATGAATCAGAAATCATATCACGTAGCGAATATAGCCGATAAAGTATATGTAAATCCCAAGGGTTATTTTGACTGGATGGGTTTCAGCACCGAACTTTTATTTTTAAAAGGAACTTTGAAAAAACTGGATATTGAACCTCAGATTTTTTATGCCGGAAAATTTAAAAGTGCTACGGAGATTTTCCGCACCGAAGAAATGACGGATGAAAATAGGCTGCAGACTTCAGTTTGGCTGGGAGATCTCTATTCTCATTTTCTTATTAAAGCATCGGAAGCAAGAAAAATTGATACTGCTACTTTGCATGAACTGGCAAATAAAGGAACTATTCAGACTCCGCAGGATGCTGTTGCTAATAAACTGATCGATGGTGTAAAATATGATGATGAAGTAAGAGATGAAGTAAAACATAAATTGGGGTTGGGTAAATACGACAAGATCAACTTTGTTTCCATCAATAGCTATTTTAAAGCAGTTGAATTAAAGAAATTTTCGGGTGATAGAATTGCACTCATTTATGCACAAGGTGATATCATTGATGGCGCAGGCAATGAGCAAACACAGATCGGCAGCAGTGATTATATTAAGTTGATCAGGAAGGCAAGACTGGATAAAACAATTAAAGCAATTGTTTTGCGTGTAAACAGTGGTGGAGGCAGCGCATTAGCAAGCGAAACCATCTGGAGAGAACTTTCTTTAGCCAAAAAAGAAAAACCGTTAGTGGTAAGTTTTGGGGATGTGGCGGCCTCAGGTGGATATTATATCTCCTGTGCCGCGGACAGCATATTTGCCAGCCCGACAACGATAACCGGCTCAATAGGTGTATTTGGAATTATTCCAAACATGCAGGCTTTCTTTAAAAACAAACTCGGAATTACTTTCGATGGAGTTAAAACATCTCCTTATGCAGATGCCGGAGCTTTTTACCGGCCGCTAAGTGAAAATGAAAAACGGTTTATTCAAAATAGTATCAATGAAATTTACAACGGGTTTACTCAACGGGTGGCGGATGGAAGAAAAAAGACGGTAGAATATATTGACAGCATCGGGCAGGGAAGAGTTTGGAGTGGCAATAGGGCGATAAAAAACGGACTGATAGATAAATTTGGGGGTTTGAATGATGCAGTGGAATGTGCTGCGAGAATGGCTAAGCTTTCTGACTATCGTTTGAAAGAATTCCCTGAAACAAAAAATATTTTTGACCGGATCTTTGGTCCTTCAGAAAATACACTGCGCAATAATGCTATGAAAAATGAATTAGGTGAAGAAAACTACAAAACGTATAAGGAACTCATTCGTGTAAAACAAATGACCAATACAGTTCAGGCAAGACTTCCATTTGAGTTTTTCATTCAATAGTCAATACATTTGCCCTTCAATTTAAATCATGGCAAAACCATACAGCCAGCTTAAAGCAATGATGGCTATTACCCGAGGTAGCCTCAAAGCTATCTTCCGGAGTCCTTCAGCAGTTGTTTTCAGTTTTGTGTTCCCCTTGATATTTATTCTTGTTTTTGGGTTTATTGGTAATGGTGGCGGCACACCTGTGTATAAAATTGCATTTGAGAAAGGGGGAGATACTTTAAACATCCTGTACGATTCAATGATTGCGAGTAAAAATATAAAAATTATAAGGTATTCTTCTGATGAAGAACTGGAAAAGGATTTGCTGAAAGGAAGAATTGCAGGGGTAGTAAAAATTGAAAAAAATGTAACAGGAACCCAGCCTGCCTATTTATTGAAGTTTAAAAGCACAACAGCCAGTGCCGATAAATTTCCACAGTTTTTATCAGTAGCTGATAATATTATTAATAAAGTGAGTAACTCGGTATTTATTACCAGACCAGCCTATGCCCTCATTGATTTGAAACTAGGTGATATCAGAGAAGTCCGTGAATACAAAACCATTGATTTCATATTGCCCGGCCAGCTTGGTTTTTCATTATTGAGTGCAGGTGTTTTTGGGGTAGCTTTTATCTTTTTTAATTTACGGCAATCACTGGTTCTAAAAAGATTTTATGCCACACCCATCCGGAGGTCATTCATTGTATTAGGAGAAGCTATCAGCCGTGTTTTGTTCGGTTTAATCACTGCATTTGTAATTCTGCTTATCGGCCATTTTGCTTTTAAGTTTACCCTGGTGAATGGATGGATCACCTTTATAGAATTAATGATCCTGAGCCTCCTAGGTTTGATTGTATTCATGGGCTTTGGTTTTATCGTAAGTGGGTTGGCCAGAAACGAGAGCTCCATTCCTCCTTTTGCCAACCTGATCACCTTACCACAGTTTTTAATCGGAGGTACATTTTTTTCAACTGATGCGTTTCCATCCTGGTTAAAATCTATTGCGGATATTCTACCACTAAAACATCTGAATGATGCCATGCGAAATGTGGCTTTCGAAGGAGCCCATCTTACAGATTGTATGAAGCAGATTGGTATTCTTGGATTATGGGGAGTGGTTGTTTATTTTGTTGCAATAAAAGTTTTCCGATGGGAGTAAAGTGGTCAATGGTCAATAGTCAATAGCAAAAAAGAATACTTCCAACATGAGATTTATTAAATTAGCTGTAATCAGTTTTATCATCCTGTTCCTGTTATTTACTGCTATTTCACTTCTTATTCCATCGCATATCAGAATTTCTAAAGCGACAAATGTTCATGCGGCTGCAGATAGTGTCTATAAAGAAATTTCAGAAATAAATAATTGGAGAAAATGGCATCCGGCATTTAAAGATATTCCTGAAAATGAGTTTCAATTTCTGAATGACAGCATTTTCAGGGTAAAAGAAAACGAAATGAAAATTATTAAGAAGACAAAAGACGGAGTAATGGCTGAATTTCGAAAAGGCAATGGTAAAAAAGTAATGAGTGGAATTAAAATGATATCGTACCCCCAAACGGATTCCTTAACTGTTCAATGGTATATGGATTTCAGATTGCATTGGTATCCATGGGAAAAATTTTCCTCACTCTTTTATGAAAATCTTTATGGCGTTCAGATGGAGCAGGGATTGAGTAATCTGAAAAAGCTTCTTGAAGACGACCGTTCATCATTAAAATGACAAATATTATTCAACAACTTCGTATTTTTAAATTCTAAAAAAAAATATATGAAAAATTTGTTTTTGATGATTGCCACAATAATTTCAATTTCAGCCTGTGGCCAGGGAGATAAAGCAAGCAGGCCCAGTCCCCCTGCAATTGTAAAAGCAACTTTAGCAAGTGGTGCCAATGTTAGTATTGATTATAGTCAACCATCGGTGAAAGGAAGAACGATTGGCAAGGACCTTGAACCAATGGAAGGTAAAGTTTGGCGTACCGGTGCCAATGAAGCCACCGTTTTTGAAGCAGATAAAGCTGTAACTGTAGAAGGAAAAGCTCTTGCTGCAGGAAAATATGGTTTGTTTACGATAATGAATGGAGATGAATGGACAATTATCTTTAATAAAACATGGAATCAGTGGGGCGCATTTAGTTATAAAGAAGCAGATGATATATTGAGAGTAAAAGTAAAATCAGGAAAAGCAAATCCTTTTTCTGAGAAAATGACTTTTACCATAGCGAATAGCGGAAAAGTAAGTTTAATGTGGGGTGATAAACAGGTTGATTTTAATGTGAAGTAAACAGGGATTAATCCGGGAAACTGATCTTTCCCATGGTAACATTTGGAATTTCATTTCTTCCTTTGCCCAAATTCATTTTTCCACCACAAACACATTCATTAGCAAGCAGTGCAAACAGCACTGCTTCTTTTGCATCAGGATTAATATTTATACTTTCTGTTGTATGAAATTCAACACCCGGTAATTGGGATTTAATATTTGACAGCAGTAAGGGGTTATGCATTCCGCCACCACTCAGATAAATGATATATTTTTTATTTTTTTCTACGTTCTTTTTCACCGCCTCAGCAATTGTTTCAGCGCTGAAGCTGTTTAATGTTGCCATTACATCTTCCACAGATAAATTTCCCGTTCCAGATTCATGCTGTGCTTTTTGCAGGTAAGCAAGATTGAATAACTCAGGGCCGATTGTTTTTGGGAACACTCGGGAGAAAAAGGAATGTTTCTTTAATTTATCAAGCAATGAAAAATTTATTTTCCCCTTACTGGCCACAGCAGCTTCTTTGTCAAAATATTTTCCGGGAAAATTATTTTGTATAAATGCATCCATCATTGTATTGCCCGGACCAACATCAGTACTTAAAACTTTCGAAGGATCAAGATCATCGGGAAGGAAAGTGAAATTAGCGATGCCACCAATATTCAGCATGATTCTGTTCTCTCCTTTTTTTGAAAAAATAAGATAATCGCCATATGCTGCTAAAGGGGCGCCTTCTCCTCCGGCGGCAATATGTTTTTGACGGAAATCACTGATGGTAATGATTCCTGTTTTTACTGCAATATGATCTCCATCACCGAGCTGCAATGTGGCATTGGGAAATTTATCCAGGGTATGTAAAAATTTAGGTGCATGATAAATAGTTTGTCCATGACTGGCGATCAGATCAACGTCATTATTTTTAATATTCCATTTCTTGAGACAATCATTGATCGTCGATGCATATTTCAGCCCTAGCCATTCATTCAGCACACATATTCTTTCCAGGTCAACATCTCTTTTTGCAAATACGGATTTTAATTCTTCTTTGAAATCGGGTTCGTAAGCAATGGTTTCAAAATTGATCAGTTCAATTTTTGTGTCAGTTCCATTGCCTTTTATTTTACAAAGAGCAATATCCAGCCCATCAAAAGATGTTCCGCTCATTAATCCTATAACAAATTTTTCTGCTTTATTGGAAATCCTGTAAAGACTTTCAATATTTTTATTCATGTAATAAATATAGAAATTTAAAATCCCTGAACCATATATAATTTTAATATTCTGTAAATTCAACCCCAATGGGCAGGAATCGCTTTATGTTGTTGAAATAAAAAAATCTCTTTGCAAAGCCGTGCAACGAATAAATGAAACTACTTGTCAGTTCAGGTAGGAAAGAATAATGGATTATCAAAAACTGGTAAAAGACTGCAGCCGGGAAATCCCATCTGCCCAACGGCAGTTGTATGATCATTTTGCACAAACGATGCTTGGGGTTTGTTTTCGTTATACCAAATCAGTTGCTGATGCGGAAGATGTATTGCAGGATGGTTTTGTAAAAGTGTTTAAGAATATTGATCAGTATAAACAAGAAGGGGAGCTGGGCGGATGGATCCGCCGGATTATGGTAACTACTGCTTTGAATTATCTGAAAAAAAATGCCCGCTACCGGTATGATTTTTCTTTTGAAAATGAAAATCTGCATCCTGTAACGGATGATAATCCTGAAATAAAAATGACCGGAAAGGAATTGGCCGGATTAATAAGGCAATTGCCGGTTGGTTATCAGACTATTTTTAATCTGCATGCTATAGAAGGTTACACACATGTGGAAATTGGAAAGCTGTTAGGTATAAATGAAGGAACATCCCGTTCACAGTATGCAAGGGCAAGAGCTCTTTTAATCAGCTGGATAAAAAAAAATAATGAAATAAATTTTAAAACTGGAGCCTATGCCGGGAAATGAATTTGAAAAAAAAGTTTATTCCGAAATGCAGGAGCTGAAGCTACAGCCCTCAGAAGAAGTATGGAATAAAGTGGAGAAAAGAATCAGGAAGAAAGATAGAAAGAGAGGTATTATCGTTATTTTCTTTCTTCTTGGTCTTGCTTTGCTGGGTTATTGGCAGCAGGATTATTTATTGGGTAAAAAGAAAACCGCTTTAGTAAAAACTGAAACATCAAAAGAAAATATAACGGAGCCACAAGAAAAAATAGCCGGGAATTCGGCATCAAATTATCAAAATCAGGAAAAGATTCAGGAAAAGATAATTGCTGATGAGAAGCCGGAGATTAAACAATTAAAAACCAATTTAAAAACTATCCCAGGCTATATTCCGGTAATAAATAAAAAGAAAGAGGGTAAAGTTGTAAAAAATATATCTGAACTTGACCAGGTAAAGGATAAGTTTCAAAAAACACCCGATCCGGAAGCAATGAGTTCACAACAGAGAAAAGACTCAGTTAGCACCATCAACTCCCGATTGAATTTTAAAGAAGAAGCAGAAAGAAAAAAAGAAGCAGATACAGATACTGCTCTATCCGTTATAAAAATAAATGAACAGCTTAAAGAAGCTCCGGATAAAATTAAAGCTGTGGCTGCATCTGATTCATTACCGGATTCTGTTGCTTTAGCCGTTGACCTGGCCAAAAAGCTGATTGATTCAGCAGTAAGTGCAGTACAAAGGAAACCGGGTTCCAATAAATGGAAATGGGGTATTCTGTTTTCTCCCGGCATTTCTTCCATTAACGCAAATTCTTTTTCAATTGGCGGGACAAAGAGTGCTGATTATTTAAGTAACCCGAATACATCCGGTGGCACACCAAATCCCTCTCCAGCACTGCCATCAGAAAATAAAGCTGGTTTTGCTCTTCGGTTGGGGCTATTCATTCAAAAAAGGGTTTCATTGCACAGCAACTTTTCACTTGGGCTTAATTATAGCTTTTATACTAACCATATACGTAAAGGTGCAGGAAGGGATTCGTTGCTGAATAATTTCAGCCAGTCTTCTGTTTTACAAGATGCTTCCCGGGTATATAGTGTTTCGGGAGCTGCTAGCCGTTTTACAAATTATTATCACTTAATTGAGTTACCGGTTATGTTTCAATGGAAATTAAATAAAAATAAAACCAAACCGCTTGCCGTAAATTTCGGGTTTAGTGCCGGGTGGCTGGTGGCTGTTGATGCATTGGTGTATGACACTTCTTTCGGCGGAATTTATTATAAAAGTAAAAACCCGTTTAATAAAACAGTATTCAACCTTTCAACCGGGTTATCATGGACTTTTTTAACAAGTAATAAAATTCAATGCACAATAGGCCCCTCCATAGACCTGCAATTGAGCCGGTTACTGAATAGTCCTCTTGATAAAAATAAATACCTGCATTTTACGGGAATCCAGTCAACTATTATTTTTTCCGCAAAAAAATAATGCAACGGTTAAACCAAATCGGTTGTCAAGTTTAAAAATCCTTGTTATGAGATTAAAACATTTTACCACTATTTGGCTGAATGCAATAGCCCTCTTATTTATTTTTAATAGTTGTGAAAAAGATAATTGCACACGCCGGTATACCTATTGGGAGCCCGTTTATAAAACAAAAGAGGAAGCCAGAGCTAATATTAAAAATAATGCTCCCCGTGAAATAGCGATGCCGGGTAAAATTTATATCCGGGGTAACTATATTTTTCTGAATGAAGTGGACAAAGGCATTCATATCATTGACAATACTAACCGTTCGGCACCCCGCAATATTGCTTTTATTGATATACCGGGTAATCTTGACCTGGCAGTAAAAGGAAATATGCTTTATACGGATTTTTATTCTGATCTGGTTGCAATCGATATTACCAACCCGGAACAGGTAATTGTAAAAAAGTTTACAGAAAATGTTTTCCCTGAAAGAGCATATGGAAATGGGTTTTCTTACAATCCATCTATGACCATTACAGACTGGATAAAACGGGATACGGTTGTAAAAATAGATTGTGGTGGTGATGGAGGAATTTTTGGTGGCATGAAAAGATCGGATGTATTATTTTTTTCTCCGCAATCAGGAAATAATTCCGGGGCAAGTGCCGGCGGTTCTCCATTTGGTTTGGGTGGCTCTCTTGCCAGATTCACAATTGTAAATAATCATCTCTACACGGTTTCCTCATCAGATTTAAATGTTGTTTCTATTGCAGATCCTGCCAACCCGGTATTTACAGGTAAGGTGAGCATAGGATGGGGTATAGAAACAATTTATCCTTTTAATAACCGCCTGTTTATCGGCTCCAATTCGGGGATGTTTATTTATGATGTTACTAATCCATTAAATCCTGAAAAGCTCGGCACATTTGCTCATGTACGCAGTTGCGATCCCGTAATTGCGGATAACAATAATGCTTTTGTAACACTAAGTTCAGGTTCCACCTGCCAGGGATTCAACAACCAGTTAGATATACTGGATATTACAAACATAACCAACCCCGTTTTTATTAAAACTTATCCTATGACAAACCCACATGGACTTGCCAAAGATGGAAATACATTAATCATCTGTGATGGAAAAGATGGTTTGAAATTCTACAATAGCGCTGATCTCAATAATCTTATTCTGCAAAAAACCATTGCAGGTTTTGAAGCGGAAGATGTGATTGCTTTTAATGGCTGGGCCCTGGTTGTTGCCAAAGATGGCTTGTATCAATACGATTATTCTTCTGTCAGCAATATTAATTTGTTAAGCAAACTGGGGATTAAAAATTAATTTTTATGAAATTGAAATATCTTTTCCTGATTGCGTTGTCTGTATCCTGCTTGTTTAGCGTTGCACAAAATAAAAAGACTGGTTATAAATTTCATTCTATCAACAGTGTGACGTTGATCAATGGAAGCAATGTCACTTCTGCAGCCCTTCAATCAGTAAATGGATTTAAAAAAGGACCCTTGTTTGCCGGCCTGGGGTTGGGGCTTGACTATTATTTGTACCGAACCATTCCCGTGTTTGCTGATCTACGGTATGAATTTGGGAAAAATAAAAATAAGTTTTTTGCTTATACAGATGCCGGCGTTAATGCAAGCTGGGTCAGAGAAAATAATTATAACGGAATTTTAATCCCCGAAATCTATATGATCATTAATCAGTATCACGATGGATTTTATATGGATGCAGGGATGGGTTATAAAGTAAAAATAAAAAAACAGAATTCACTAGTTTTAGCAATCGGGCATTCACAAAAAACGTTGAAACAAATCAGTTCCTACTTTGACGGTATGTCAAATTCGAGAGTAATTGATGTATATCATTACAAACTAAACAGAATTGTTTTGAAAGCCGGGTGGGAATTTTGATTCACGGGGATTTTAAAAAATTCAGATTCCTTTTTATTCCCGGAAACTTAGAGCGGCTCAGCGGTGTGTGAGAAAATATCTTTTTAAAAGATTCTTCTGTTAATTCTTCCCAATCTTTTATACTGAAATTCAGAATTTCTGAAACAGGAATAAATTCTGTTTCATTATTTGGAGACGAGAAACGATTCCAGGGACATACATCCTGACAAATATCACAACCAAACATCCAGTTCTCAAACTTTCCTTTCATATTCTCCGGGATCATCATTTCTTTTAACTCAATTGTAAAATACGATATGCATTTGCTGCCGTCCACAACTTTATCGGGAAGAATGGCATCAGTAGGACAAGCATCAATACATCGTGTGCAGGTACCACAATAATCTTTAACAAAGGGATCATCGTATTGCAGTTCCAGATCAGTAATCAAAGTAGCGATAAAAAAAAAGGAGCCAGATTGTTTATTAATCAGATTGCCGTTCTTGCCTACCCATCCAAGACCACTGCGTTGCGCCCATGTACGCTCCAGCACCGGGGCGCTGTCTACAAAACCTCGTCCATTAATTTCACCTGCATTTTTCCTGATTAATTCCATTAACTTATTTAACTTCTTTTTTATCACTTCATGATAATCTCTTCCATAGGCATATTTTGAAATCTTTGCAGTATCGGGGTTTTGTTTTTCTATGGGAAAATAATTTAATAACAATGTAATGACAGACTTTGCTCCCGGTACCAGTTTGCATGGGTCCACCCGCAGATCAAAATAATTTTCCATGTAGCGCATGCTGCCGTTCATTCCTTTCTTTAGCCATGTTTCCAGTCTTCTTGCATCCTCATTGAGGAATTGTGCTTTGGCAATGCCACAATAATCAAAACCAAGTTGAGAGGCAAATGCTTTTATTTTCCTGGTAAACTGTTCTTTCATTTGAATATGACATGAAATAATGTGGTTAATATTTTTTTATTAATAACCATGATGAAGAGAAAAAGGCATTCTAATAATTATTCTTCCTCCACATTCAGCCTATGCAGCAGGCGATGAATAGCCGGCGCCAGTATAATGCCTATGTTGGTGATAAATACTACCCCACAAAACAAGGCATAAAAAGAAGAAAACCATTTACCTGTTTCACTTTTTATTTCCACAACCGGCCCCATGCCGCTTAATATCATTGACGCATTGTGTAAGGAATCCAGCCAGGCAATATCTGCAGTATAATGATAGCCCATGATACCGATCACTAAACAAACAGCCATTACAATCAGGGCTATTAATATATTTTTCAAAACCCGCTGGTAGAAAGTAGCCATGGGTACCAGTTTCTGTTTCCTATGTTCGTACATAAATTTTGAATTAATTCAGACCATTAAATTATGTCAGTTCTTTTGTCTTTTACAGAACATGCCGCTGTTTTTTTTTGAAAAAGTCAAATTTCTATCTGTATGACTCAGGAGTATTATTAATCTATATATTTGGTCATTATATTTTTTATATGAAAAATTTATTATTCTCTTTTCTCAAATTAACTGTCTTGTTTTTTACAGCTTGCACTTCCGGTGGTGGACAAAAGGCAGATATGGTACTGAATAATGCACAGGTTTATGCCGTAAATAAAAATCAACCCAATGCAGAGGCCATAGCTATAAAGGATGGAAAAATTCTTTTTGTGGGCAGTAATGAAGACGTAAAAAAATATATCGGAGATAAAACTGAAGTAGTTGATTGCAATGGACAATTTGTGATGCCGGGTTTTATTGAAGGGCATGGACATATTCATGGACTTGGTGCTTCGTTAATAAACCTGAACCTGATGAATGTAAAAAATTGGGATGAGATAGTTGCCTTGGTAGCAGATGCTGTAAAGAAAGCAAAGCCCGGTGATTGGATCATCGGCCGCGGCTGGCACCAGGAAAAATGGAACCCTGCACCAGCCAAAAATTATTTAGGCTATCCTTATCATGAGGAATTGGATAAAGTTTCTCCAAACAATCCTGTTATGCTTTCACATGCCAGTGGACATAGCCTTTATATCAATGCAAAAGCAATGGAAATGGCAGGCATAAATTCATCTACCCAAAATCCTTCAGGCGGCGAAATTGTAAAAGATAAAAACGGTGTGATAGTAGGTGTACTTGCCGAAACTGCACAAAGCCTTGTTGGAAAAGCATATTATGATTGGGTAAATAAACAAAGTAAAGAAGTACAAAAAGTAAAATGGGCTGAAAGTATAAAACTGGCAGAAGAGGATTGTTTGAAAAAAGGGATCACCAGTTTTCAGGATGCAGGTTCATCATTTGAACAGGTGCGATGGATGAAAGAATTAGCTGAGCAGGGAAAATTGAATATCAGGCATTGGCTGATGGTTGGCGAAGGTCATGCTTCACTTCTTGCTAATGCAAAAGAACTGCCGGTAATAAATGCAGGTAATGGATTTTTAACCGCTAAAGCAGTAAAAGCTTATATGGATGGAGCTTTAGGTTCTTACGGTGCATGGCTCCTGGAACCATATTCTGACAGAGCCGGATGGAAAGGAGAAAATACTTCCAGCATTGACTCATTGAAAGCCATAGCAGATTTTTGCTGGAAAAATAATTTGCAGTTATGCGTTCATGCCATTGGAGATAGAGCAAATCGTGAAGTAATAAATATTTATGCAGAGCAAATAGCCAAAGACAAAAACAAAGATCATCGCTGGAGGGTAGAACATACGCAGCATGTAAACCCTGCAGAGATTCCACGGTTTGCTCAATGGAAAGTGATTGCTTCCATGCAGGGTATTCACTGTACCAGCGATGCTCCGTTTGTTCCAAAAAGATTGGGAGATAAACGGTCTGAAGAAGGAGCTTATGTCTGGCAATCATTTTTAAAAGCAGGTGTGTTAGTGAATAGTGGAACAGATGTACCTGTAGAAAATGAAGACCCCATCGCAAATTTTTATGCTTTAGTTACCAGGAAATTGAAAGACGGAACAGAATTTTATCCTGCACAAAAAATGACAAGGGAACAGGCTATTTATTCTTATACCATGGCAAATGCTTTTGCCTCATTCCAGGAAAAAGATAAAGGATCAATTGAAGTTGGAAAATATGCTGACATCACAATTTTATCCAATAATCTTATTACCTGTAAGGAAGAAGAAATTAAAAATATCAAAGTTGTGATGACAATTGTGGGTGGGAAAGTGAAATACAGGAAATAATTCTACGTATTACCCAATATTCTGTTTCTTTAGACTATTTACATTCTGATTTCATCTGTTCATCAATCACCTTCTTAATTTCAAGATGGGCATCGGCTCTTTCTTCACCTAAAAAATTTTTTACAAAAAGAATATAAGCATAGCCCCGGCAGAAGTCAATCATGGGCCAGGTGCCAAACAGACCAGGACTTGCTAAAACTTTAGCCGTCCCATCTTCTTTTTCTTCTACCACCCAAGAGCCAAGAGCATAGTTAAATCCTTCTGCTGCCTTGGGTGCATATTTTATCATTTCAGGAATAGTCTGAACTTTCATCATTTCATCCACAGATTCTTCACTCAGTATTTGTTTGCCTTTGTATTTGCCTTTGTTCATCAGCATTACCAAAAACTTCATATAATCATCAGCTGTGGATATGGCTCCGCCGGATGGGTTGGGTGCACTACCATCTAGTGTGCTGAATGATGTATTTTTCATTCCCAATGGAGCAAAGAGTTTTTGCCGGATCAACTGATCGAATTTCCTTTTACTTACCACTTCTAAAACCCGGGCAGCGATATTCAAACCGATATTGCTGTATCGGAATTCTTTTCCGGGGTTTGCCTGGATTTCTTTTACTGCAAAACTGTTTACTTCTTCTTCCAGTGAACTGAATTTTTTTCTTTCAAATAATTTTAAGATCCGAATAGATTCTGATTGAATGCCTGTTTGATGAGAAAGACAATGACGAATAGTGATATAATTCTTCATATATTTTTCAAAAATTGGGATATATTTTACCACTGGATCATCCAATGAAATTTTTCCTTCATCAACAAATTGCATCACAAGGGCAGCTGTCAGCCATTTGCTGCAACTGGCAATCGGCGCAACTGTTTTACTTTTGTATTCACCAATTTCTTTTTTATAAATAAGGGTATCATCTTTTTTCCAGAGCATTACTACAAAATCTTTCCCGAGAAGTTTTTGGTTTTCATCCAGTTTTTTGTCCAGTTCACTGAAATTATACTGACCATAAAGGGTCTGAAAGAATAGCAGGAAAGAACTGATGAGGCAGCATTTGAGGCAGTTTATAACGAATTTATATGTCATTGTTTCTGAATTTTGGAGTTGGATTGGGTTTTGAGAACTTAGTTTAAACTTACTACCTCTTAATCAAATTTTAAGAACCTTTATATGAACTTAGGAAATTTTACCATAAAAGCAGCAGAAGCATTTCAGTCGGCGCAGCAATTAGCTTTTAATTCACAAAATCCTAATATCGAAACGGAGCATATATTAAAAGCTTTATTGGAACAGGAGGATTCTCCGGTTGAATATCTGTTGAAGAAGAACAATGTTACTATAAACATTGTAGAATCTAAACTGGCAGAGCTTATTGATAAATTACCCAAAACATCGGGTGATGCTGCTCAATCAATAGGAAGAGATGCTAACAATGTTGTCTTAAGAGCAGGTGCTTTATTGAAACAATTCAATGATGAATTTGTAACATCGGAGCATTTGCTGTTAGCAATTGTGCAGGGAAATGATAATGCAGCTAAGCTTCTTAAAAATGCCGGTCTTACTGAAAAGGGTTTGATCACAGCCATAAAAGATCTCCGTAAAGGAGAAACTATTACTTCTCAAACTCAAAGCCAGGAATACAATTCACTGAATAAGTATGCAAGAAATTTAAATGAACTGGCCAGGCAGGGAAAACTGGATCCGGTGATTGGCCGGGATGAAGAAATCAGGAGAACACTACATATTCTTTCCCGGCGTACAAAGAATAATCCGATTCTTGTTGGTGAGCCGGGTGTAGGTAAAACTGCCATTGCAGAAGGTATTGCTCATCGTATTGTGAATGGAGATGTACCGGATAATCTGAAATCAAGAATTATTTATGCCCTTGATATGGGTCAGTTGATTGCCGGAGCAAAGTATAAAGGTGAATTTGAAGAAAGATTAAAAGGGGTAGTAAAAGAAGTGGGTGGAAGTAATGGGGAAATTATTTTATTCATTGATGAAATACATACTCTGGTAGGTGCAGGTGGCGGAGAAGGAGCGATGGATGCAGCCAATATTTTAAAACCTGCATTGGCTAAAGGTGAGTTAAGAGCAGTGGGAGCTACAACGTTAAATGAATACCAGAAATTTTTTGAAAAAGACAAAGCTCTCGAAAGAAGATTCCAGAAAGTAATGATTGATGAACCCTCTGTGGAAGATGCAATCAGCATTCTGCGTGGTTTGAAAGATCGATACGAAACTCACCATCATGTTCGAATCAAAGATGAAGCAATCATTGCTTCTGTAGAATTATCTCATCGTTACATTACTGACCGTTTCCTGCCGGATAAGGCCATCGACCTTATTGATGAAAGTGCAGCCAAACTGCGGATGGAAATGAACAGTATGCCGGAAGAACTGGATACATTGGAAAGGCAGATACGGCAATTGGAAATTGAAAGAGAAGCAATAAAAAGAGAAAACAATGAGGCCAAATTAAAAGAATTGAATACGGATATAGCCAATTTATCGGTAGAGAGAGATACGTTCAAAGCTAAATGGAAACAGGAAAAAGAAATTGTTGAAAAAGTTCAGAATGGCAAAGCGGTTATTGAACAATTAAAAACAGAAGCAGAAAGAGCAGAAAGAGAAGGGGATTACGGAAAAGTGGCCGAGATACGGTATGGGAAAATTAAAGATCAGGAAAAATTAATAGCTGATTATTCTTTGCAACTGGCTTCTACTACTGAAAAGCGATTATTGAAAGAAGAAGTAGATGCTGAAGATATTGCTGAAAGCGTAGCGAAAGCCACAGGTATTCCGGTAACAAAAATGCTTCAAAGTGATAAAGAGAAATTATTGAAACTGGAAGAACACTTACACGAAAGAGTAGTAGGACAGGAGGAAGCCATTACGGCTGTTGCTGATGCCATTCGAAGAAGCAGGGCAGGTTTGCAAGATCCTAAAAAGCCTATCGGTTCATTTATTTTTCTTGGAACTACAGGTGTGGGAAAAACGGAGTTGGCAAAAGCTCTTGCAGAATATTTGTTTGATGATGAAGGCATGATGACAAGAATAGACATGAGTGAATACCAGGAAAAGCATACCGTTAGTCGTCTTGTCGGTGCCCCTCCAGGCTATGTTGGGTATGATGAAGGCGGTCAGTTAACAGAAGCTGTCCGGAGAAAACCTTATAGCGTTGTTTTGTTAGATGAAATTGAAAAAGCACATCCGGATGTATGGAATGTATTGTTACAGGTGTTGGATGATGGAAGATTAACTGATAACAAAGGCCGGGTTGTAAATTTTAAAAACACAATTATCATCATGACCAGTAATATTGGCAGCCATTTAATTATGGATGCTTATGAGGGTGTATCTGAAAAGAATTTAGATGACGCAACCGGAAAGGCTAAAGTGGAAGTGATGAATTTATTGCGACAAACAATCCGGCCAGAGTTTCTGAACCGGGTTGATGAGATCATCATGTTTCAGCCACTGCTGAAAAAGGAAATAATGGGCATTGTGAAAATACAGCTAAACAACCTTAAAAAATTGGTGGCCGAAAGCGGGATTCAGTTGGATTTTAGTGACTATACTTTGGATTTTTTAGCTGAGCAAGGCTTTGATCCTCAATTTGGTGCAAGGCCACTGAAACGTCTTATACAAAAGGAAATTGTGAATACACTTAGTAAACGTATCTTGGCCGCAGAAATAGATAAATCGAGGCCGGTTTTAGTGGATGTTTTTGATAATACTGTAGTGTTCAGAAATGAGGAACCGGTAAAATTAAGCACTAATAAAAAACAAAAAACAACATAAAAAAAGTTCTTCGCAAAAGGCGGGGAAAAGGAGTAATAGCTATGGCATTTAATAAAGAAGTAATTGAAATCATTAAACCACAGGATGTATTTGTAGGAAATATAAGTGCACCGGTAACACTCATGGAATTTGGCGAATATGAAAATGAGGACTGTGCAAAAGCCAATGAAGTTGTTAAACAATTATTGGAAAAATATGAAGGTAAAATAAGATTCAATTTCCGTCATTTTCCATTGACTCTTGTTCATCAACGCAGCATGAAAGCAAGTGAGTCGGCTGTGGCAGCTGCTCAATCGGGTAAATTTTGGGAAATGCACAATGTTTTATTCAATAATCGGCGCAATCTTGGGACTGTTAGCCTTAAACTTCATAGTAAGGAAGCAGGTATAAGGGATAAGAAGTTTTTAGATGACCTGGTGAATGGTACTTTTGGTTGGCAGGTACAGGATGATCTGAAATATGGAATTATAAAAGGGGTGAAAGAACTCCCGGCATTTTTTATCAATGACGAACCATTTATTGGTAAGCCTACCTTTGCAAACCTTAGTTCGGCTTTAGAAGCTGCAATTAAAAAAGTCAAAAAGAAATCACCTGAAAAGAAAAGAGCTTAAAAGAAAAATCCTGCTGATTGCAGGATTTTTCTTATAGAAATTACAATCAATATTATTTGAGTTTACTCAGTTTTGTCATCTCGGCTCCATTGAATATTCTTGCCAGGCTGTTGTCATTTGACTTTTTCCAGTCATTAATACGGGGCTCCGATACAATGCGCCAAAAATTTTTTGGTTTTAGTTCATTGTAATCAGCTGTACGTATAAACATACCAATAATTGACGACCGTGTTTTGAAGTCAATTTTCACCGGATGTTTTGAAACATGCTCTTCAATAAATTTACTGATCTGTTCGCTTGTCATAGCGGGTATTTTGGTAAATATAATATTTTAACGTGATTTAGATAATTATCAGAAAATAAAAAGAGCTCATCTCTGAACCCTTTTCATTTTTTTCAGGAAAAAATTACCAGCGGTTACCGGCGAAAGAGCGGCTGTTTTTACTGCTGCTGTTACTTCTTTCCTCACGGGGTTTTGCTACGTTTACTCTGATAGTACGACCATCAACTGAAGCGCCGTCAAGTTCTGCAATTGCTTTTTGAGCTGCAGCCTCATCGGGCATTTCTACAAAGCCAAAACCGCGACTGCGGTTGGTCAATTTGTCTGTGATCACTTTTGCAGAAGAAACTTCTCCGTAATCAGCAAAATAACTTTTTAAGTCTTCATCCTGTACGTTGAAGCTTAAATTGGAAACATAAATGTTCATGTTCTTTTTTGTTTAAAATGATTAATAAATAATCTGAGAAACTAACAGCGGAAAGAAGACTAACTATTTAGCAGAATATGCTTAGCAGAAAAAATCGTTCACTTACCAAAAACTGTGCAACTCAAATTTGAGTGGCGAAGATAGGCATTAATATGGTAATTAAGGGATATGTTTTTAATAGTTTTTACTTTAATTGACTTTGATCCACGGTCCAGTTATCCGTTCGAAAAGGGCAGAGGGGTAAACCTTCTTTACTGAAAACGTTTCCAATGCTTGTATTTCCAAAACCAAAACGGACATGAACAGGTTCCGGAACATTATCGTTCCAAACTATGATTTTATCTTTTTCAATTTTCGCTTCAGCAGGATACCACTGTTCATTTTCTCCGGAAATAAGAAAGCCTGTAATAGCTCCATTGGTTACTAACCCTTTTTGTACATTATCAAAACTTAATATGATCTTGTTTTTATTAATTGTTTTGCTTTTAAACAAAGGACTTTTATAAACAATGCCTTTTTGTTTATAGGTTTCTGCCAATGCCCAGTTAGCAAGCCGGTAACCTACATCATGTTTATTGGAAGGATGAATGGTAGTCACAGAATCTACCAGGTCTGTAATCACAACCATACCGGTATTCGGAAAATTCATTGCCTTGGATTGAGCCTCCTGGATCAATGCACCTACATTATTAAATCCATATTTATATGGTGCAATCTGAACATAATAAAAGGGAAAATCTTTTTTCCATACATTTCTCCATGACTGGATCATGGTGGTGAACAATTTGAAATAAGTGTTGTTATTCCCTGTATTGCTTTCACCCTGATACCAGATCACACCTGCAATTGTAAATTTTGTAATGGGGTCAATCATCGCATTATAACAAAGTCCTTCATGCTTGGGCCACCAGCGGAAACTTTGCAGTCTTGATGAGGATAGTCGTAACTCTTCATCGTCTTTGAAAACATTTTCAGGGGTCCAAACTTCAGCAGGTGTTCCTCCCCAGCTTGAGTTGATTAGGCCAATAGGTATATTCAGGTTCTTATTTAATTTTTTTCCAAAGAAATAACCAACACCACTAAAAGTTTTCAGTGAGTTGGAATCACAAATTTCCCATCCTGCCTTTACATCGTCCTGCTGATGGTTAGCCGTAGTTTTTGGAATATTAAACAAGCGGATTTTTTTATTGTAACAGTTGGGTAGTTCCTCTTTAATATCTTTCAACCCATTTGAATAGCTCCATTCCATATTTGATTGGCCCGAGCAAACCCAAACTTCACCAATCATAATATCTGTTAAAACAAGTGCATTATTTCCTTTTAGTATTATAGAGTAAGGGCCACCGGCAGCAGGGGTTTTAATTTTTATTTTCCAGTTTGCCCTGTTGTTTACATTGGTGGAATCAGTTTTATAATTCCAGCTTGTAGTAATAAATATTTTTTCTCCCGGATTACCCCAGCCCCATAGAGTTGCAGAATCATTTTGCTGCAATACCATTCCGGATGAAATGATAGAAGGCAAACGTAATTGGGCTGAGGTTTTGGCAGTAATAAGAAATAAAATCAAAATAAATAAACAGCACTTAGGCATCGCAGATTATTTTGGCGAGCATTAAAAATAGGGAATTATTACAGGTGGAAATAATATTTTTTAAGACCTGAAGATAATAATCTGGAAAGGTTAGTTTCATTTATGGGGGTAAAAGGAAAGCATTTGAAAAATTAATGTTTTATCCCTGAATAGATTTTTTTCTCATGGTGTAAAAGAAATTTCCAATTTTTCCCGGGCTTATTTACTATTTTCACAACAATTTTTTTTAACCTGATTACAATGCAAAATTCAAAACAAGCGGCTGTTGGGTTTATTTTCATTACTCTTTTGATTGACGTTATTGGGTTTGGGCTTGTCATTCCGGTGTTCCCTGAATTGATCAGCAAGATGCTGAGCATTCCGGTTAATGAAGCAAGTAAGTATGGCGGATGGTTGGCATTTGCTTATGCTATTATGCAATTTATCTGTGCTCCGATTCTTGGAAACCTCAGCGATAAATATGGGAGAAGACCGGTATTGCTTTTTTCGTTATTTGGTTTCGGCATTGACTACCTGTTTATGTCATTTGCACCCACCTATGCATGGCTGTTTGCAGGACGAATAATTTCAGGTATTACAGGCGCCAGTTTTACTACTGCATCAGCTTATATAGCCGATATAAGCACTCCGGAAAACCGGGCAAAAAATTTTGGAATGATTGGCGCTGCATTTGGATTGGGATTTATTATTGGCCCTATGCTGGGGGGATGGCTGGGTCAGATTGGCACAAGAATACCTTTTTATGCTGCAGCCGGGCTGGCATTATTAAACTGGCTTTATGGTTATTTTATTTTACCCGAATCATTACCTGCAGACAGAAGAAGATCATTTGACTGGAAACGGGCAAACCCTGTTGGTTCATTGTTACATTTAAATAAATACCCTGCCATCTCCGGTCTCATCTTTTCTTTTATATTCATTTACCTGGCTGCACATGCGATACAAAGTAACTGGAGTTATTTTACCATGTATAAATTTCACTGGAGTAAAGCAATGGTAGGAAGTTCACTTGCAATTGTTGGACTGTTGGTGGCTGCTGTTCAGGGGGGCTTAATCAGGGTTATTAATCCTAAGCTAGGAAATGAACGCAGTGCTTATTTAGGTCTTTCACTTTATTCTTTGGGCATGCTATTATTTGCATTTGCCGCACAAAGCTGGATGATGTTTGTTTTTCTTATTCCTTATTGTTTGGGGGGAATTGCGGGCCCGGCATTACAGGCAATTATGGCGGGGCATGTGCCACCCAATGAACAAGGAGAATTGCAGGGAGGCCTAACCAGTTTAATGAGTGTTACAACTATTGTTGGTCCTTTAATGATGACTAATCTTTTTTCTTACTTTACACATAGCACGGCGCCAATTTATTTTCCGGGGGCGCCATTTTTTCTTGGTGCAGTTTTAATGGCATCCAGTGCAGTGATTGCCTTTTTGGTATTAAGCAAGGAAAAACATCATGCTATTCATTAAAGAATAATTTCTTATGTCCGCATCATTCTATGAATAACAAGATAACTTAACACAATAAGAAGTAAAAGAATCACAATAGTTATAAATAGCCAGGGTTGATCTTTTATCCGGAATCTTTCTCTTCGTAGCTTTTTCTTATCAAGTTTTTTACGCAGATCACGGTTAAGCTGATCAACCAGTAATGAAAGTCTTTCTTTGTTTTTAATCTCCTTTAATCCTTCCAGGGCATCATCAGTAAAATCACTTGCCAGCATCGTTTTTTCAACTTCATGCTTCTGTTCTTCGGTAAGTTGGCCCTGAAGGTATTTCAGCAATGTCTCCTGGTCTATTTCTGTTGAAAGATGCGATAATATGTCTTTTAAATTGTCTGACACTTGAAGAGGTTAATTTATTTACTCAAAATTCATTTAAATCAAATATTTAAAACTATTAATTATTATTTATCTTTTATTGCTTTAATTTTTTCTCAATAAGAATCCTGAGATTTCGTTTCCCGTTCTGAATATGGCTTTTTATCTGCATCAGGGTAAAACCGGTCTTTTCACTTATCTCCTGATAACTATTTTTCTCCAGATAAAACAAAGTTACACATTGTTGCTGCTCAGGATTAAGCTCATTAAGAGCAACAGCCATTAGTTCATAAGTTTTTTCAGTTTCAATTAATTTATTCTTGTCCATTACTTCATCATAAGCAGATAATTTTTCATTTATTTCCACAAAATTATTCCCCGGTTTATCCCGGAGTTGCATCAGACAATAATTTTTTGCCACCATGTATATCCAGCTTTTGAAATACTCCACTTTATATTTCTGCAGTTCCATTATTATTTTAAGGAAGATCTGTTGTACACTGTCTTTTGCAAGCTCTTCATCTCTGAGATATTTCATACATACCCCCAATAGCAGAAGAGTGTAGCGCTGCAACAGGATGCCCAGCCATTGGTTATCATGCTCAGAATAAAAATTTTCAAGAAGTTGGTGGTCAGTAATATGTTGATATCGGGAGGGATTCACTTATTGAAATTAACCTATTACAAATTCTATGATGCAGTACTTAATTTTTTTCACAAACTTATCAATTTAATTACCAGGCGGAATAATAAGGTCGGCAGCATTCTCTTTTATTTTACACCTCAGGGTAATCGTAAATGTGTATTGATATGTGTCAGGCAACCGTCCCCATGCAATTGCGAAGGGGGAAACCGAGAATGGATAAATGAAATAATTAAAAACTTCTGCTATCGTTTCACCATGCAGATCAACATTCTTGTAATCGTTCTTCCAGAATCTCTCACCATGGTTATTATGAAATCGTTGAAACTCTTTTATCACCTGTTTTTTTTTGACAACACCAGTATCAGTGATACCCATCATTTGAATTATTATTACCGTATCTACAGTTTTTAATGAATCTGAATATTCTAATTCGCTTTCAGATATTATCAGTCTTACTTCAGCCGTCTGATAATGAAAAGGATTAAAATTTTTATATGTACCGCTTAAAAAAAAGAAGGTTGAGTCTGTCCGCCGATTATAGTTTTCAATAGTAAACCAGGGATCCTGCTGAAGAGAAGCAATGAAACTGCTGAAAAGCATATTAAATGGGTGAGTGCGGAAGTAATTTTTTAAAACCGGCTGCAGGGGATTCTGAGCCTTCATAAAGCTGCAAAAAATTAATAAAAAAATTGGTAAAGTAATCCTTTTCATTAAAAAATTCCTTTCACCCATTTAATAATCAATGCATCCCAGTCAAGCATTTTGAAAGCTGTGTAAAAAAGCACCAAAGCAAATATTTTTTTTAGCACGGTGGTATTTAATGTTAAAGCCAGCTTGCTTCCAAAGTAGGCGCCTGCAACAAAACCGATTGCCAGTAATCCTATTACTCTCAGGTCCATTGGTGTGCCGGCTTTCTGGCACTGTTGATAATAATAAACAGAAGCAATTATTACTACCGGTAAAGTAAGTACTCCTAATGAGGTGCCCTGAGCCTGGTGCTGGGTATAATTTAAAAAAAATACCAATGCCGGTACCATGATGATACCACCACCCACACCTATCAGGCCGCTGAGCATGCCTGCTGCTAAACCAATGATCAATACAGTTATAATAATTTGTGTTGCCATTTTTTGTTGTATGTTTTGTTTGAGTTGCATAAATCTACTTACATCTTTTTAGCCTGCTGATGCTTTATTCCTGAATTTAATGGTATAAAATTTGATAGCATCAGTAATAATTTTCATGGCAGTTACTTTATCCTGGAAATTATCAATCTCTACTTTTTTATTTTCCAGTACTTTGTATTGTTCAAAGAAATTTCTGAGTTCAGCCATAAAATGAGGAGGCATTTCTTCAATACTTTTAATATGGTTCACCGATGGATCATGAGCAGCTACCGCAATTATTTTATCATCCACCTGGCCCTGGTCAATCATCTGCATATTGCCAATGACATTTGCCTGTACAAGGCAAAGTGATTGTATGGATTGAGAACAGATGACTAAAATATCCAGCGGATCATTATCCTGCCCGAGAGTTTGCGGAATAAAACCGTAGTTGACAGGGTAGTGAAAGGAAGAATAAATAACACGATCCAGCTTCAGCAATCCGGTTTCTTTATCCACTTCATATTTTGCACGGCTTCCTTGAGGTATTTCAATCACGGCATTTACCACTTCAGGGGCTTTACTGCCATAATGAACGCCATGCCAGGGGTGGTGAACAGTAAGCATATTTAAAGTTTGTCCGAAGGACTCCTTCGGAGAGGTTTTTAATTTAATTATTAAGCCACGTCTGCTTTTACTTTTTGTTTTTCGGTTTGTAATATAGCACTTCCACTTTTTCAACTGTAATTAATCCGCCTTTACCGCATTTTTCAAAAAGGTCATTTACCATAGGAAGAAAAGCATCAATTTTTTCTGCCCTGTCAACGATTTCAATTACTACCGGGAGGTCTTCCGACAGATCAATAAGCCTTGCAAGGTGGATATGGCTGCTGGCTCCATAGGACATAATCCCTTTTAATACTGTACCACCCGCCAGGCCATTTTCACGTGCAGATAACAGGATGGCTTCATAAAGAGGTTGGTGACCGATGCGGTCACTTTCCCCCGAAAAAATTCTCAACAACTTTGCTTGACCAAGAAGTTCCATGATTATAATATTTTAATAAATGCAGTACCGGCTATTACTGCGGCTATCCCCAATATCACACTTGCCAGTGTATATAGAATGAAATAAATGATATCTCCACTTCTAAGTAATGTCAGATTCTCAAAAGCAAAAGCGGAAAAAGTAGTAAAACCTCCGCAAAAACCAGCGGTGAGTAAAAGCCGCCATTCAAGTGTAAGTAAATTTGATTTCTCTGAAATAGAATAAAAAACCCCGATAAGAAAACATCCTGCAATATTCACAAGAAATGTTCCCCAGGGAAATGGATGAGGGTAAAACTGATACACCCATCGCTGGCAAAGATAACGGAGCATACTACCGAGGCTGCCGCCCAGCCCCACCATCAGGATATTTTTTATCATTTCGAAATGGGATCAGTTTTTTGAAATGTGAAATTCAGGTCAACAAGCCATTTACCGCCAAGGCGGAGAATCCTCAATGAATCTTTTTTGTCTTTATATGAATTGGAATATTGTACAATGGTTACGGAATCATTCAACTGTCTTGTTTCAAGTAAATGAATGCTGGCTGCTTTATAGGCTTTTTTATCCTCAGCACTCATATTGCTATTATAATTCCATTCGTATAAATCCAGTGATTGTTTGTTGGTACTATCGTCAAGTACAAAGTTTTTTGCTTTTTTATAATCGCCATCTAAAGCAGCACGGATAAAATTTCTTGCTGCATCCACATCGTTTTCCGAGTCAGTTGAGGCTGGCTGATCTGAATTGTTGCAGCTGTATAAAGTCAAAAACAGGAAGGAAGATATTGTCAGAAAGTTTTTCATTAATGCAATGTAAGGAAAAAATAACCCACGACTGCCCCTCCAAAGGAGGGGGCAGATTGGGAATAGTTGCAAGTTAAAACGAACGAGGATGGGTTGCTCAGTAGAATTAATTAAGTACAAGTGTGCGACGCAAGAGACGATAAATAGTATTACCAAAGCTGGCTACATAATTTTAATGATCCCCCTTTGCTTCTTCTTCCTTCCTTTCTTTATCGTAAGCTCTTAAGATATGTTTTACCAGCCGGTGACGTACCACATCGTCTTCGTCCAATTCAATATGAGCAATGCCATCAATATTTTGCAGAATGCGGGCCGCTTTCTGTAACCCGCTTCGCTGGTTGCGGGGAAGATCCACCTGGGTAACATCGCCGGTGATGATAGCTTTTGCACTGGAGCCGATCCTTGTCAGAAACATTTTCAATTGCAGGTCGGTGGAGTTCTGTGCCTCATCTAAAATGATAAATGCATTATCAAGAGTACGTCCACGCATATAAGCAAGCGGTGCAATTTCAATAGTCCGGGTACTCATATAATAACCCAATTTATCAGCCGGTATCATATCATCCAGCGCATCGTACAAAGGACGCAGATAGGGATCAATCTTTTCTTTCAGATCTCCGGGAAGAAAACCAAGATTTTCACCAGCTTCAACAGCGGGACGGGTAAGAATTATTTTTTTAACGGCTTTATTTTTTAATGCTCTTACAGCAAGAGCTACTGCCGTATACGTTTTTCCTGTACCGGCAGGTCCAATGGCAAATACAATATCATTTTTTTCTGCCATTTGTACCAGGCGCTTCTGGTTGGCCGTCCGGGCACGAACACTTTTTCCATTAGGGCCAAACACTAAGATGTCATTGGGATTTCGGTCTACAAAATTGTCAACCGTTTCGGCATCATCGCCACCGAGAATCTGTTCAAAATAATTTTCACTCATGTGCCCGTTACGTTCCAGGTACTGCACAATGAGTTCAATTTTTTCTTTGGCAGAGCTTACCTGCTCGGGTGCTCCGCTGAGTTTAAGTTGTGTACCCCGTGAGAGAACTTTAAGAAGAGGAAATTTTTTTTTCAGAATGTCCAGTTTGCCATTGTTGACACCGAAGAACTCAATAGGGTTTACGGTTTCGAGGTTGATGATCGTTTCTGTCAATGCGCTTCAGTTTTTATTTTCATTAATCCCGGCAGAGGGTACTTGCCGGATTTTTTTCACTTTCATTGTATGATTACAATGAATTCACCCATCTGTTATTAAAATAAAGACTTATATCAATCACTTCCTAAAATTAATTATTAACAACTGTGAAAAGAAATAATTGGAAATAAAATTTTATTAAGATTTTTATTTTTCGTGTACTCCGAAGCCTTGGCGTAGGAGTATTTTTCCAGCTTTTGTAATTCTAATGAACTGCTGTTACGCCTGTACGTAGCCATTTCGGTGAAGGCAGGTCGCACTCTTTTACTTCAGCAATTCTATTTTACTTTTTATTTCAGACCGCAGAGAGTCTCTGTAATACTCTTTTCCTCTGCGAAACTCTGTGGGCTATTGCTCTGATAAAAGTCATCAGGAATATTGTAAAATATCACCCCACGTATAAAATGCTTCTTGCTAATTTTACTATATGGAAGAAAACCAACCTATCAAGAGAAGTAAAGAACTGGCGCCGTTGAGCCGTGAACATCACGATGGACTTTTGTTTGTATGGAAAATTCGACAAGGGCTGGAAATTGGCGCTGACGTACATGTGATGTGTAATTATGCCCGATGGTATTGGGCCAATCATATCAAACCGCATTTTAAAGATGAAGAAAAAGTACTGATCCAATATTTACCGGCTGACAATGATTTGGTAAAGCGGATGATCAATGAACATACTCATATACGAAATCTTGTTTTAGCACTGGATGAAGAACCGGATAAATATTCTTTAAAATTACTGGCAGACTTTATTAATGATCATATCCGTTTTGAAGAAAGACAGCTTTTTAAATATGCTGAAGAAACAATCAGCCCTGAACATCTCCTTTTGATTTATCAGCAACTTGCCAGTGAACCTTACTGCGACACAGAATGGAAAGATGAATTTTGGGTAAAGAAGAAATAAGTCCAGAACGGATATAATAATTATAGAAATCCATAAAGATGATAGATGAACCCCGAAGGGGTGATATTATTGTTGTTGGTTACTGCCACCCCTTCGGGGTTTTTGTTTCTTGCTCACTTATGCATTATATAAATTTCACTCCTTAGGAGTTATTTGTTTAGCGAAGTGTTTCGCAAAAGATATCAGTCGGATGAAACATAAAAATAATCTATGCAGGTTTAATTTCGACTGTTGGTGAGGCCAACAAACAATGCCTGGGCAACATCAACAGCGGTGTAAATAACGATTTTGAAATAAGTTATTTTTTCAGCCTGGTATACATTTCGATATTCAATCTGTTTATTCCGGTATTTTCAACTTTTTCAATTCCGCTTTGAATCAGCGTATCATTCTTTATTGTAACTGTAAATGTAAAATCATTGCCTTCCCATTCCCTATCACTGCAATATTCTAAATGCTCGGTGTATATACTATCCTCAAGTGAATAACTACCTCCCCCCGAACTAAAAGAAGCAGAAGAGTCCTTTCCTTTAGTCAGGTCATGTTTTAAAAAGGCAAAATGCGTATCATTAATAATTTTAATAAAAGACAGATTTTTTTGGTAATCAGTAACGATAGTATCACCCTTTTCAATAGTGGTGCCGGAAATAAGCTTCCAGGTGCCAACTATCGGTATTGCTGTTTGCCGGGGTTCCTCATTTTGAGTTTTTACTCCGCAGGATAAAAGAACTGCGCAGATAATAATAATTTCTAATCTTACTTTCATGTAGTTTAATTTTAATACTTTCTCTCGCTGTTATCTTACTCTTAGTTTTAAATTAAATAATTTATGTATTCATTTAGTGTACAAACTCCGGCGAACAAATTTTTATTTTACGCGAACTCCATTTTTTTGTTAAAAATAAAATAATCAATTTTAATTTTCCTAAACAGTTATTACCCAAAAGATCATCTCCCACTGTTTATCTAATCTTGGAAAACGGAATATTTTCAACACGATAAGTCTTCCAGTCTTTGTAGTCGAAATGCCACCATTCATAATCATAAACTGTAAAACCATTTGCTTCCATTTTTGTTCTCAGAAGATCTCTCATTTTACGTTGTATTTCCGTGCCACCTGTATAGTAAGGATAAGATCGTTCACTCATTTCATCATATACGCCTGTCATTTGAACTTCTTTTCCGGTAGCAATTTCGTAAAGACTTAAATCTATAGCACAACCTCTGTTATGCTTGGAACCAATTTTTGGATCAGCCACAAATTTTTTATTTTCTTTTGAAGTCATATCCCAAAAGGTTTTGGTAACCTTCCATGGACGGTAACCATCAAATATGAGTAGGCCATAGCCAAGCGGTTTTAATTCTTTACCCACATTCACTAAAGCTTCGGCAGCCGGTCGTTGCAGAAATGCCCTGGCTTCTTTATAAACCGGCTTGCCTACCAGATTATTGTTTGTAGCATACCTGATATCTAAATGGAAGGATGTATCAAGTTTCACCAGTTCTACTAAATCTGGTATATTAAAAGTCCCGGTTTCATGTGGCGGTCGTGTAGCACAACTATTGAAAAGTACAAGACATAACAAATAGGATATCCAAAAAGAGTTGTTGCCTTTTTTAAAGCAGGTTAAATTCATGATCATTTATTAAGTAATTAAATTTTTGGGCCGTTGCGTGTTGTCATTTGCAACCGAAGTTAAAATAAATAACTTTTGTATAATGAATCTTCAGAGAATTTGAATGTCTGCTTTTTGCCCCGTTGTTTCTGTTCAATCGACAGAGTCTTTTTAGTATGGTTTGCTGCACCAACAACACTGATTTAAGAAAACTTACTATGATTGAGTTGTTGGTGAGAATTCTTATTCTTGAGGGGTAAAAAAATTTGAACACCAACAATGGCGTAATACTGTTTAAAGGATATCAGAGATTTTCTTTGATATTAGGTTAAATTCGTTCAATGAAGTATGACTTGTTATTTTATTAACTTTTATTCTGAACATTAACTTTCCTTTTCTGGCAAGAATAAAATAAAAATTT
>JAHEZE010000003.1 GCA_023251235.1 Sphingobacteriales bacterium | reverse complement strand
ATATTGATCATATCTGCCAGTTAGCAGGTAATGCGCTTCATGTTGGTATGGGTACTGATTTGGATGGAGCTTATGGAAAGGAACAATCTCCTTATGATGTAGATACAATTGCCGATCTTCAAAAAATCCCTTCACTACTTCTTAAACGAGGTTATTCGAATGTTGATGTTGAAAATATCATGCATATCAACTGGATAAATTTTTTAAGAAAGGCCTGGAGTAAATAATCCTTCGGCAGGCTCAGGATTTTAATAAGGTGAAGGACTTACTGATGTCCATCCACCATCAATAATCAAACTTTGGCCGGTAATATTTTTTGCTGCAGGAGATACAAGAAACAAAGCAGCGTTGGCAATATCGGTTGTTGTAGCAGGTCTTCCGATTGGAGTGATACGGCTCCATGTTTTTTCATACTCTTTATCATCCAAAGTTCTTTCTGTTAATGTAGCGCCGGGAGCTATTGCATTAATTGTAATTTGATAAGGAGAAAGTTCTATCACTAAATTTTTAGCCAGCATTTCAAGACCCGCTTTGGTTATAGCATAGGCAGCAAGATTTTTATGTGCCTGGTGGCCCACTACTGAGGACATAAATAAAATACTTCCTCCCGTTCCCTGTTTTTTCATCTGTTTGGCTGCTGATTGTGCAAGAAAAAAACTTCCGGCAAGATTCAACTGCATTACTTTATTAAATGAATCAGGAGTGTAATCAAAAAAGTCGGCAAACAAAGTAATGCCTGCATTGGCAATAACAATATTTAATTGGCCAAAATCACTAACTGTTTTTTTTACCATCTCATTGATAAAAGAAATATCTCCTGCATCCCCGGTCATCCCGGTACAATTTCCACCTTCGGTTTTTATTTTATCTGCTGCAGAAGAGGTGAGTTTGTCATCAATATCATTTAATAAAACAGATGCCCCTTGTAAAGCCAGTTTCCTGCAAATTTCAAAGCCAATGCCCTGGCCGGCGCCGGTTACAATTGCTACCTGGTTAAGAAATGTTTTTTCAGACATAAATGATAAATTAATTTGAAGATAATTAATCTTTTTTATTTGAAAGGGTCAGGCCGCATTGAGCGTCCCGACCCTTATTTAATTTTCAGTAGAAGATTCAGGCCGCTTTAAACGTCCCGGCTCTTATTTTTTTAAAAAACCTTGTACTCCGAGCCAATCACCAAAACGATCAATCCAGTTATCAGTTGGCAAATTTTGTTTACGCATTCCAAAACCATGTCCTCCTTTGGCATACATGTGCAATTCGACAGAGTGTTTTGAGCTGAGCCATTTATTATACAAATCAATACTGTGTGGTGCAAGACCGAGTTGATCATCGCTGGCAGTTGTAATAAACATCGGCGGCGCATCAATTGGTATATCACCATACATAGATGCAGGAAAGAAGGGATATATGGGTGCAACAAAATCAGGCTTGTTTTCTTTTGTATACCCGAACGCTGTACTAGCAGTTACAGTTCCTCCGGCTGAAAATCCAATAATGCCGATACGATCAGTTGAAATTTTATATTCAGCAGCATGATTGCGTACCCAGGTTATAGCTATTCTTGCATCACTGATTGCTAAGGGAATCACTTTTGCATTCTGTTCATCAAATTCTTTTTTGCCCATCTGAGCCATTAACTCACCAACGGGATCTTCCGTAAGGCTGTGTACAAGACGATACTTTAAAACAAAACAAGTAACGCCTTTTTTCACCAACCAATTAGCCACATCATTTCCTTCGCTGTTGATTGACAAAGTATGAAAACCACCGCCCGGTGCAATTATAACTGCGGCCCCGGTTGCAACAGATTCATCAGGCAAAAAAACACTGAGTGTGGGTTTAGTAACATTGTAAACAACTTTTGTCTGGAAAAGATTTTTATCATTTTCTCCTTCATTCCAGTTCCAGTTTTCAGAACCAGGAGCAGGACCATCGTATAACTGAATTACTTTTTGCTGGGCTTGTGAAATAAAGACGGTCAATAATGCAAATACTAAAGTAAATAATCGTTTACACATAAAAAGTATTTTGATAAAATATGAATAGCCTGCTGTAATAGGTATTTTCTTTGATAAAAATTTTAATTTTTCATTTGCTTCTCAAGCAACAAATATCGATTACGGGTTTTTTCTGTTGCCTGTTTTGTATCTGCATTAATAAACATTACCTGTGCTGCTTTATTACTTGCTACAGGCGACCATTCAGGTACCGTCAATCCATTAGGATTGCCTGTTTTAATAAAGTTTGCAAAATATGTTTGCATGATATCTGAAACTTTAAAATCTTCCGGTTGCCAATCATACACTCTGTTTGTTGAAAGATTGCCCAAGGCATATTCTATTTCGGCAGAATGAACGGCACCCTTAGGTAAAGGAGCTTTTGGTGCTTTGCCTGTTGTATCTTTTGTTACACCTCCTGCAAGATTTGCTGTTGCATTACCCATTTCGGCACGCATAGCGGGGCGGGAACGAGAATATAAATAACGATACACGGGTTTGCCTCCTGTTTTACTTTGCAGATCACTCCATCTCCAGGTGCTGAAACCAATAAACCTGTCACTTGCCAGTTCTGTTGCGGTTTGTTCAGCTTCTTCATCAGTTGATGCAGTATAAACTTTCATTATGTCGGTTGCCTTATCACCATAAAGTTTTTGAACTGCTTTATTGTAATTTTCAAGTGTTGGTTTATCACCACCTAAAATCATTTGGTAAACCATTTCCTGAGAGTTCCAACCAACAAGCAATGGCACATGTGCCTGTTCACCTTTTTCAAATATTTCAGAAGGAGATTTTGGGAAAAAATAACCATCAATGCAAAAAGGGAAAGCTCCGAAGCCTGCTTTTGAAGTTGCTTTCAGCAGATCATCTGCATTCATTGCACGAAGTTCAGCAAGAGAATTTTTATTGATTGACTTTGCCCAGTCAGTACCTGCTTTTTCTGCTTCTTTTAAGGTTGCAGTTGGATTGCCTAATAAAGAACCACTTTCGCCAATGGCGCCGGCAATAATATTTCTGGATAATGGAGAAGCCATTTGTGCAGATACGGAAAACGATCCGGCTGATTCACCGGCAATGGTTACTTTTTTTGGATCACCACCAAAGGCTGCAATATTTTTTTGCACCCATTGCAATGCGGCGCTTTGATCCAATAAACCATAATTACCGGATGCATGATGCGGAGATTCTTTTGTCAATTCAGGATTTGAGAATAAACCAAACACGCCTAACCTGTAATTCACCGTAACACTTACAATACCCCTGCGAGCCATGCTCTCTCCATCATAACGTGGTTCAGATCCATCACCAGCCATAAAACCACCGCCATAGAAATATACAAGTACAGGAAGTTTATCTTTTCCGTTTTTTGATGGTGTCCATACATTCAGGTACAAGCAATCTTCATTGGTTCCGTTTGCTCTGAAATTCATATCGCCAAAAATGGGTAATTGCATTGCCTTGGGGCCAAAATGAAATGCTTTGCGAACACCGCTCCAATTTTTTACTGGTTGTGGTTCTTTCCAGCGCAGATCACCAACAGGAGGGGCAGCAAAAGGTACTCCTCTGAAAACATTGATACCGGATTCACTTGATCCTTCAAGAATGCCATTAGCAGTTTTTACCTGTGGCAATGAATTCTCATCATTATGCTGTGCATTAACTTTAGTGAGAATAATTAAACTTAAAAGAAATAGAACAAATTGCTTTTTCATATTGTAATCGTTTAGTTCATTAAAAATATTCAAACTTATTCAAATAAAAAGCCTCTGTTTTGTCAGAGGGTTTTTATTAAGTAGTTATTTTTTCAATTCGTTAATACTAACCTCTGGCACCAATACCTTATTGCATTTTTCAGTCACCAGATCTTTTGCCAATGAAAAACTTCCAGTTTGTTTTATGTTGGTGGAAGAAGCACCAACTTTAACAATATAAGTTCCGGCATCAGCAATCCATGAAGTAGCATCTGTATTAAAAGATGCAAGCTGATCTGGAGTAATTGTAAAAGTTATTTTTTCTGATTGCCCCGGCTGCAGCAAACCAGTTTTTGCAAATCCTTTTAATTCTTCTGTTGGCTTATCCAATTTACCAGCAGGAGCAGAGATATATAATTGAACTGCTTCTTTACCTGCAATCTTACCTGTATTAGTGATGGTAATAGTTGCGGTAATTTTTTTATCAAATGCTTTAGAACTTAAAGCGATGTTACCATACTTAAAGCCGGTATAAGAAAGACCATAGCCAAATTCATAAGATGGTTTCACATTAAAAGTATTGTAATAACGATAACCCACATAAACGCCTTCTTCATAAGTTACTTCAGCAGGAACCAATCTCATTCCAAAATTTCCGGTTGTTGCTTTCTCAGGAAATTCAATGCCCGGAAAACTTTTTGCTGATGGTACATCTTCATATTTCATTGGGAAAGTTGATGCCAGCTTACCTGAAGGATTTACTTTTCCACTCAATACATCTGCAATAGCATT
This sequence comes from Sphingobacteriales bacterium, assembly GCA_023251235.1. Lineage (GTDB taxonomy): Bacteria > Bacteroidota > Bacteroidia > Chitinophagales > Chitinophagaceae > VBAS01. The sequence continues at coordinate 63,966 of JAHEZE010000003.1, read as the reverse complement.
ACCTGCTTCAAGACCGGGCTGCCATGCTAATAAAATAGCATCCACATTATCTCTCCAGCTTGTAGTTTCTATTACCCCACCAATATTTAAAACCACCACCACTTTTTTATTTTTTGCATGATAGGCATCAGACACATTTTTGATCAATTCTTTTTCAGCATTACTCAGGTTAAAATCATTATCTACTTTTCTGTCCGCACCTTCTCCGGCGTTTCTTCCAATTGTAATTAATGCTACATCAGTTTCACCAGATTTTTTTGCCAGCAAACTTTTTTCAACTGTAAATTCAGGGGCAGGGGGTGTCGGGTTCATGAACTCCTGGAAAAATCCTTTTTTCGGATGCTTGGTTTTATAATCATTAAGATATGATGAATAAGAATTCTTTATTTCATCATCTACATTATAACCTGCATTGGATAATCCCTGCACTAATGAAATAGTATAGGCTTCATTCACATCTCCACTGCCGGTACCGCCGGAAATAATATCAAATGAAGTGTTTCCAAATGTTGCAACGCTCTTTAAATTTTTTGAAAAAGGCAAAGTAGTGTTTTCATTTTTCAGTAATACCATGCCATCAGCCGCTGCCGCACGGGCAATCACTGCATGAGCTTTCAAATCTGGTTTGTTACTGAATTTATAGTTTTTGAATGCTTGTGTTCCCAGAATATAATTTACAATACGTTCAGCATTTTCATCCAGCACTTTTACATCCAGAGTTCCATTGTTTACGGCTTCCAAAATAGCTTTGCTTTGTGCAGGGGTACCGGGCATCAGCAAGTCATTACCAGCTTTCATTTGCGCCACAGCATCTTTACCACCAAACCAATCTGTCATCACCATACCTTTAAAACCCCATTCTTTTCTTAAAATGGTGGTAAGCAAATCATGACTTTCGGAAGTAAAAGGCCCGTTGATTTTATTATAAGAACTCATAACTGTCCAGGGTTGGGATTCTTTTATTGCAATTTCAAATCCTCTTAAATAAATTTCTCTCAATGCTCTTTCACTTACAATTGTATTTACAGTGTTCCTGTTTTTTTCCTGGTTGTTGGCGGCAAAGTGTTTAATGGAAGTACCTACGTCATTGGATTCAATTCCATTTACCATGGCCGCTGTTATTTTTCCTGTCACATAAGGATCTTCAGAATAGTATTCAAAATTTCTTCCGCCTAATGGATTGCGGTGAATATTTAACCCGGGACCAAGTATTACATCAATACCATATTCTTTTACTTCATTGCCCATTGCAATACCAACTTGTTTTACAATTTTAGTATCCCATGTGGAAGCAAGGAGTGTTGCCACGGGCCAAGCGGTAGCATAATAAGATTTTGAACTGTCTTTATTGCGGAATGGCTCTATTCTTAAACCAGCAGGACCATCAGAAACAACGGTATTGGGAAGACCCAATCGCTGAATGGCAAAAGTAGTACCGGCAGCGCCAGGCACTTTGTCCATCGTTTGTCCTATTGTGGGTCCATTACTTTGAACAAGACCCGGAATATTCATGCCCATACCCGTTACCAGGCTGGCTTTTTCTTCCAGCGTCATTTTACTCACCAGGTCTTTTGCTTTATTGGTTTGAGTAAATCCTGATGTGATAAAAAGAAATGAGAAGATAGAAAATAGAAGAGGTTTCATATTGCTTTTGTTTTAAGGTGCGTAAAGTTCTGTTCGAAAAATTTATTTTGAGTTGACTTTTGTCAAATAGTAAGGTAATTTTTTTGCACCACTATTTATGCGATCTTATCCGGCTCAATGTTTCCAGTGTAATGCCAAGAAAGGAAGCGATATAAGTAAGTGGCACCCGCCGTATAATTTCCGGCGTTGTTTGCAACAACTTTTCATACCGGTGCTGGGCGGACTCAAATTGTATTCTATCCATTCTCTCCTGCGAAAAAATAAGCGACAGTGTTACCATTTTTCGCAACAATCTTTCTACATCATGATACTGATCAGCCAGCGCCATCAGGGTATTATGATAAATGCCATATACATCCGAGGGTTCAATAGTCTGGATAATCAGATGACTTGGTTTTCGCTGAAAAAAACTGGTAATAGAAAGAAAGAACTGTTCATCCAGGGCAATCCATTCAGTAACCTCTTTTTCATTTTTAAAATAATAAATCCGTACAATTCCTTTTCTAATGAAATAAATATAATCTGAAACAGTATTTTCTTTTAATAAGAAATAATTTTTTGGAACTTGCCAATTCTTCCATGCTGAACAAAACATTTTCATGCTTTCAGCAGAAAGAGGCGAAATGTCTGAAATTGCTTTTTGCAAAGAATCCACTGACAATATTTGAATCAGAAAATTAAAGATTTATCTTCTCTTTTCTATTTATATTCAAAAAAATCAACAGGGTACTCATACAAATACCCTGTTATAAATATATTTATTGCTGCATGCCTTCTGTTGCTCCGGACATATCCGCTTTCATATTCTTTCTTTTAAATAAGGACATATCCATTTTACCAAACCTATATGTAAAATTCAGGCGGAACATTTGCGGGTCCCTTAGCCTGCTGTATGTCTGAGTAAAATATTCGCTGTAAGAATATTGTTGAGATCTTCTTGTTTTGAAAATATCATTTACACTGAGCGATACAGAACCTGCATCATTTTTCAGGAAACTCTTTTTAAAAGCCAGATCAAATCCATAGCTTGGTTTGATATAACCCTGTGATGCACTCTGTGCTGCACCCATAGGAGGTCCCATAAAACCACCACCCTGGTTCACCGGTAAATTTGTTTTTGACTGGTAAGTTGCTGTAAGCTGTGTGGTGAATTTTGCAGGCAATTTGAAATTACTATTGAATTTTCCAAACCAGCTCCACATAGCATTCTGCGTTGCATTGGTAATGTTTGATGTATTGATTTTTGAATTATACAGGTTGACGTTTGTACTGATGTCCCACCATTTTTTCAAAGTATTTACTGATGTAAACTCGGCGCCATAAGCCTGGCTGGAGTTGGCATTGATAAATGTATTGATTAAAATATCCTGGCCGGTAAGGGGATGTTTTCCCTTATCCTGGTAGCGGGTGATCAGGTCTGTTGTCTTTTTAAAATATGCTGATGCAAGAAAAGTATTATTTCCTTTGAAAGTTTTTAAATAAGAAAATTCATACGATTGGGTAAACTCAGGTTTCAGATTCGGGTTGCCTTTGGTGATATTCAGGTTGTCCGTATAATCAACATAAGGAATTACCTGGAAAAAGTTGGGGCGGTTGATACGACGGGTAACACTCATCTGCAATTCCTGTTTGGCTTTAAGCTTTTGGCTAAGAAAAACAGAAGGGAACAAACTTATAGGATAGTTGTTGCTGAACTTATTGTTGTTGCCCAGTAATGTTCCATTGTACTGTGAACTTTCTGATCTTAATCCCAGTTTATATCCAAAATTCTTTGCACTTCCGGTTATAGAAACATAGGCTGCATACACGTTGTCTTTGTTTTTATAATTACTGGTGGCAGAAGGAATCAATTCATATTTCCCGATAAATGAATTATAAATATAGTTATCGTTGATACTACTCAGTTTGCGAAGCTGTGCTCTTAATCCTGTTTCTAATTTTATTTTTTTAAATGGCTTCACAAAGTCGGTTTGTAAAGTCAGAAACCGGTTTGTGCCGCTGTTTAGTAATTGCTGTTGGTATAATCCTGTTTTTATTCCACCTGCTGTATTATAATAATTAGTGGTGTAGGTATTATCGCCGCCATTTTTTCCAGAGAAAAAATTCAGGTCAGCGGTCAGCTCTTCTCCTTCTTTAGGAAAAAGATGTTTTATTCCTGCCGTCATTCCTTTTGCATTAAACTCTCTTGTACCTGTGGAAAGCCTTTCACTGTAGTTACTCACTTTTCCGCTGTTGAATAAACTATCGGTGAAAATATTTATTGATTCTCTTGGATCAAATTGGCCATGCACCCTGATAGCTCCAATAGACAATGTGGTACGGTTAGTCATAAAATAATCCAGACCCACACGGGCGAATATGAACTGGCCTGATGTTCTGTTATAATTATTTTGAAGAATAGAAGTCAAAGGGCTGTTAAATAAATTAAGCCTGTCCGTAGTACCGGTTGATCTTGATTTGTTCTGGTTGATCATGGTGCTGGCAGAAAAATTTATTTTATTCTGACGAAAGTTGAAATCACCACCGCCATTTACGGCGCCACGTTTGTCAACTCCGGCACGCAGGTTACCATTGAATCCGTTCTTTTTATTTTTCTTTAAAACGATATTCAATATTCCGGCATTACCGCCGGAAGCATCATACTTGGCGGAAGGGTTAGTGATTACTTCTACACTTTCAATAGCATCAGCTGGTATCTGGTCAAGAGAAAGTGTAGTGGGGCGGCCATCAATATAAAGTTGGGGAGCCGCATTTCTCAGTGTAACGTTTCCATCAATATCTACCAGTACGGAAGGCACATTACGCATTACATCCACAGCGGTTCCACCGGCACTCACAATATTTTTTTCTACATTAAAAACTTTTTTGTCAATATCAAGTTTCATGGTGGGTTTACTTGCCGTTACAGTTACACCTTGCAGTTGCTTTGCGTCTATATTCATTTTAATATTACCAAGATCTTTATCGAAAGCATTCATCATACTGCTCATAGCTGCCATTGCCTGCATAGGATCTGAGCTGTTGGGTCTTGGGGCACTTGCATCCATTTTCATCTGGAAAGCAACTGTCTGATCAATGGCTATAAAACCGGTGGCTGATATTTTTAATTTCATCTGGCCAAACATGGGTAAATCAGCAAAGCTGAATTCACCATTGCTTTTAGTGGTTATTCCTTTCAGTAAAATTTCTTTTCTTTTTTTAGTAACTGTATCAAAACGGCTTTGCAGTAATAAAACAGATGCGCCATTGATAGCAAGACCAGTACTGTCAGTGATCTTACCGTAAATGTGTCCCATATTGGGAGCTTGCTGTCCCGGCTTGCCATTTCCACCCATTGGAAACTGTGCCTGCATAGTGATTGCTGTCAATATTACCAGAGCTGTTAGTAGAACTATCTTTTTCATATTTTTTATTTTGTAAATCTGGTACAAATCTATTAACAGGTAGTTAGCCGGGAAGGGTAAATGAGACAAGCGGGTAAAATACAGCGACGAATATTTATCGGCATGATTAGCGGAAAAAAAGCGGGTACCAATGGTACCCGCTTTATGAAAGTTAGTTAGGGAATGTTTTATTTGGGTATATCAAAAATTTTGGGATCTATTTCTTTATTCGCTTCCACTTTGGTTGTTTTAGAAGCTAATTGGAACATGCCCAAATCTGTATTTTTTGTGTAAGCCAGTACTATACCAAAATCTGTTTTTTTATAATCGGAAAAGGTAGTGGTCACATCTACAGGCTGACCCATCATTTCACTCTTGACAATAGATTTATTTATATAATAAGTGGTAGCATCTATAAAGTAAAATGATTCATTGCTTCCATTGCTTACTTTAATCTTATAGCCATCTCCTTCTTTTCCCATCAATTCCACTTTATATCCTTTTGCAGCATAATCCAGCAGAGCGCCGCCAACATAAATCTGATCTTTACCTGCATTATACATTCCGTCAGGCATGGCTTGTGCATCGGAGCCGCCTGCCATTGGATTTACTGACCAGCCGGCTTTGTCGTTATAGCAGTTAATAATCTTCATACCATTAAATTCTGATATACTTTTATAACCTTTACCATCCAGCAGGTATTCTGTTACCGGAGCCTGGTTGCCCATTACTTCCATGGAATTTTCTAATGTCAGCGATTTCACCTGGCTGAGTTTTTCTTTTCCACCAATGGCTTCAATGTATTTGTCAATAATTTCATCAACTGTTTGTGCATTTACAGATGACAGGCTGAACAATACAGCTATGATTGGAAGAACATAATTTCTAAATTTCATTTTAATAATTTTTGTGAATGATAAATTTTTGATTCCTCAAAATTAGTTTTTTTTCATAAATAAAGGATGAATGGTATACCAGGCAAGTGCAGGGAAAAAATGCATAGGAATACTAAGGCCGGGAAAAAGTTCAGGAAATTTTATATCCAATGGCAAGGAAATGGAAATAGGAATGGCAATGCTTGCAAATGATAGAATAGTAAAAGCAAAATTAAAAATGATTTCACCACTTTTTTTAAACCATTTATTCAGCAGCCAGAAACCGATGGCTGCCAGCAAACCTGCTCCAATGTTAATACCAATCATTGTTGTGGTGTTCAGTACTTTTGAAAAATCTGCTTCAGTAGCAAAGAAATAAATTTTGTTGTAAATAATGCAGGCCAATGCTGAAATAATGCCTGCAAAAATTCCCTGTAAAAAAATATTCTTTCCCATAAAGGTTTATGGTTTTGTAACCGGAACTTTAATATCAACGTGCAAGGTGGCCGCACCATGTGCCGGTTCGGTTGAATTGATATTATAGTCAAGCCTGTTAATATCAAATGCGGAAGTAAATACATTATTTACAAAGGTGAAAGGCAGGGTGAATTCTTTTTGTACACCGTGCATTTCCAAAATACCTTTTGCAGCAAAGCCTGTTACAGTTTTTGTAATTGCGGAGGACGTAAATTTTATAACAGGATATTTTTCTGCATCAAACCATTTTTCGCTTTTTGCATGGGTGTTCTTCATCCCATTTCCTGTATTGATAGTGGCTACATCAACGGTGGCTTCAAACTTTGAAGTGGCTAAATTCTTTTCATCAAAACTGATGGTTGCTTTCAACCCGCTGAATTCGCCTGAAGGATCGCTGCTGCTGAATTTGATAGAATAGCCTTCACTCACTTTCCAATCCTGTGATTTGATGACTGTAAATGCAGATGCTGCAATTATTACAAATGAAGTGAGAAGGTAAATTGTTTTTTTCATAAAAAAGTCTTTTGTTTTTTAATTTAAACAAAACTATTTGCTGTTTTTAAAAGCGAAAATATAATTGCGATGAAAGGAAAAGAAACTGCGACGAAATCCCTGAGCCAATTTTTTTATTTTCCGGTAAGCTTCATCAAAGCTTCCTGATAAGTTTCGCTTACCGGTAATTCCAATTGTTCTATAAATACACTGTTTTTCCGGATGGCGGTAATAAAAGCAATTGACACAATATAGGATTTATGTATTCTTATGAATTGACTGATGGGTAATTGTTCTTCTATTGCCTTCATCGTCATCCGTGTAATAATGGGCTTTGAACTGCTTTTTAAATGAATTTTAATATAATCCTTAAGTCCCTCAATATATTTTATATCCGGGTATGCCACTTTAAGCAGACTGTAGTCCACATTTACAAAAAAATAATCAGGTACCGGTTCATTACTGTTTTCTTTGCCGGAGTTTTTCAGCTGAAATAATTCCAATGCTTTGTTACAGGCTTTTACAAAACGGTCCAATGCCACCGGTTTTACAAGGTAATCTACCACATCAAGATTAAATCCTTCGAGTGCAAATTTTTCATAAGCCGTAACCAGTATTATCATAGGTCTTGTGCTCAGACTTTGAATAAACTGTAAACCCGTAAGCCCGGGCATTTGTATATCAAGAAAGATCAGATCAATTGTTTGTTCCTGCATCACCTTTATTGCTTCTTTGGCATTGCTGCATTTAGCCACCAATTGCAGATAGGGCAAATTGCTGATATTATCTTCCAGCAGTTCCAATGCCAGCGGCTCATCATCGACAGCAATACAGCGCAGCATTAATTTAAATTTAGTTGAAGCGAAACGGTAAACAAATTATCCTTTTGGGTAATGAGCAGCTGATGCTGATTACCATATAATAAATTTAATCTTCTTTTTACATTGGTCAATCCGATTCCCGAAGTTTTGTCTTTTATTTCAACAGAGGAAGGATCGTAATTGTTCTGAACGTATAAATTGAGTATTCCCATTTCGACAATAAGTTTTACGTTGATTTTCGCATTTTCTATCATTCCGGTTCCATGTTTAAATGCGTTTTCAACAAATGGAATAAGCAGCATTGGTTCAATTTCATAATTATTACCGGTTTTCTGCAAATCCACATGTACACAAACATTCTTTCCAAACCGTTGTTGCTGAAGATCTATATAACTCTGCAAGTATTCAATTTCTTTTTCCAGTGAAACTTTATCTTCATCTGCTTCATAAAGCATGTACCGCATAAGTGAGGAAAACTTTAAAAGAGAGGGCTCGAGCAAATCAGATTTCTTTCTTGCTAATGCTACCATATTATTAAGCACATTGAACATAAAGTGCGGACTGGCTTGTGAACGAAGAAGAGAAAGTTCTGTTTTAAGATTTTCCGTTTCTTTTTCTCTTGCAATTCTGTCGGTACGGATCCTGTCTTTAATCAGGCGAAAGGCTGTACTTCCTGTAAGTATAAAAAGAAAAAAGAAAAAATTAAATAATATATGTCCCGGTAAATTGAACCCTTTCTGTTCCAAGAGCTGAAATAACATAAGCCAGGTAATAAATAAAATCGTAACAAAGAGAGTTGCAATTATTACACCATATTCTTTGTACTTTCTTCTGTTAATCAATTGCGGAATAAGTAAACCTGCATTCAGATAAAAAAAGCCTACATAAATCAGATCATTGATAAAGTATCGCAGGAATATTATTCCCGGAGCCTGGTCCTGATAGTTCGGTCTATTATTATTCATGGATGGGCGCAGCAGGAAAGGAAGTGAAAAAAGAATCAGCCATGCTGCTATATGCAACATTAAAGTCACCCATTTTTTTGAATACCACTTTGAACTCATGGCAGCAAGGTAATGACTAATGCGGCTCATTACAATGAGTGCAATAAATGATGCGACGAAAGCGGTTTATTTGTCTACAAAATCAAGTTTAAAATTCTTTTTGTATACATCTTTAAATAATTGTTAGTAGCAAAATGATTATTTTCAATGTACATAAAATTATGAACAGGAAAGATTTTCTCAGTTCTGCTTTAGCAACAGCCGTTACTATTCCTTCATTTGGAAAACTGACAAATGAATTTACTGATGATGCCCCTTTATCGCCATTGATTCCAAAATTCCTGAAACAGGGAGACAGAGTCGGTATTACTTCTCCGGCAGGTTATATTTCAGCTGAAGAAATTCAGCCGGCAGCAGAAAGACTTGAAGGCTGGGGATTTAAAATAGAAGTAGGAAATACAATCGGGAAGAAAGACTTCACATATGGAGGTACTGATGAAGAGCGAACAAAAGATTTTCAACAAATGCTGGATGACCCGAAAGTAAAGGCCATCCTATGTGCAAGGGGTGGGTATGGAGTTATTCGCATTATTGATAAACTGAACTGGAATAAATTTAAATTGAAACCAAAATGGATCATTGGCTTCAGCGATATCACTATTTTTCATTCTCATCTAAACCGGAATTTTAATATTGCTTCTATTCATTCTAAAATGTGTAATAGTTTTCCTGATGACTGGAGTAAAGCCGAACCCATACAGATTGAAACAATCGAATCAATTGAGAAAGCATTGAAAGGAGAGAAAATGAAATACACAGCTAATGTAAATTCACAAAACAAGTTGGGAACTGCTGAAGGAGTATTAATTGGAGGAAATTTAAAAACACTGGAAACGCTTGCCGGAACTTCATCGGATATAAATACTGCAGGAAAAATTCTTTTTGCGGAAGATACGAATGAATACCTCTATAGTATAGACCGCATGTTCTGGAACCTGAAACGAACCGGAAAGCTTGCTAAACTGAAAGGATTAATAATCGGAGGATTCAAGATTAAAGTAGAAGTGGATACTGAAGATTTTGGAAAAACATTGCAGGACATCGTTCTTGAGAAAGTGAAAAAATACAGCTATCCTGTTTGCTTTGATTTTCCTGTGGGGCATCAGAAAAATAATTTTGCATTGAAATGCGGGGTAAGGCATCGGCTGAAAATTTCTGCCGATGGAAGCATTCTTCTGGAACTGTAATACAATTATCCTAATCCGGTAATTACCCCGTTAATTACATCAATATTATTGGCAGCGGGTATTTCCGGCAATCCTGGCATCCGCATCATCTCCCCGCAAACAGCAACTATAAAACCAGCTCCGGCATTCACAATAAGATCATCTACCGAAATAGAAAAATCAGAATATGTGTAAATATCTTCCGGTGTATCAGTAAAAGAATATTGTGTTTTAGCAATACAAATTGGGAGGTTGCCAAAACCAAGTTTGTTTATCCTCTTCAGATGTTGCCTTGCTTTCTTTTCAAGAATAATATCATCAGCTCCGTAAATAGTTTTTGCCACTTTCCTGATTTTGTCTTCAATGCTATCCGTTAATTCGTAAGTGAATTGAACGGGTTGTGGCCGTTCATTTGTCATCGAAACAATTTTATGTGCAGCTTCAATAGTTCCTTCTCCTCCCAATGAATAAGCCCCATTTACAGCAAAAGGAATATTTTTTTCATCACAGCATTGTTTTATCAGGTTAATTTCTTCAAGTGAATCGAAGTCGTATTTGTTTAAAACAACAAGGACTGGTTGTCCGAATGATTTTAAAATATGTAAATGCCTTTCTACATTTCTCATTCCCTTTATTAACCCTTTGCTGTTGGGTAATTTTATTTCTGAATGTGGAATTTCTCCATGAAGTTTCAACGATTGAGTAGTAACAATAAGAATACTTAAAGCAGGAGTAAGCCCGGCAGTTCTGCATTTGAGATTGAAAAATTTTTCTGCACCAAGATCGCTTCCAAAACCTGCTTCAGTTAAAACATAGTCGCCATACTGCATTGCAGCTTTTGTTGCAATAATAGAATTACAGCCATGTGCAATATTGGCAAATGGACCACCATGAAGGAAAGTTGGCGTTCCTTCCAGTGTTTGTACCAGGTTGGGTTTTATTGCATCTTTAAGCAAAGCAGTAATTGCTCCTCCCACTTTCAAATCTTTTGTTGTAAAAGGACAATCACCTGCCGTATAACCAAGCAAAATCGAATCAATTCTTTTACGTAATTCAGTAAGATCATTCGATAAGCAAAGTATGGCCATGAGTTCAGATGCCGGAGTAATATCAAAACCGGTTTCTGCTGGCAGTCCATTTTTTTCTCCATGCAAACCCGTAACAATAAAACGTAATGAACGATCATTTACATCCATTACTCTCCGCCAATAAACATCTTTCATTTCTTCCGGCGATCCCTGTTGATGGTAATTATAATTATCCAGCAAGGCAGCTAGCATATTATTCGCAGCACTAATCATATGAAAATCTCCATTGAAATGAAGATTAATATCCGCTGCGGGATATAATTGCGACTTTCCTGCACCAGTTGCCCCGCCTTTCATGCCAAAGCATGGGCCCAAAGATGGTTCACGAAGAGCAAGTATTACATTTTTCCCAATTCTTTTTAATCCATCTGCTAATCCGATTGAAGTGGTCGTCTTCCCGTTTCCTGCTTTAGTTGGCGTGATGGAAGTAACCAGAATTAATTTGCTTTTACAGATCTTTTCTTCATCAAATTCAGGTATATCGATCTTCGCTTTAAATTTTCCGTAAGTAATCACCTGGTCAGGTAAAAGCCCAAGTTGTTCGGCGATTTCAGTAATAGGTCTGAATGTATGTGATTGCATGGATGAGTGACATTGTTTTTAGTACATGAAAATAGAAAAGTGTAATATTTTTTTCCTTGATTTTAGTCGTATCAATGATTGATTGGAGTCATATATGTAAATTGCTTAGTTAATAAAAAAGTAATGATTAAAATTCCGCCGTATTTAAAGAAAGGAGATACCATAGGATTGGTTTGCCCGGCCGGTTATATGCCTGTGGAAAGAGTTTCGGAATGTATAAGGGTATTAAATGAAGAATGGTGCTTTACTACCAAAGTAGGTAATACAATAGGAAAACAATTCTATTATTTCTCCGGCACAGATGAGGAAAGGCTGGAAGATTTTCAAAAAATGCTGGATGATGATGAAGTAAAAGCGGTTATGTGTGCAAGAGGCGGCTATGGTATTACTCGTATTATTGACCGTATTGATTTCACCAAATTCAAAAAACATCCCAAGTGGATCATTGGTTTCAGTGATGTTACTATTCTTCATTCCCATATTTACTGTAATTACAATATCTCCACCCTTCATGCGCCGATGGCCAATGCTTTCAATAATGAGGCCCACCCGGATGAACCGGTCGGGCGGGGAGATAAGAATGAGTTTCTACAATCTTTGAAAAATGCATTAGAAGGGAAAAAAATAAAATACCAATGTGCCGCTCATGAATTTAATAAAAAAGGAGAAGGTATTGGAGAACTGATAGGAGGAAATCTTGCTTTGCTTACACATTTGCTGGGTACCGAATCTGATAGCAAGACTAAAGGGCGAATTCTTTTTCTGGAAGATATAGGAGAATACCTGTATAATATTGACAGAATGATGCGTCAGTTAAAACGCAGCGGTAAACTGGATAAACTAGCCGGACTCATCATTGGAGGATTTACTGATTGTAAAGACACAGAACGGCCTTTTGGACAAACGGCTTATGAAATTATAAAAGATTTAATAAAGGAATATAACTATCCGGTCTGTTTTGGATTTCCGGTAAGCCATGATAAAGAAAACCTTGCTCTTAAAATTGGGATTGGTTACAAATTAAAAGTCGGGAAAAATAAAGTAATGTTGGAGGAATAATGATTCCTATTCCCCTTTTTCAAGTTGAAATATAGCTTCAACATTTTTCCCGAAAAATTTTGCCATTTTCAATGCTAAAACTGTTGAAGGGACATACTTATTGCTTTCAATTGCATTAATCGTTTGCCGGGATACTCCGATTTTATCTGCCAGTTGTTGTTGCGTTATATTTTTAATGGCCCTTTCCACTTTTAATGTATTTTTCATAGATATAAGTAATTAAGCTATTCTGTTTTTATAAAGTATAAGATGAAATCGTAGAATAAAGATGACCAATACCGTAAGCATGTTATATAACATCACATCAAAAAAATTCCATCCATAAACCAACCAGTTGGCAATAATCAGTAAAACATAATTGATTATAACAGCCCATTGTAATGATTCAAGCCTTATCTTACTTATATACTCGTCTTCGTTTTTTTCCCGGGCAAATGCAATCATTAATAATCCAATGATTACACCAGTTAAGGCAACTTCATCACCATAATTATAATCCGCATGATTGGTTTTGCCGGGAGGTAACGGCATGTTTAAGAATGAAAAATGAAAATCATAATACAGGGCGCCAATTCCCAATGCTAATGAAGGAACTAAAAGGATGAGGCCAATCCATATAAATTTTCGGGGCAGCAGGAATGTTGATTTCATAATTGTAAAGTTTTATTTACACAATGTAATGTATACTTTACATTTAGTCAAATATTATTTACATATTTTAACAAATATTTTTAATGCAGAAGAAAACCCGGTTGTTGATGAAACAAAGGAAACTTATTCAAATCATTGTAGCTTGCTTTTTCATTTTTACAAACTTATCAGTGTCATATTGAAATTTTCGATGATGCTGAAGTTACTCCGGAGCTCATAGTAAATATTTCTTTCCTCCGGGCCATAAAAATTTACTCTGCCAATAGGTCTTTTATTAAAACTTAAGAATATCCCTGATAAAATTATGGTATTCATCAAAAGAGGGGAGATCATTATGGTGCCCTTCGTGTATCCGAATCAGTGTTATTTTTCTTGGGTTTAATTTTTGCAGTTTTTCGCTGTGCCGGATGGGAATTAAATGATCATTTGTGCCATGAAGAATATAAGTATGGCAATTAACGTGAAGAATCCATTTATCAGTTCTTAAATGAAAACGTAAGACAAATCTTATTGGCAGGATGGGTAAAAATCTTTCCACTGCTTTTCTGAAACTATAGTAAGGAGCATCCAGTATCAGATACCGCGGATGATTATCTGCCGCCAGCTTGGTAGCAAAACCACTGCCCATGCTACGGCCATACATAATCAGGTGATCTTCTTTATATTTTTCTTTCAACCTGTTATATACAAACTGCATATCATTCAACATTTCTTTTTCGCTTCGCTTGCCCGTGCTTTTTCCAAAGCCTCTGTAATCGACCAACAGTACATCATAGTCAAATCTGTAAAAATCTTTTGCATACTTGGCCCAGCCTTTAATACTTCTTGTATTGCCATGAAAATAAAGGATAAGACCTTTTGGGTTTTCGCGAAAAAAATGAAGTCCGTTTATCCGTACACCAGGCTCTACATCAAAAAAATATTCATCGAATGGGACATCATACTGAAATTTAAAGTCCTGCTTTAATTTTTCAGGTTTAAAAATTAATTTTTCCTGGAAAAAATAAATAAGAACGGAAAGAACAATTATAGATCCAATAATATAATAAATAAAAGATGGCAAAATATGAATAAGGATAGCTGGAAAGATAATAGTGAAAGTACAAAAACTAAAAATGTGCTTACAACTTTTAGGCTTATTCCCCTTTTTTGTCGAATCAATTTTTAAAAATTAGTCCTCAACCCGCCTTAATTTCAGATTGGTTACCGGGGCTACTATCAATGGAAATTTTTCAACTGTTACATTACTTTGATCAAGCCCGAACCCTTTTTCTTCCGAAAGACTGATTTCTTTTAAGCCAAAATATAATTTCATTATCACCCGTTCCCAGAAAGGAAGTTCATTATCCTGGCTGAGGTATTTTTCCATTACTATAAATTGAAAATCTCCAACCAGATTGCTTCTTTCCAGGCTTTCATACCGGCTTTGAATATTCACTTCTCTGTTGGCAACAAGGTCTTCCACTACTTTTCTGAACATTAAATTGATTCGTGGCTGTACTTTGAAACCAAGCCTGAAATCAACCCGGATGATATCATTGGGAATAATATGTTCTACTCTGTATTCGCAGGTATAAGGATCATCGAGGGTATCTACATGCACTATCCAGTAAATGTCGGCCCGTTTTGGTTTTTTATTCAAAATGGAATAAATAATCTTATGTTCAATCTCTTTGGGGTTATTGGCACTTGTCAGATAAACAAGGTGAGTGGAATATTTTGCAACTGACTTATCATTGCTCAGCTCCTGGATCTTTGGGATGTAATGTTCAAGCCGTACAAATTCCACATAGCGGTTTTTTATCTTTCTGGCTCTGAACCAAATGAACATAACAAGAAACAGCAGCCCACCTACTATTAATGTAACATAACCACCATGAGGAAATTTTTCAAGGTTAGCGAAAAGAAAACTGAACTCAATAGATAAATAGACTGTCAGGTAAAGATAAATCCAGGTGGATGACACCCTTTTGGAAACAAGAAAATTTGAAAATAATATGGAAGTGGCTATCATACAAAGAGTAATAGCAAGCCCGTATGCCGCTTCCATATTCGTTGATTTCTGGAAGTAAAGAACTATTCCAATACAACCAAGAAATAATAAGGAATTAACCGCCCCTACATAAATCTGGCCTCTTTCTTCAGTAGGATAAGTAAGTTTTAACTTTGGCCAAAGGTTTAATCGTAATGCTTCACTTATCAAAGTATACGAACCTGAAATTAAAGCCTGACTGGCAATGATGGCGGCTGATGTAGCCACAAAGATTCCAATGATTTTAAAACCCTGTGGCATGATGCCGTAAAAAGCATTGAACCCACCCACCTCAATCATTTCTTTTGTAATGGCATGTCCATTATAATTAGCAAGCAGCCATGCACCTTGCCCCAGGTAATTCAGAATCAGGCATGTTTTTACAAATATCCAGGAAAAACGGATATTATTTTTACCACAATGCCCTAAATCAGAATACAAAGCTTCAGCTCCTGTTGTACAAAGAAACACAGCACCCAGAATATAAAATCCCTTTGGATAAACTGTTAATAATTTAATGGCGTAATGCGGACTGAGTGCTTTGAATATTAAAAGGTCATCAACAAGGTGTAAGCTTCCTAATGCGGCAAGCATAAAAAACCAAAGTAGCATTATCGGTCCGAATAACTGGCCGATAGATGCTGTACCAAACTGCTGTAAAAAAAACAAAATAGTAAGAATGACGATAACTATACCCACAATCTGCCAGTTGGTGATTGTATGGAAAGCATTAATTTGTCTTAACCCCTCGACTGAAGCGGTTACTGATATGGGGGGTGTAATCATTCCATCAGCAATAAGTGCAGCGCCACCAATCATAGCAGGAATAACCAACCATTTTTTTTGTCTTCGAACCAAAGCAAATAAGGAAAAAATTCCACCTTCCCCCTTATTATCAGCCCTAAGGGTAAGTATTACATATTTAACGGTTGTCTGAAGGGTTAAGGTCCAAATAATACAGGAAAGGGCCCCCAGTATCAATTCTTCACTTATAATCCTGTCTTTGGTAATTGCATTAAGTACGTATAGTGGCGAGGTGCCAATGTCTCCGTAAATAATTCCTAGTGCTATAATTAACCCTGCGACAGTAACTTTATTGGTCGGTATTCTCACAAGTTTTTTTTTGTTTCAGGTACAGATTTGGTACCCGGGTCAGCCATCAAAGGTATATGGAAAATAAAACAAATCAAATCGAAATGAAATCGGGATAGGAAAAAGGATGAGTTCCGATAATTAAAAACCCTGCCTTGCTACTTTTAAAGTATTCAATATGTCATTCCTGTAATTTTTTTGTAAAGAGCATCTTTTCCGAAATCCGGATCGGTATTATTGGATAACAACTTGTAACTTTAAACAGTAAAAAGACTTCTATGAAAATTGTAAAACTGATAGTATTTATATTTCTTCTCCCGGGATATTTTACTTCGCTTGAGGCACAAAAGATTATTTTCTCAGAGCCTGATAAAGACGATTCCAGGAAAATGGACTTTGAAGTGATTGGAAAAATGGGTAATAATTTTTTATTCTATAAAAAAATCCGTGGGGAAAACTATATATGCGTATATGATAATAACATGAAACAATTGGAAAAAGTTCATCATGAATATTTACCAGATGAGAGGCTGATAAATGTAGATTTTTTTCCTTATTCTGATTTTATTTATATGATTTATCAGTACCAGAAAAGGAATATTGTCCATTGTGTTGCTGTAAAGCTGGATGGAATGGGAAAAAAAATCTCTGAACCAGTGGAACTGGATACCACATTTATTGGCATTTCTACAAATAATAAAATATATACTTCATTATCAAGCGAGGATAAGCAAAAGATAATTATTTTCAAAATCAACAGCAGGAACAGAGATAAATTTCTCATCACCACTAAACTTTTCAATGCTGAACTGGAATTTTTGAAAAGAACCTCATTGACTATGTTAATGGATGAACGAAATGATAACCTTGGAGAGTTTTTACTGGACAATGAGGGCAATCTCGTATTTTCTAAATATTACCGTACCAATAGTGAAAGTATTTCTAAAGCATTTATGGTTGTAAAAAAAGCCATGGAGGATTCATTTTCTTATTACCAGATCAACCTTGGTAAGACTTACCTTGATGAATTGAGATTAAAGATTGACAATTTAAACAGCCGCTATCTTCTGAGTGCTTTCTATTATAATCAAAGACGCGGTAGTATTGATGGCCTTTATTTTTTCGCCTTGAATATATCAAATAAACAAATTGAACTTGAGACCACCTATCCATTTAATGAGGACTTGCGCCGGGAAGCAAAGGGAGAGTCCAATATTAAAATGGCATTCAATGATTATTTTATCCGGAATATTATTATAAAACGGGATGGAGGATTTATTGTAGACGCCGAAGCATATTATACTACGTCCAGGTCAGCAGCATGGAACCGATGGGATTATATTTATGGCTCCCCTTTTTTAAGTCCTGTAGACTATTATTTTTATTCCCCTTATTACAGTAGCTGGTGGTGGCGCCGGGAAAGCAGCAACCAGGCAGTTCGTTATCATGCTGATAATGTCGTTGTATTGTCATTCAAAAAAGATGGGCAGGTTGAATGGAATAATGTTATCCGGAAAGATCAGTTTGATGATGAGTCAGATGACCGTATTTCATACCAGGTGATGAACACGGGGGGACAATTGCATTTCCTTTTTAATCTTCAGGAGAGAAGAAATCTTTTATTGAATGACTTTGTACTTTCACCTGATGGCCAAATCAATCACAACCCGACTTTGAAAAATTTAGATAAAGGTCAGGAATTTATGCCCAAGTATGGAAAACAGGTAAGTGCCAGGCAGTTTATTGTACCTTGTTTTATACGTAACTATATTTGTTTTGCTAAAATCGATTTTAATTGATTCAATATCCATTCAGTGATTGGGCTTTTTAAACAAAAAACACCTGTCAATATCCTTGTTATTTTTGTTCTGGGAATTGCTATCAAGTTTCCCATTTTCAGAAAAACCAGGATTCCACAGCTTGATGAAAATTCTGCCGTTCTTTATAAGCAAATTGTAATATTTATTAATTCATTTGGTGAGAAAAGTGGTTTTCTGTTTGCCGCAGCTACTTATTTGCTTTTGTTTACCCAGGCAATGCAATTGAATAAACTGATCAATGTCAACAGGATGATGCAACGGTCAAATTTTTTGCCTGCTACATCCTATCTTTTACTTACTTCATTATTACCCGACTGGAATTTTTTCCACGCTACTCTACTTATCAATTCTCTTGTTCTCCTGGTCTTTTCCGGCCTATTCAGATTATATAACCAGCAAAATGTCAAATCAACAATTTTCAATATTGGCCTGCTGGTGGGCATAAGTTCATTTATTTTTTTTCCCTCTGTTATTCTGTTTGGCTGGTTAATCATTGGATTATTGATTATGAGAACTGTCCGGATAAATGAATGGTTGATCTGTCTGCTGGGGGTTACAGCTCCATTTTATTTTTATGCAGTCTATCTTTTTATAATCGATCAATGGTCCTGGCATTTACTTTTAAACCCTTTTTCAATTAAAATTTCTTTACCTGATCAATCTTTCTGGTTAGCAGGCAGTAGCTTTCTTCTTGTGATTCCTTTTTTAATCGGGGGATATTTTGTTCAGGAAAATCTTAGACGGATGTTAATTCAGATGAGAAAGAACTGGAGCCTGGTTCTGATTTATCTTCTTTTTACTTTATTTATTCCATTCCTGAATAATGATTTTACTGGCCTGGAAAACTGGATATTATTAGCTGTTCCTTTTGCTGCTTTTCATGCCTGTACTTATTTATACTCTCCTCAACGCTGGCTTCCGGCAGTAATTTTCTGGCTTTCTGTTCTGTTTATTTTACTTTATCAATATAAAGGCCCGGGATGGTAGCCGTGTTGCAGATTGACGATTTCAGATTTTAGATTCTCTTTAACAGGCTGTTTGATTAGATAAAATCATCGTGTGGATAGTAATTGATAAATCTTCAATCAAAAATCTGAAATCTGAAATATCTTTGTGTTTTCTCACCAAAATTATTTTATGAAATTCGGCGTTGTTGTTTTCCCCGGTTCTAATTGCGACAGAGATATGTACGATGCCCTTACTGAAGATATGAAGCAGGAGGCAATCATGTTATGGCATAAGGATAAAGATCTTGGTATGTTCACTAAGGATGATTGTATCATTTTACCGGGAGGATTTTCATATGGTGATTATTTACGTTGTGGAGCTATAGCAAGATTTAGCCCTATGATGCAAAGTGTAATTGATTTTGCCAACGATGGTGGTAAAGTTTTTGGTGTATGTAATGGATTCCAGATACTATGCGAATCACATTTACTTCCGGGAGCTTTGCTGAGGAATGGGCACCAGCAATTTGTCTGTAAAAATGTTTTTTTAACCAATGATAGTGGTAATGTTTATAAACTCCCGATTGCACATGGCGAAGGAAGGTATTATGCAGAAGAAAAAATTCTTGATGAACTGGAAGCAAACAGCCAGGTGATTTTCTATTATTGTGATGAAAAAGGCAGGATTACTCCCGAAGCCAATCCCAATGGCTCCATCAGAAATATTGCAGGTATTTGTAATGCCAGGCGAAATGTGTTTGGCATGATGCCACATCCCGAAAGGTCTGCTTCCGAAGCATTGAAAAATACAGATGGCCGGGAAATTCTGAAAAACCTGTTAATGTCTGAGATATTGGTGAGTTAAAGATGTTATTGTGTACACAAATTCCTTTCATTCATCATTTTTATTACAATTAGTTCCGATTTGTTTGCAATATTTGTGAAGAGATTTTAGCAAATAAATGGCACTAATGTTTCAATTTTTGCATCTTTAAAAGAAAAAACATGAAGAAAAGCGGATCATTTAGTCTTTTGTTTCTGATATCGTTGATAGTTACCGGCCAAAGCCCTGTAAGCTGGACGTTTACTGCAAAAAAGCTTGGTAACAAAACATATGAAATACACATGACAGCCACTATTGAAAATGGCTGGCACCTTTATTCTCAGAATCAACCCGAAGATGCAATTGCGAATCCCACTTCATTTACTTTAAATCCCAATCCATTATTTTCAAATAATGGAAAGATAAAAGAGATAGGAAAATTGGAAAAGTTTAAAGATATAAAGCTGGGGCTTTCTGCAAATCAGTATTCAAAAAAAGTTGAGTTTGTACAAATAATAAACCTGAAAGGAAATGCTAAAACTAATTTCAGTGGAAGTGTAGAATATCAAACCTGTGATGATAAAAAATGCCTGCCACCCAAAACTGTTAATTTTAATGTGGCATTGAATTAAGATGAAATAATAATCTTTATAAAACGAGTTCCCTTATTGAGAACTCGTTTGTTTTTAAAAATAATACCATGCTTCGACTGATTATCAGTATATCAATTTTCGTTACTGCTTTATCGTTCTCAGGTAAAATATTTTCACAGGATACTGTATCAGTTTACGGCTGGAAAATATCCAGCAATAAAATAGGCGAAGGAAAATATGAATTGATTTTTTCTACCCGGGGGGTAAAAGGTTGGCAACTCTATGCCCCAAACCAGGAACCCGGAGGTGTAAAAACTGTTGAATTATCTTTTCCTGATTCTTCTATTACCATTGAAGGAAAGTTTGCGGATGCGGGTGAATCAAAATCATTTTCAAGTTCCATTTTTGATAATGCAACAGTAAAAGTTTATGAAGGGCGAACTGAATGGAAAACAGTCATTGAAATAAAAGGTACCGTGCCTGCTCATTTACAAGGTAAGCTGACTTATTTCTACGGAAAGGCTAATGAATATTATCCTGACCTTCCACTAATATTTAATGTAGCGTTGGAAGGAGGTGTTGTTTCAACCACTGAAATAAAAATTGCTTCTATTGATATCAATAATCCCGTAAGTCCATGTGGGGATGAGGGAACAATGAATAAAAGTATACTCGGCATTTTTTTACTGGGATTATTGGGCGGTTTAATAGCCTTGCTTACTCCCTGTGTATTTCCAATGATTCCGGTAACGGTTTCATTTTTTACAAAAAAATCTTATGATAGAAAAAAAGGGATTACCAATGCGGTACTCTATGGGTTATTCATTTTTATAATTTACATAGCTATTACTATTCCGTTTCATGTTGCTAATAGTGCCATCAGCCCCGAGATCTTTAATAATATTTCCACCAATGTATGGTTGAATCTTTTGTTTTTTGTCATTTTTGTAGTGTTCGCTTTTTCTTTCTTTGGATATTTTGAAATTGGTTTACCGGCAGGCCTGGCAAATATGATGGATTCAAAATCCGGCCTCGGTAATATGGGCGGAATCTTTTTCATGGCAGGAACTTTAGCCATTGTTTCATTCTCCTGCACTGGTCCTATTTTAGGCACTTTACTGGTAAGTGTTGCCGATCAGGGTGCATGGCCGCTCACAGCCGGGGCAGCAGGCTTTGGCATTGCATTGGGTTTGCCGTTTGCTTTGTTTGCCATGTTTCCAAACTGGCTGCATTCACTTCCCAAATCAGGTGGATGGATGACAACAGTAAAAGTAGTTTTGGGTTTTATAGAATTAGCTCTGGCGGTAAAATTTTTATCCAACGCAGATCTTGTTAAACAATGGGGTTTATTGAAAAGAGAAGTATTTATCGGATTATGGGTCATTATTGGCCTACTCACTGTTTTATATCTCTTCGGGAAAATCAAATTTCCACATACTTTGAAGGTTACCAGATTTTCATTTTTCAGGATAATTTTTATAATTCTTTTTTCAGCCTTTACCATTTATCTGTTACCCGGACTTTCTAATTCACAATGGGCAGATCTAAGACTTATCAGTGGTTTTCCACCACCGAGAGCGACTTATAGTATTTATAGCTCAGATAAAAGTCATAAAAACATTTTTGAACCATTGCAAAATGATTACAAAAGGGCATTAGCAATAGCAAAAAAAGAAAACAAACCTGTCCTTATTGATTTTACCGGGTGGGCCTGTGTCAATTGCAGAAGAATGGAAGAGAAAGTTTGGCGCAATGTAGTTGTTGATAGTTTGATGCGGCATGAATTTGTGGTGGTATCTCTATATGTTGATGAAAGAAGGAAGCTGCCTTTAATAGAACAAACAATATTTAGAACTTTTTCCGGACAGGAAAAATCTATAGTGACGGTTGGTGATAAATGGGCTACTTTCCAGACAGAGAATTTTGGCGCTACATCTCAGCCACAGTATGCAATCATCACGGCTGATGAAAAAGTATTAACAAAAACAAAATTCTATACTCCGGATGCAGATGAGTTTATTGAATGGCTACGTTGTGGTTTGGATACATTCAGAAAGAATAATAAATAACCAGGTTGATAATAAAAAAAATCCCTCCGACATACCCGGGGGGATTTTTTGTTAGGTGTCATTCTGTAACAGCCTACGGGAGCTGGCAAGCAAGGCGAAACCACTTGTTCTATTTTTCTCCTGCGGGAGATACAGAATGACAAGAACTTTATTGATTACAAAGCTATTTGTTTTTGCATCATCAGCTTTCTCAGATTGATGAGGCCATATCGCATACGACCCAATGCGGTGTTGATGCTGCAATTGGTCATAGCTGCAATTTCTTTAAAACTCATATCAGCATAATGACGAAGAATGATAACTTCACGCTGATCCTCGGGCAATCTTTCCAGCATTTCTCTTACACGTTCGTGGCTCTGCTTTTTCATCATTTTAGTTTCTGCACTTTCTTCTGAAAAGTTCAGTACTTCAAAAATATCTTTATCATCTCCATTTTTAATCATAGGGGTTCTTTTCACCTTACGGAAATGATCCACACAAAGATTGTGTGCTATACGCATAGCCCAGGGAAGGAATTTTCCTTCTTCCGTATATCTTCCCCCACGCATGGTGTCGATAATGCGGATGAATACATCCTGGAAAATGTCTTCAGCAAGGTATTTGTCTTTAACAAGGAAAAGGATGGAAGTATAAATTTTGTCCTTATGGCGGAGCACAAGAGCTTCTAAAGCTTCAGAACTTCCATCAACGAACTCGTGAATTAGTTCGTTATCAGTTTTTTTTGTAAATGATTTCATAAACGGTTTTTTGGTAATTAGGATATTGGTTAAGTCTTCAGTAAATAGAGAATCGGATAAAAAATTCAGAGTAGAAGTATCGGTTCGATAGGCGTGATGTTTTGTGTTGGTTGCAGGATATTGTTTTATCGGACAATAAAAGTAATCGAAATTCTAAAACCGGCAAATCTATTATTTCCAAGTTCCATGTTTTATTTAAAATGAAATGTTAAGGATTGTATTGATTTATAAGGTCTCATCGTATTTTTGTAACCCTTTATGCAAACCCCAAATACGAAAAACTCCTATATAAATCGGGGGAAAGTACCCGGGCCCAATGGGATTTTTATTCACGGGGCCAGGGTGCACAATCTTAAAAATATCAGTGTTGAAATTCCCAGGAAAAAACTGATTGTAGTTACCGGAGTGTCCGGTTCAGGTAAATCTTCACTTACCATTGACACTTTATATGCTGAAGGGCAGCGCCGATATGCAGAAAGCCTTAGCGCCTATGCCCGTCAGTTCCTTAACCGGATGAATAAACCGGATGTAGATTATATAAAAGGTCTTTGCCCGGCCATTGCCATTGAACAAAAAGTAACTACCCGGACTCCGCGAAGTACTGTTGGCAGCATGACAGAGATATATGATTATTTGAGATTATTATATGCACGAATTGGCAGAACAATTTCTCCTGTATCTGGCAAACAGGTAAATAAAGATGATGTAAAAGATGTTATAGATGCAATTTGTAAATTGAAGGAAGGTAACAAAGTATTTATTCTTATTCTTCTTAAGCAACATAGAAATCGTGATCTCAAAGAGGAACTGAACATCCTGGCTCAAAAAGGATTTTCGCGATTGTATGTAAATAGAGAGATTCTGAGAATTGAAGATATTCTGGAGCAAAAAAAAACAGAAACCAGAAACCTGCCTGACGGCATGCAAGGTCAGAAATCTAAAATTTTTATTTTGGTTGACAGGATTGTAGTAAAGCCATTTGACGAAGATGACATTCATCGTTTATCTGACTCAATAGGCACTGCATTTTATGAAGGAGAAGGTGATGTTTATCTTGAAGTGCAATCATCAGATTCCGCTAACCATTCACCATTCACCATTCAGCATTTCAATAACCGGTTTGAAATGGATAATATGCAGTTTGAAGAACCATCACCCAATCTTTTTTCTTTTAATAATCCCTATGGCGCCTGCCCTACCTGCGAAGGATTCAGCCAGGTGTTGGGTATCGATGCTGATCTTGTAATTCCGGACAGGAGATTGAGTGTTTATGATGGCGCTGTAGCATCCTGGAAGGGGGAGAAATTAGATTGGTGGAGACAGCAATTTATCAAAGGAGCTAAAAAATTTAATTTCCCCATTCATAAACCTATAGCTGATCTTTCAGAAAAGCAGTATGAAATTTTATGGGAAGGGAATGATGAAGTGTATGGCATTAAAGAATTTTTTAAAGATGTTGAATCTCAACTTTACAAAGTACAATACCGTGTACTGTTGAGCCGCTATCGGGGACGAACAGAGTGCCCGGATTGTAAAGGCTATCGCTTACGTAAAGAGGCATTATTCGTAAAGGTGAATGAAAAGCATATTGGTGAATTGAATGAAAGGCCGGTGAAAGAATTAAAAAAATGGTTCGAAGAACTGGATAACCATCTCACGGATTATGAAAAACTGGTAGCCAAACGTGTTCTTATTGAAATACACAACCGGTTAAATACATTATTAAAAGTTGGTCTTGGTTATCTCACGTTAAGCAGACTGGCCAACTCATTAAGTGGAGGAGAAAGCCAGCGTATACAGTTAACCAGAAATTTGGGAAGTAATCTTACAAACTCACTTTATATTCTTGATGAACCATCCATCGGGTTGCATTCAAGAGATACAGCCAATCTTATCCGGGTTCTTAAAGAACTGCGTGACCTTGGTAATACGGTTGTTGTTGTAGAACATGATGAAATGATGATGAGGGAAGCCGATCATATTATAGATATGGGACCATTGGCGTCGCATCTCGGCGGTGAGGTAATAGCCGAAGGGAATTATGATGAAATTATTTCCAATCCGGCGAGTCTTACCGGCAAATACCTGAAAGGGGAATTGAAAATTGAACCGCCGGCATCGGTCAGGAAATGGAACCGGTCAATAGTAGTGGAAGGAGCCCGGCAACATAATCTTAAGAACATTACTGTAGAATTTCCGCTCAACATACTTTGTGTTGTCAGCGGTGTCAGTGGCAGCGGCAAAACAACCTTGGTTAAGCAAATACTTTATCCTGCTTTACAAAAGACTAAAGGAGAGTTTGCTGATAAAGTGGGAATGCATAAATCAATAACCGGCGATATTGAAGCCATTTCTCAAATTGAAATGGTGGATCAGAATCCTATAGGAAAATCATCAAGAAGTAATCCGGTTACTTATATAAAAGCATATGATGAAATAAGAGATCTGTTTTCTATACAGCCTTTGAGCAAGATGCGTGGGTTTCTACCCAAACATTTTTCGTTTAATGTAGATGGCGGACGCTGTGATACCTGTAAAGGCGAAGGTGAGCAGGTGGTGGAAATGCAGTTTTTGGCAGATGTGCATTTAACTTGTGAAGCCTGTGGTGGAAAAAGATTTAAAGAAGAAGTGCTGGAAGTAAAGTATAAAAACAAAAGCATTTTTGATGTGCTGGAGATGAGCGTAGATGAAGCGATCAATTTTTTTTATGATGAAAAAACTCTGGTAAGGGCCATTCAACCCTTAAGTGATGTGGGCCTGGGCTACATCAAACTTGGACAATCATCCAATTCACTTTCCGGTGGTGAGGCACAAAGAGTGAAGCTGGCATCATTTCTTGGTAAGGGCAGAGGAGGAACTAATGGAAAGATTCTTTTCATTTTTGATGAACCCACAACGGGGCTTCATTTTCATGATATCAAAAAACTGCTGACTTCATTCAATGCATTAATAGAACAAGGACATTCTATTATTGTGATAGAACATAATATGGAAATAATCCGCTGCGCAGATTGGATTATTGATCTTGGACCAGAAGCTGGGGATGGTGGCGGCAACCTGGTTTTTGCAGGAAAACCTTCTGACATAAAGAAAAAGAAAAAAAGTATTACTGCTGATTATTTATAAGCTTTCGTAATTCTACTTAAAAAAAGACAGAAGAAATACCAATTTAATTTATTTCTTCAAAAAAAATACTTAGCCTTAAATAAGATTTAATATATTTTACCGTTAAGGGTTTGTACTTAGGATATCATTAAGAGTCCAGGTATATATTAAAATCCAATCATCATGATCAAGAAGGCTGCTTTTTTTTCGGGTAATTTATTTTCATGTCCCATTCTCCTTATTGTATTTATTGTTATTTCAAATATTATAAATGCCCAGCCCACTAATCAAACTTTTAATTCAAGCGGAACATACACTGTCCCTGTTGGATATACAGCTTCCGTTAATATTGAGGCCTGGGGGGCAGGTGGTGGTGGTGGTTCAAATACCGGCGGCGCTAAAGGTGGTGGTGGTGGCGGCGCTTATGCCAGCAGCACTACAACATTGACAGCCGGTAGTTATACAGTAACTGTTGGTACAGGTGGCGGAGCTGGAACGGCGGGAGGTAACTCAAGTTTTACAACTCTTGTTATTGCTGAAGGCGGTAGTTCCACTGCAGGGACCACTGGTGGTACTGGTGGTACAACGGCTGGCAGTACTGGAACAACAAAGGTTGCCGGTGTAAATGGGGCAAATACAAGCGGTAATAATGGCGGTGCTGGTGGAGCGGGGGCAAATGGGGGGGGTGCAGGCGGGGCAGGTGGGATTGCCAATAATGGATCAGGTAGCGCAGGCACAGCTGCAGGTGGTGGCGGCGGCGGAAAAGCAGGCCCTGGTGCGGGGGGATTATCAGGCGCAGGTGCTAATGGACGTGTGATTGTAACAGTCCTTACATTACTACCAGTTAAGTTTGGAAAGATAAGTGCCTACGAAAAAGAAGGAGGAATTAATATTGATTGGACTGTTTATTCAGAAGAAAATCTCAGGCAATACGAAATAGAACGATCTGCTGATAGCAAAAACTTTTCTGCGATCACAATTGTGTCGGCCCGTAATGTAACTACAGAAACAAAATATAGCTGGTTAGATGTTAATCCATTATCTGGGATTAGCTTTTATCGCCTTAAGAGTATTGATATAGACGGGAAGGCCGGATATAGTTCAATTGTAAAAATAAACCTGAATAAAAGTTTAAAAGACTTTTCCATTTACCCGAATCCAGTGATTGGTAAACGAATTACCATAGCAGCATCAGCCATGGAAGCAGGAAGATATGATATTGTCATTTTGAATTTATCGGGACAAAAATTAACTCAGTCGACAATCGATCATTCTGGTGGTGCGTTCACATTACAGGTATCGATATCGGATGGCATAAAAGCTGGTTTATACTTATTAAAATTTATAGGAAAAGAGCAGAGCTTTTCAAAGTCATTCCTGGTTGAATAAAAAAACAATTTATTAAAGAGGAATAAACTCTTTTGGGTAAAAATAAATTTTTTGTAATAAAGTTCAGAAGTCTAACAGACGGGTAATCTAGCGAAGTCTGTCCAGGCTTTTTACCAGCTTTTCATCCTTCCATATTCCTCTTGCAGCTAATATCAGAAAAACGGGAATTACAAATGATAATACGGCAGTAAGGGAAATATTTCCACTCGTAAAATCTTTTAACTGGCGAAAGTAGATAACAAGATTTATGAAGGATAAAATTGTTGCAACAATAGTTAACCGCAATTGAATTTTTCGGTCTTTATATAAAAAAAGGATGATAAGACTACCTGCCACTAATAAAGCTGTAAATATGAGGAGCAAAAAATTGGAAGAAGCTACAAGATTATCAAACCTAGAAACATTGTTTTTATCAATAATATTTCCGCTATAAAAAGAAAATTTGTAAGTGAAAGCTGCACAAAGAGCCGCTGCCAGCAGCCAGAGAGATTGCATGCGTTGGATCATGGTTCAAAATTTTGAGTAAGTTAAAAAATCTATCCTAATTCCGGATACAGCGGAAACTGCTTCATAAATTCCTTTACTTCATTTCTTACCAAATCAATTGTGTTTTCATCATCTATGTTCATCAGCACCCGGTCAATCATACTCACCATCGTTTCCATATGTTCTACTTTCATGCCTCTGGTGGTAACAGCAGGAACACCAATGCGGATACCGGAAGTAACGAACGGCGATTTATCATCAAAGGGCACTGAATTTTTATTCAGGGTAATGTGAGCTTTATCCAAAGTCTCCTGCGCTTTTTTGCCGGTAAGATTTTTATTTCTGAGATCGATCAGCATTAAATGACTATCTGTACCCTTACTGATAAGATGATACCCCCGGCTCATAAATGATTTGGCCATTGCCTGTGCATTGTTGATAATTTGTTTTCCATAAGCTTTAAAATCATCTGATAAAATTTCTCCAAATGAAATTGCTTTGGCGGCAATAACATGTTCCAATGGGCCACCTTGTGTACCCGGAAATACAGCAAGGTCAAGCAACGAACTCATCATTCTTAAATTTCCTTTTGGATCTTTCAGTCCCCATGGATTTTCAAAATCATGTCGAAGCATAATAATACCGCCTCTTGGTCCCCGTAAAGTTTTATGTGTGGTGCTACTTACAATATGACAATGTTCAAAAGGATCATTTAATAAACCGGTTGCAATCAAACCGGCAGGATGTGCTATGTCAGCAAATACCACGGCACCCACTTCATCGGCGATGGTACGTATACGTTTATAATCCCAATCGCGGCTGTAAGCTGATGCCCCGCAAATAATCATCTTTGGTTTTTCTGCAAGGGTCTTTACTTCCAGTTGTTCATAATCTATGATTCCCTCTTGGGTTACTCCATAATGCAAGGCCTGGTAAGTTTTGCCACTGAAGTTTGCGGGACTTCCATGCGTAAGATGACCACCCATGCTTAAATCAAGACCCAGAAATTTTTCTCCCGGTTTCATGACTGCGAGAAAAACAGCGCCATTTGCCTGTGCGCCACTATGCGGCTGAACATTAGCCCATGAGCAATTGAATATTTTTTTCAATCTTTCAATAGCGAGGGTTTCTATTTCATCCACCACTTCACAACCACCGTAGTATCTTTTGCCGGGATAACCTTCCGCATATTTATTGGTCGGTACGGTTCCCATAGCCTCCATCACCTGAAGTGAAGTAAAATTTTCTGAAGCGATAAGTTCAATGCCATTACGCTGGCGGTCCAGTTCTTTACGGATGAGATTAAAAATAAGAATGTCTTTTTGCATAATCATTAACCCCCATCCCCAAAAGGGGAGTGTAAAAACTCTCCTTTTAAAATTTAGAGTTTAGTTTTTGATGAATAGAATTATTACTGTACAAGAGTGCGACGCAACAAAAGTTGAATAGTAGTACTTCAGCTGGTAACACAATTATAATTTGCAAAAATAGGAGTGTAACAAATGTGAGTGTGGTTGGTGAATAAGTTTTTGTTTGTTAATAATTCACTATTTTCACCAGCTTTAAAATTTTTCACTAATGCCCCTGTAGGGGTTTAGGGTTTATGAAGGCTATAATTCCGGTAGCAGGCGCAGGCACCAAGCTGCGGCCACATACTTACACACAACCAAAGGCCTTGATCCCACTGGCCGGGAAAACTGTGCTCAGTATTATTATTGAACAGATAAAAGAGGCAGGTATACAGGAAATCATTTTTATTGTAGGATATCTTGGCGATAAGATCAGGGATTATGTAAAACAGAAATATCCTGAGCTGAAAGTTCATTTTGTTCACCAAACCGACCGCCAGGGTATTGGCCATGCTGTACGGATGACTAAAAATATTGTGAATAATGATGAAGTGATGGTAATTCTGGGAGATACAATTTGTGAATATGATATCAAAGCAATGATGCAAAGCCCATATTCAATACTTGCAGTTCGTAAGGTGGATGATCCCCGTGAATTTGGGGTAGGAGAAATTGATGAGGAGGGGTTTATTACCCATGTAGTGGAAAAACCACAGATACCTAAAAGTAATATGGCGCTGGTGGGAATTTATAAGATAAAAGAAAGCGACCAGATGTTTCAGTGCCTGGAAAGTAATGTAAAACAGGGCCTCCGAACTCATGGTGAATACAGCCTGACCGATGCATTGGATTGCATGATCAAAATGGGAATAAAATTTCAAAGCTTTAAAGTGGAGAATTGGTTCGATTGCGGAAAAAAGGAAACACTACTGGAATCGAATGCTACTTTATTGAAAAAGTTTGGCAGCAATGTGGAAGAAAAACATCATTTCGAAAATACAGTAATCATTCATCCTGTAAGTATTGGTGCCGGCTGCGATATTAAGAACTCCATCATTGGTCCCAATGTATCTATTGGAGAAAGTACTACAATCAATTATTCTATCATCAAACAGTCCATTATTGGTTCTTACTCTAACTTATACGATATAGTTCTGGATAATTCCCTCATCGGCAGCGATACCGGCATCCGCGGCGAAACCCGGACCCTGAATATTGGTGATAATACGGATATGGATCTGGGATAGATACCCCTGACCCTTAAAGGAGAGTTATGAATTACACTTCTTGATTATTTTCATCCTGGGTTGTAATTTTCTTCTTATTTCAAATAATTTTATTGTTTAACAACTTTAATATGATAGAACTAAGTTCCCCCATTAATGGGATAGAGGGTTTTTCTAATCGTATTACTGCCCTTTTTAAGATTGATTACCCCATTATACAGGCTGGCATGATATGGGCCAGTGGATGGAAACTTGCCAGCGCTGTAAGCAATGCCGGTGGATTGGGGCTTATTGGCAGCGGGTCTATGTACCCGGATGTTTTAAGAGAACATATTCAAAAATGTATTGCAGCAACTCCCCGTTCTTTTGGAGTAAATGTTCCTTTACTTTATCCGGATATTGAAAAACATATACAGATCATTATTGATGAAGGCGTAAAAATTGTTTTTACCAGCGCCGGTAATCCCAAAACATGGACAAGCATATTAAAAGAAAAAGGGATTACAGTCGTTCATGTGGTTAGTTCATCAAAGTTTGCCAGGAAAGCAGAAGAAGCCGGTTGTGATGCCGTGGTGGCTGAGGGTTTTGAAGCAGGCGGGCACAACGGGCGGGAAGAAACAACTACTATGGTATTGGTACCAGCTGTGATTAATGCGGTGAAGATCCCGGTTATTGCAGCTGGAGGTATTGCTACCGGAAGACAAATGCTGGCAGTTATGGTGATGGGAGCTGAAGGAGTGCAGATGGGAAGCAGATTCGTTGTCAGCGAAGAGGCATCATCCCATATTAATTTTAAAAATGCGGTGATTAATTCTTTTGAAGGAGATACAATTCTTACAATGAAGCAGCTGACTCCTGTAAGAATTTTTAAAAATAAGTTTTATCAACAGATGCACGAAGCAGAAATAAAGGGGGCTTCTGTTGAAGAATTGAAGGAACTTTTGGGACGTGCCAGGGCAAAAAGAGGAATGTTTGAAGGTAATCTGGAGGAAGGTGAACTGGAAATAGGACAGGTGAGTGCCAACCTTAATGATATTTTACCAGCGGCAAAAATAGTTGATGAAGTGTGGAAAGAGTTTAAGGAGGCCTTGGCCAATCCACTGAAAAACATTTAATTTTGAAAATGGAGGTGAAAGTTGCTATGTGAAATTGAAAACCACGGTTAACTAAGTCTTGTCACATGAAACATAAATTTTTTCTGCTGTCAATTATCTGCATTACCGGATGCCTCAATTCAAAGGCATCTGGAGCAGAAAACAAAGAACCCGGTAAAATAATAAATGAAGTAACGGGAAGTGTACTGGATGGAGAAACTAAAAAACCTCTTAAGGAAGTTACTGTAACTGCTTATTTTAATTCAAAAAAAGAAAAATTTGTCATGACTGATGAATTTGGTCATTTCGATTTTGATGAATTGAAATCGGGGGTATATAAGCTGATTTTTGAGAAAGATGGCTATAAGAAAATTACCCGTGAAAAAGTAAACATCAAAGCAGATGAAACATTTCAAATGAGAATTGAAATGATCGATTATGAAGATTTTAACCTGATGCCTTCTCCATTTCTTTTTACGGATACCAGGTAGAGAAAAAAAATTATTGATGAAATTGGGATGTGAATATCACATCCCAATTTTTTTGGTTATGCCGGAGCAAAGAAATTGTATTTACCATCCATTGAGCTTCAAATTTTTTTACAGCAAAAATTTTCCAGGCTTCATAATAATCTTTTTTGTATAAATCTCTTGTGGCAATTGTAACATGTGGCTGAAAAAGCCGCTCGTCGATTTTTACAGGGTATTTATTTTGAGAAATAATAAACTCATTAAATGTGCTATAAAGCGAATCTAATTTTTCATTTTTTGTCACATCAACAAAAATCACTTTTGGATTAAAGGCTGAAAAATCTTTAAGAGAAATTTCAAATCTTTCCCGGAACTTGCCGAATTCGGTTATCGAGTGGATAAGTTCTTTCTCCAATTCCTCATCCATCCAGAATGGCGGGATGAGGGTGATATGGGCAGGAGATTTCAAAGCTGCTGTACAACCAAAGTGTTCTTTGAGGAAATACTTCCATTTCAAAACAGCCTTATTAATCTCTTCCGGGGCAACTAAGGCGATGTAATACATATTCATAAAAGAAAAACCGCAGCACAAAGCTACGGTTGTTCTTAGGCCTATAGTTGGTTCGGCAAGCAAAAAAATATCAGTCTATATCAACATCAAAATCATCGTCAGATTTTTCGATAGTAAATTTTTTATGTTTTTCAAGGAAGCTGCGGTATTTATTATACACTTCATTTGAAACTTTTTTGTCATTTACAATCAACTCACCATCTTTATGTTTGATAGTATAGCCGTCTTTCCTTTTCAGCAGTCCGTCATTTTCCAAACCATCTACAAAATCATTGTATTCTTTCATTTCTACTTTGGCCTTCTCAATTTCCACTTTGGCCTTTTCCATGGATTTTTCAACTTCGGGGCCTATTTTTTTTAATTCTTCTTCCATTTTCTTCATATCCACATCCAGTTTCTTCATATCTATTTCTTTAACACGGTCCAGTTCGGATTTCATTTTGTCCCAATCGATTTTTGCTACTGACTCATCAACTTCTTTTTTAATATTATCCCAATCAATTTTGGCAATGGATTCCTGCACTTCTTTTTGAATTTTTTGCATGTCAATTTCTTTCATTGCTTTATCCACTTCCATTTTTATTTTTTCTTTATCAATACTCTTCATTGCTTCCTTGATTTCTTTTTGGATTTTCTCCATATTTACTTTCATTTCAGCATTGTTGAACTCATCCAATACATCATCCAGGTCACGGATCTTTCTCTCCCGGTTTTCTTTTTTGGGAATGGTATCTGCCGGACTCCCGGCTCTATCATTAAAAAAAGGGCTTCCTGTAGGATTAAAATCCCAAGAGGCCAGTAAAATAACAGATGTGATGGCGATGGCTGAAACAGCCAGTACTTTCCAGTAATTTTTTAAGTTGGTCATACAAGTAAGATTTAATAATTAATGCTTATTAATTGGTTTTGCTCCCAAATATACGAGTGATTTCGTATTTAATCACATCACCTGGCTATTAAAGAAAACTTTAACAAAAAAAGCCTCTCCATTTTTCAGGAGGGGCTTGATATTAATTTTCGATAAAGGTTTATTTTATGAACGGCGGATCCATTTTATCATTTCTTTCCAGCTTGCCTTTTTGCCGTAGAGTAAAATTCCTGTTCTGTATATTTTACCAGCAAACCAGGTAGTGAAAATAAATCCGCCGATAAGTAAAGACATTGATAAGGCAATTTCCCACAATGGCGGTCCTGTTGGAATTCTTGCCATCATTACAATAGGGGAAGTAAAGGGTATAATGCTGGCCCAGAACATAGCAGGGCTATCGGGAGTGTCTATATTGCTTGTCATAATAATAAACCCAAAAATGATAGGCATTGTTATGGGCAGCATCAATGATTGTGCTTCCTGAGGATCTTCGTTGATTACACTACCTATAGCTGCAAAAAGGGATGAATAAAAAAGGTAACCCCCAATAAAATAAAACAGGAAAGAGGATAAAATAACCGGCCAGTTGAGAGTGGAAACATTGGCAATACCTTTTGCAAGGCCGCTGAATTGTGCTCCATTGCTGTTCATCATGCCTGGGTTATTCTGTATTTGATGAACCTGGCTCATTACATCAGAAGGAAGAAATGCCCCTGCCACAAGTGAAATTATAAAAATCAGAATAATCCATAACAATAATTGAGTGAGGCCTACTGCGCCGATGCCGATTATTTTACCCATCATCAATTGAAAGGGTTTTACACTGCTCACTATTACTTCTGCTATCCGGTTGGTTTTTTCTTCCATCACTCCCCGCATGACCATGGCTCCAAAGATGAACATGGTTATATAAATAAGGATACCGCTGAACATGCCGATCCCTGAATTTACACCGGCATTTACATTTTTATTTTTTTCGTCGGTATTATCTATTGTAAAATAGTTTGCTGATGCAGTATTAATTGCATTCAGCTCTTCGACGGTTATATTTTTTTCAAGTAATCTGCTGTTGGTATAAGAACTGTTCAGCTTGTTTTTCAGTCTTTCCATTGTTTCAATGGAAGCTGCTTTAATGGTTTTAAGTAATAAATGTCTTCCTGATGTGTCTACCGCAAAAAGAAATCCATCAAACCCTTTTTTGTCAAAATTGGTAGAATCAACTCCGGCATTAAATACAAACTGCATCCTGACAGTGTCGCTGGTAAGGAATTTTGAAAGCTTCCCTGTTTTATCTTCTACTGCAATTGTTTTTTTGCTTTCAGATGATTTTAATGAAAAAAACACACTGCCGGCAATAAATAATACCATCATTAGTGGCAGGAGGATGGTTGATAGCAGGAATGTTTTATTTTTTACCCTTGACAGGTATTCTCTTCTTATTATTATCAGGATTTTCTGCATACAATATTTTTAGGAATTAACAGGTTCAAATTGACGGCTGAGTGAAGTGCCTTCCACCAGTTTAATGAAAATATCATTCAGGGATGGTAAAATTTCATTAAAGGAATTGATGGATGCGCCTTGCTGAAGAAAATAATTCAATACATCATTTGGTTTATTACCTTCTTTAATCATAACTATGAACGAATGATCCCTGGTACCCACCATTTCAAATGGCGCAGTTCCATTGGTAGAAGGAATCTGGTCAAAGCCAATGCTGAAAAGGTTTTCTTTGAAATTATTTTTTACATCCTTAACGGATCCGTCCAGAATTTTTTCTCCCTTATTTACCAATACTATATGATCGCAAATCTCTTCTACCTGTTCCATGCGGTGAGTGCTGAATATGATAGTGGATCCTTTTTGAGAAAGTTTGTAAATCTCTTCTTTGATCAGGTTACTGTTTACCGGATCAAGACCACTGAAGGGTTCATCAAGAATAATGAGTTTGGGTTCATGTAAAACGGTGGTAACAAACTGCAGTTTTTGGCTCATTCCTTTTGAAAGATCTTCCACTTTTTTATTCCACCAGCTTTGCATTTCAAATTTTATAAACCATTCTTTAATTTTTTCCATTGCATCCTTTCGGTTAAGGCCTTTTAATTGTGCCAGGTAAACTGCCTGCTCCCCAATTTTCATTTTTTTATAAAGACCTCGTTCTTCCGGCATGTAACCAATATTAATTACATCGTTAACCGGATCAAACTTTCTCCCATCAAAAAGAATCTGGCCACTATCGGGATAAAAAATTCCGGTGATCATTCTGATCAAAGTTGTTTTGCCAGCACCGTTGGGCCCCAGTAGACCAAAAATGCTTCCCTTTTCAACTTTCATGCTTATATCATCAACAGCTTTCTGAGAAGCAAAATATTTTTTCAGGTTTTGAATTTCAAGAATTGGCATGTGATTAATTTTCTATTAGCAAATTTATAAAGGCAATCGTTGTAAACAGGAAATATTTGATCTGCGGTTCATTTTTGATTTTACCCGGATTATTCTTTATTATACAACAACAATTTTGCAATAGTGGAAGCTACTTTTTCACCATCCATGGCAGCGCTAACGATACCCCCCGCGTAGCCTGCCCCTTCTGCACATGGATATAGATTTGATATTTGTGGATGTTGAAATGTGTCAGGATCCCTGGGAATGCGGACAGGAGATGAGGTTCTGGATTCTGCCGCTACCACTACTGCTTCGTTTGTAAAATATCCTTTCAATTTTTTTCCAAATACTTTAAACGCCTCTTTTAACCGGTCATTGATAAAAGGAGGCAGCACTTCATTTAAAGGAGCAGAGTTTATTCCGGGCAAATAAGAACAAGTTGGTAATGACAAGGAGTGTTTCTCTTCAGTAAAGTCTATTAACCTTTGTGCTGGCGCAACAAATTTTCCACCACCGGCTTCAAAGGCTTTTTGTTCTGTTTGCTGTTGAAAATACATTCCGGCCAGTGGTCCATGTTTATTGAATTGTATTAAATCATCTTCTTCCACCGATACAACAATTCCGCTATTTGCAAATGGATTATTTCTTTTAGAAGGTGACCACCCGTTAACTACTAATTCCTCATGGTTGGTAGCTGCGGGTGCAATGATGCCACCCGGGCACATACAAAAGGAAAAAACTCCTTTACCATTGACTTGTTGCACCAGGTTGTAAGAAGCCGGAGGTAAATATTGATCCCTTGAAGTGCAATGATATTGAGCAGAATCAATTAATTGTTGCGGATGCTCCACTCTTACACCCAAAGCAAATGGTTTGAATTCAATTAATATTTTTTTTGAATTTAATAATAAAAAAATATCTCTGGCAGAATGCCCCGTGGCAAGAATAACTGCATCCCCTGTAAAAGAAGTGCCATCTGCCGTTTTTACACTTATGATTTTTTCATTTTTGATTAAAAAATCAGTTACTTTTTTTTCAAAATGAAAGTCACCGCCACAGTCAAGGATTTGTTGACGCATTGCCGAGATGATATTTGGGAGTTTATTTGTTCCGATATGGGGGTGAGCTTCGTAAAGTATGTTTTCTTGTGCCCCGAAATGTACAAGAAGATTCAGAATTCGGTTCACATCACCTCTTTTCGTACTACGGGTATATAATTTCCCATCACTATAGGTGCCGGCCCCACCTTCGCCAAAGCAATAATTGCTTTCCGGATTTATAATCCCTTCTTTATTTAATATAGCCAGATCTCTTCTTCTTGCCTTAACGTCTTTACCTCTTTCAAGAAGGATGGGCTTAATTCCTGATTCAATTAATTGAAGTGCTGCAAAAAGCCCTGCTGGCCCTGCGCCAATAATGATTATTTTATTTTTTGCATGCGAAATATCCTTAAAATAAAACGGAGTAAGCTTTCTTTTAACATATGGCTCATCAATAAAAGCTTCAAGAATCAGGTTGATGAATACATTCCGGGCCCTTGCATCAATGGATTTCTTTAAAATATTATAACCTGTAATGGAGGAGAGTTTGCAGCCAGTTGCTGAAGCAATAATTTTGCCGGTTAAAACATCACCTGCAATCTCTGATGGCTTGAGACGTAGAGATACTTGTTTTTTCATTTTTCACCGGTCAGATAGTTAGTCTGAAACAGATATTTGTACAAAGATGTGTATTTTATTAATTAAACCACTTGTCTGTTTTACCGGCTGGTTTCAAAAAACAATTTTTTCAATATTTATATTTTTTAAAAAAGAGGTATCATAGTTGTTTTGATGAAAAAAATTTTTACCTTGAGACAGCCACTGGTTAGTATGAAAAAAATATTCTCTCTCCCATTTATTCTCTTTCTTTTTTTGCAGATTTCCTGCAACCCTGTATTTCAGTCTCAAAATATACAGTATAAGAATTACCGTATTCAAAAAAGCTATAAACCTGATTCGACATTAGTAGCTGTAATGAAGCCTTATGCTGACAGTGTAAATAATAGTATGAATGAAGTAATTGGAATTGCAAAAGAAGAATTGGAAAAGAAACAACCGTCGTCAACATTAGGGAATTTTATGACAGACGCGATGTTAATAATGGCAAAAGAAAAATATGGAATAAATGTGGATGCGGCTTTTATCAATTATGGAGGCGTCAGGCTAACCCAATTAACTGCCGGACCGATAACGAAAGGAAAGATTTTTGAACTAATGCCGTTTGATAATATGATGGTTATTCAAAAAGTAACGGGTGATATTTTACAACAATTTCTCGATCTTATAGCAGACAGAGGAGGTTGGCCAATAGCAGGAATAACAATGGAGATAAAAGATAAAAGGGCTGTGAATATTTTAATTGGAGGAAAACCTTTAAATAATTCAGACATTTATTTTATTGCTAACTCCGATTATATAGCCAATGGTGGTGATAATGCTGATATGCTGCGTCCTATACCACAGCAATCCAATGGCTACCTTATACGTGATGCTATTTTGGATTATATTAAAAAACTGAAGTCGGAAGGGAAAAATATTTCTGCAAACGAAGAAAAAAGAATTGCCGATGCTCAATAGAAGAAAATTTTTGCAACAATCTGTATTTGCAGCCGGGGCAGTTTCGGTAAATCATTCATTTCTGGGAGAAATAGAGGAAATGTCATCTATCACAAAACTCACCATTCTTCATACAAATGACACACATAGCAGAATAGATCCATTTCCGATGGATGGAGGGAAAAATCAGGGATTGGGGGGAGTGGCACAAAGAGCCAGGCTAATAGACCAAATAAGAAAAGAAGAAAAAAATGTGCTTTTATTAGATGCCGGGGATATTTTTCAGGGTACTCCTTATTTTAATCTATATAAAGGAGAGCCAGAAATAAAAGCGATGACCTCTATGAATTATGATGCAACAACAATCGGGAATCATGATTTTGATGCCGGTCTGGAAAATCTTGCCAATCAACTAACCAGGCATGCAACATTTCCAATGCTTGTTGCTAATTATGATTTTGCTAAAACACCGATGGAGTATAAATACGAACCTTACAGGACTTTTAAAAAGGGAAAATTAAAAATCGGGGTATTTGGTGTTGGTATAGAATTGAAAGCTCTGGTGCCGGATAACCTTTTTGGAGTTACTCAATATCTTAATCCCGTACAAAAAGCAAATGAAATAGCTAATAAACTTAAAAAGGATCAAAACTGTGATCTGGTGATATGTCTTTCACACCTGGGATATCAATATAAGGATAATAAGGTGAGTGATGAAATACTGGCTAAAGAATCCGAAAATATTGACCTGGTGATTGGAGGGCATACCCATACATTCCTCGATGCTCCGGTAGTTTTTAAAAATAAAAAAGGGCAGGATGTAATAGTGAACCAGGTGGGGTTTGCGGGGATTATTTTGGGCCGGCTTGATTTTGAATTTTCCAAAATTTCCAAAAAAAAATTAGCCAATTCGGTTGCAATAACAGTTACAAAAAAAACAGGCGAATAAAAATTTTTTATTAGAAAAGAAATATAGATATTCGTTCTCCTATGAATAAATTTATTTTGCAATTCTATTGAAATAACCCGTGAAAATAGTTGATTGGAATTCTTAACCAGAATAAATTGCTTACTGACTGATGGAGAAGAACGCTGAAAAAATTTGGACTAATTGTTTAAAGATCATCAAGGACATTGTTGAGTGGCAACATTACAAAACCTGGTTTGAACCTATTAAACCAGTTTCATTAAAAAATAGCGTACTTGTCATCCAGGTTCCAAGTCAATTTTTTTTTGAATATCTTGAAGAACATTACGTAAATTTATTGGCGAAGACACTGAAGAGAGAATTAGGTAAAGAAGGCCGGTTGGAATATCGTATTATGGTGGATAGCGGAAATAAAAATACACAACCGCTTATGATGGATATTCCGGGACACGGTTATAAAATGTATCCCAATAACGAAATGGATTTCCCACTAATCATAAACAATCCGGTAAAAAATCCATTTGTAATTCCCGGGTTGAAAAAAGTACAAATTGATCCACAACTTAATCCAATTTATATTTTTGATTCGTTTATTGAAGGAGATTGTAATCGTGTGGCACGTCGTGCAGGAAAAACAGTTGCGGAGAAACCGGGAGCCAACTCTTTTAATCCTTTAGTGATTTATGGAGGAGTGGGACTTGGAAAAACTCACCTGGCACAAGCTATTGGCAATGAAGTGAAAAGAACCAATCCCACGAAGGTGGTCTTATATGTAAGTTCTGAAAAATTCATCAACCAGTTTATGGATCATAGCCGCAACAATGCGATCAATGATTTCATTCATTTCTACCAGCTCATTGATGTACTTATTGTTGATGATGTACAATTTTTTGCAAAAGCAGAAAAATCTCAGGATGCATTATTTGCCATCTTTAATCATTTGCATCAATCGGGTAAACAATTAATATTAACAACAGATAAGCCCCCGAAAGATCTTGAGGGAGTTCAGGAAAGATTATTAAGCCGTTTCCGTTGGGGTCTGAGCGCTGATCTACAGATACCTGATTACGATACCCGAATTGAAATCCTGGAAAGAAAAATGAAGAATGATGGATTGGAAATGCCAAAGGAAGTAGTAAAGTATATCGCTTATAATATAAGTAATAATGTACGAGAACTGGAGGGTGCACTGATTTCCCTGCTTGCTCAATCTTCTTTGAACAGGAGAGAAATTGATCTTGATCTTGCAAAAAAAGTGCTTCGCAATTTTGTAAAATCATCCAGTAAAGAAATTACCATTGATACTATTCAGAAAATGGTTTGTGATTTCTTTGATGTTCCTTACGACAAACTTTTGCAAAAAACACGTAAAAGGGAAATTGTACAGGCAAGGCAGATTACAATGTACCTGTCAAAGGCGTTTACAAAAAATTCTTTAAAAACAATTGGGGAACATTTTGGCGGTCGCGACCATACTACTGTTATTCATTCCTGTCAAACGGTAAAAGATTTGATGGATACTGATGGTGTATTTAGGGAAAATGTATTGGAGCTGCAACAAAAAGTGCAATTAGCAGCCATGTAAAATAACTGGACGGCTTCCAAGTCATTTGGAACGGCCCTGACCGAAGCGTCAGGGTTTTTTATTACAAAAATTGAAATAAGACCTTTTCAGAAGAAATTAATCTTTATTTTTGCCACCCTTGAAAAGGGGATTAAAGTATTTCGATTCGGGAAGTAGCGCAGGCCGGTAGCGCACCTGGTTTGGGACCAGGGGGTCGCAGGTTCGAATCCTGTCTTCCCGACTAAATGGATGCTCCGGGTTATTGGAGTTTTTCCGGAATTTGATTCAGTCATTTTCAAACGGTGAGGTGGATGAGTGGCTGAAATCAACGGTTTGCTAAACCGTCGTACGACCTTAAAGTTGTACCGAGGGTTCGAATCCCTCCCTCACCGCAATGGCCCTCTTACTTCGGCATAGAGGGTTTTTTGTTTAATGATCGATAAAAAGCCCGGTAGATTATCAATGATAAAACTGCTGAGACGATTCCTATACACATTCCGGCAAAAACATCAGTTAAGAAATGTTGGGCAAGATAGACTCTTGAGTAGCCAACCAGCAAAGCCAGAATTGGCAATATAAAAGACCATAATTTTTTATTTATCATATAAGAAATGATAAGGGCCATAGTAAAAGCTGCCGCCGCATGGCCAGAAGGAAAACTATGCAGACGGTTCATCGTTACGTTTTGAATAATATGTACCTGAAAATTTTCAGATATAAAAGTGACAGGCCTCAGTTCATCGGGAAAAACAACTCGTTTTAAAAACTGGGAAAGCAAAGTGGAAATAATTATTCCTGCAATGACCGCAACAACATATTTACGTTGAAAAAAGAGACAATAAAGTAAGAGCAGGGCCCACATCCACCCGTCGCCTGCAAAAGTGTAATATTTAAAAAAGAAATCAATTAAAGCAGAGTGATGATTGTTAATTATCAGAAAAGATTCTTCTTTACCTTTTATTAAAATAAAGACTCCTGTACAGGCTAGTAGAAAAACAGCCCATAACAAAGAAGTTTTGAATTGGTTATTTGAATTACTTTGTATCAATATTTATATTGAGCGAAGCAAATTTAAAGAGGAAACATTATTGGGAAATTATTTTATGAAAC
Organism: Sphingobacteriales bacterium; assembly: GCA_023251235.1. GTDB lineage: Bacteria > Bacteroidota > Bacteroidia > Chitinophagales > Chitinophagaceae > VBAS01. The sequence goes on along the minus strand of JAHEZE010000003.1, from coordinate 21,409 downwards.
ATTATGTAATTACAGGAGGGGCGGGTTTTATTGGAAGCAATTTGGTAAAGGCGTTGTTATTTCAATATCCCGGCATTAGAATTACATGTATTGACAACTATGATCCATTTTATTCAATTAAATTAAAGCAACATCATATTAAGGGATTTAAAAACAGCCCGGGATTTCATTTTTTGAATCTGGATATTGCTGTTACATCTATATCAAGTTTATGTAACTTAATTACAGAACCCGTCGATGCCATCATTCATCTTGCGGCAAAAGCAGGAGTAAGACCTAGTATATTGAACCCACTTGCTTATCAACATACAAATATTATAGGTACACAACTGATTCTTGATTTTGCAAAGGAAAAAGGCGTCAAGCAATTTGTTTTTGCATCATCAAGCAGTGTGTATGGAGTTAATAATCATTTTCCCTGGAAAGAAGATGAACAGTTATTACCCATTAGTCCCTATGCGATGACGAAATTAGCTGGTGAAATGATGGGCCATGTGTATAGTCACCTCTTTGGAATACGCTTTATTGCTTTGCGATTTTTTACAGTTCATGGGCCTGGCCAAAGGCCCGATCTGGCAATACATAAATTTGTAAAAGCACTGGACCATGGCCGGCCTATAAGTATGTATGGTGATGGCAGCACCAGCAGAGATTATACTTTTATTGATGATATTGTTAGCGGAGTTATTTCTTCAATTGACTATAATAAATCTTTGTTTGAAATTTTTAACCTTGGAAACAATTATTCTATTTCTTTAAAAGAATTAATTCAAACTATTGAAGAAGTAACGGGTAAGAAAGCAATGATTGAACGTTTGCCTGAACAAAGCGGGGATGTATCAAAAACTTTTGCCGATATCAGTAAAGCAAAGGAATTATTGATGTATAATCCCCAAACGAAACTGAAAGAGGGAATTAAAAAATTTTACGATTGGTTTAAATTGAATGAAGATATTCTTATCTGATATGTTTAAATCGAAATATTATCTGCTTTTAGTTTCTCCAGCCCTCCATTGAAGATTTTTCTGACCATATACGTCTTTTTATTTTGAGATTCATAATAAGTTCTCACATTTATTTCAGCTAAGATACCAATCGTTATAAGTTGAATTCCTCCTAATAAAAGTATTAATCCAAGAATTAATATAGGTCTGTTCCAGATATCATGCCCCAATATTTTCCAAACAAGCAAGTAAAGATTAATGATTAAACCTGCGCCAACACTGATAAACCCCATCGTTCCGAAAAGATGCATTGGCTTTTGCATATACCTGCGCATGAATACCATTAAAACAAGATCACTCATTACTTTAAAAGTGCGGTTAATGCCATATTTACTTCTACCATGCTGACGTGCATGATGTTTTACATCTACCTGGGTAATGCTTGCACCCTGAAGTTTTGCTAATACCGGTATGAATCGATGTAATTCGCCATAGAGACCAAGTTCTTCAGCTATTTCTCTTTTGAATAGTTTTAATGTACAGCCATAATCTTTAATATATACTCCAGTCATACGGCGAATCAATGCATTGGCAGCGTTGCTTGGAATTTTTCGCAGAAACATTCCATCCTTCCTTTTTTTTCTGTTTCCCGCTACCACATCCCAATCTTCTTTTTTTAATAACTGAAGCATTGAAGGAATATCTGAAGGATCATTTTGTAAATCGCCATCAAGTAATGCAATATACCTGCCTGTTGAATAATCAATGCCGGCGGTCATTGCATTGCTTTGGCCGTAGTTTTTTCTCAGCTGCACCAGAATTGTTCTGTCATCTGAGTATTCAAGAATTTGCTGTTTGGTTTTGTCAGTAGATCCATCATCTACCAGCACAATTTCAAAATCAATTCCGGCGAGAGCATCCCGAATTGCTTTTAATAATGGCCTGATGTTTTCTTCTTCATCTAAAACAGTAATTACAACTGACAATTCTTTCATTAGCTTAAAAAATTGTAGCAAAGGTAAGAATTAAGAAATGGCATTTGAATAACTTATAATTCTGATTAAATGATCCCTGCCAGCTCCAGGCTTCTCTTTTTTAATTTCCTGATTTCAACGTCTTCAATTACCGCCTCAGGTGTGAGTATCAGCGAGGTTTTATTTTCTTTCCACCATTTTCCCTTTTTAAGTTCTGAAAATGCAATTACTCCTACCAGATATTTTCTTTTCTGGTCTGCATGCCATTCCTCTATCCACTCAAATTTTTCCCGGGGAATAAGATGCAAGTCGTCGAAACTTACATATACTTTCAGAAAAAAATCATCCGTGAGTTGATTGGGTTGATGGTGATAAAGTTTTTTGTATTCGTAATGGTAATCGTACCGCAGAGCTGAAATGTCACTTAATACAGCAGAAGCGGTAGCAAAACTGCCTGCTCCTTTACCGTAAAAAAATTGTTTATCTGCAAAGCCACTTTCAATAACAACACCATTATATTCATTCTTTACAAATGCAAGTTGATCGCTTTGGTTTACAAACTGTGGTAAAACAAATGCGGCGACTTTCCCATTCTGTAATTTTTTAGCCTGTGCTACCAGTTTTATTTCATAATGTTTTTCTCTTGCGACCGCGGAGTCATTCAGGTTAATATTCTGAATACCGGTGAATACAATATTCCCTGGTGATTCTACAATGCCATAAGCGTGGGTCAGCAAAATCACCCATTTATTCAAGGCATCAAATCCTTCAATATCCAGCGATGGGTCCGATTCTGCAAAGCCGAGCTGCTGAGCAAGCAGTAATGCCTGGCTAAACTCCATTTTTTCTTCAAATATTTTTGTTAGAATAAAATTGGTTGACCCGTTTACAATTGCCTTTATTGAGTGCAGTAAATCATTATCATAATATTCTTCAAGGTTGCGGATAATTGGTATGGAAGCACAGGATGATGCTTCATATAAAAAAGAGAGGTTAGTTGATTTCTGAAGTTCAAGTAAGTCCACTAAATGTTCGGCAATCATTTTTTTACTTGAGCTTACCACTTCTTTATTATTTTTTAATGCAGTAGCCACAATTTCAAATGCTGCTTCGGATTCATTTATTACTTCTACTATAACATTGATTTCAGGATCCATTAATAATTCATTTCTGGCAGTAGTAAATAAATCTGATGGGGCATTTCTTTTTTTATCAGGGTTCTTAATGCAAATTTTTTTTATGCCTGCTTTCAGGGAAGGAGTTTGTTGTAATATTCTGTACAGACCTTCACCTACTACTCCAAAACCAAACAAACCAATTGTCAATTGTTTATGATACATAAATTTAATTTATAAATTCTTTTATTTTTATTACAAGTGTTTAAAATAAAAAAAAGCTCTTCCGGTAAATCAGGTGAGCTTTTAAATATTGATGAGAATTCTTTGAAGCTTTAAATCTGACTTATCTGTCCCGCCTTGGCGGGATGGAATTGGCACCTTGCCTTTGCTTTGCTTTAGTTGGATGAAGCAAAGTAAAAGAGGTTGTCAAGGCTTCATCGGGCCATTACCCTCAGCCTTTCTTGATAAGAAATATTTTTTAAGAACTGTTGCAAATATACAGTCAGCTTTTTTAGATACCCAAATTCCCGATTATCGAAATTCGGAAATTATAAAATTGCTTCCTTGAAAACACAGGTGTATAAAGGATTTTAAAGCGAGAAAAATAAAATTTCTATAATTTGTTAAAGTCCTGGCTCAAGTACTTTGTTCTTATCTTCGCTGTCCTTTTCAACTATGGAAAAATCAAGAAAAAGCGGAATAATTCACAATGAAATAAATCATGACGCTATTGAAGTCTTTGGCGCAAGAGTTCATAATCTCAAGAATATTGATATTTCCATTCCGAAGAATAAATTAGTAGTGATTACCGGTATCAGCGGCAGCGGAAAATCATCCCTGGCATTTGATACTATTTATGCCGAAGGCCAGCGACGTTATATGGAGACTTTCGGAGCTTATGCCCGCCAGTTTATCGGGGATATGGAGAGGCCGGATGTTGATAAAATCACCGGCCTTTCTCCTGTTATTTCCATTGAGCAAAAAACAACCAATAAAAATCCCAGGTCAACAGTTGGTACCGTTACAGAAATTTATGATTTTCTCCGTTTATTATTTGCAAGAATTGGAGAAGCATATTCATATAATACCGGTAAGCTGATGGTAAAATGGAGCGAGGAAGAAATTGTAGAAAATATTTTTAATAAATATAAAAATAAAAAAATTTCAATACTGGCGCCTTTGGTAAGAGGACGAAAAGGACATTACCGTGAGTTGTTTGAAGATGTTCGAAAGAAAGGATATTTGAAAGTTAGAGTGGATGGCGAAGTAAAGGACCTGGTTCCAAAGATGCAGTTGGACAGATATAAAATACATGACATTGAACTGGTGGTGGATCGGTTACAGGTAAACAATGATCTTAAATCAAGACTCAGCCAAAGTGTTCAACAAACATTGAAACTGGGAAAAGAGCTTATGTTTATTTTAGTAGAAGATACAAAACTGGTTCAATATTCAAAACAACTGATGTGCGAAGACACGGGCATCAGCTACGAGGAGCCTTCACCCAATGCTTTTTCTTTTAACTCTCCTTACGGAGCATGTCCTGTTTGTAAAGGATTAGGAAATGTTTATACAATTGATATGGATGCCGTACTTCCGGATATATCTAAAAGTGTGAATGAAGGTGGCATCGTTCCACTGGGTGAAGCGAGAAATGCCAGCGTATTTCAACAGGTGATGGCATTTGCAAAAAAGCATAAAATAAATTTAGACAAACCAATCAGTAATTTAACCCAGGCGCAACTTGATTTAATTTTAATGGGAGACAAAGAAATTAATGCGGATTTGGAAATGAATTTAAGTGACGAAACTATTCCAGATGTTTATACCGGCAGTTATGAAGGAATAATACCGATGCTGAAAAGATGGTTTTCTTCATCATACAGCACCGAAACATTAAGGGAATGGGTAGAAAAATTTATGGTACTGAAATCATGTAACGCCTGTAATGGAGAAAGATTAAAAAAAGAGAGCCTTTGGTTTAAAATTCTGGGAAGAAATATTGCCGGGTTAAGTGAAATGAACCTGGATAACCTGGCAGCATGGTTTGATGGAATTGAATTAAGAATTTCAGATAAACAAAAAGCAATAGCAAAAGATGTACTGAAAGAAATCCGTGAGAGATTACAGTTTCTATTAAATGTCGGATTAACTTATCTCACACTCAATCGTCCTTCTAAAACGCTTAGTGGCGGTGAATCACAAAGAATCCGTTTAGCTACTCAAATTGGTTCCCAGCTTCAGGGGATCACCTATATTCTTGATGAACCATCCATCGGGTTACATCAAAGAGATAATCATCGCCTGATTGATGCATTAAAGAATCTTCGTGATATCGGGAACAGTATTTTAGTTGTGGAGCATGACAAAGACATCATGCTTGCGGCCGATCATTTGATTGATATTGGCCCCAAAGCTGGCTTTCATGGAGGAAAAATTGTAGCACAGGGTGAGCCTGGTGAGATGTTGAAATTAGAAACACTGACAGCCAGTTACCTTAACGGGCAACATCGAATTGCGGTTCCAAATGAAAGAAGAATAGGCAATGGAAAATTTCTTGAATTACAAGGTGCAAAAGGGAACAATCTTCAAAATGTGGATGTAAAATTCCCGCTTGGGGAATTTATTGTCGTGACAGGAGTAAGCGGAAGCGGTAAGTCTTCCCTTATTAATGAAACATTGTATCCCATTCTGGCAACACATGCTTATGACTCAAGGATAACACCACTGGAATATAAAAGCATCAAAGGATTAGAACATATAGATAAAGTTATCGAGATTGATCAGTCGCCTATTGGCCGCACACCAAGAAGTAACCCGGCAACTTATTGCGGATTCTTTACAGATATACGAACATTGTTTGCTTCTATTCCCGAAGCTAAAATCCGGGGATACACGGCCGGACGTTTTTCATTTAATGTAAAAAGTGGAAGATGCGATGTGTGTGAAGGCGGGGGAATGAGAGTAATTGAAATGAATTTTTTACCTGATGTATATGTGCACTGTGAAAAATGTAATGGCAAAAGATATAACAGGGAAACTTTAGAGATACGCTATAAAGGAAAATCAATTGCTGATGTACTGGATATGACGGTGGAAGAAGCGGTTGAGTTTTTCCAGAATGTTCCCTATATCTATCGTAAGATAAAAGTACTTGACGAAGTGGGACTTGGCTATATCACACTCGGGCAAAGTGCAGTCACGCTTAGTGGCGGTGAAGCTCAGCGGGTGAAGCTATCCACCGAGCTTTCAAAGAGGGACACCGGTAAAACATTTTATATTCTAGATGAACCTACAACGGGTTTGCATTTTGAAGACATACAGCACTTACTGGATGTTTTGAATAAATTAGTGGATCGGGGTAATTCGATATTGGTCATTGAACATAATATTGATGTAATTAAAGTGGGTGACCATATCATTGATTTGGGTCCTGAAGGTGGAGATGGAGGAGGCAAAATATTATTCGCAGGGTCACCGGAAGAATTAGTTGAATGTAAAGAAAGTTATACGGCTCAATTTTTAATAAAAGAATTACCAATTAACAACAATGGAAAACGATAAACTAAGCGATATGCCTGGATGAAGTAATGAAAACTTTAATACTATTAAAAGAGATTATTAGATAAAAAACTGAAAACCCCGGAATGCCGGGGTTTTTAACTTATGAAAAAGGAATTTTAAAAATTAAAATTTATTCTGTTACCATAAGATAAGCCCATTGCAGACATAACAACTTTTGACATAATAAGTCCGATAACAAAATAAATTACTATCAGAACAACAAGTGTAACTACAAAATAGCCTACTTGTTTATCTGCAGGAGTCTTTTTCATTTTTGGAAGTCCAACATAAAGAAGGTATAAACCATAAAGACCTGCAAGGGATCCAATCAATGCAATTGAAGGAAAAATTGATAAAAGCCCCCCAATCCATGCGGGAGTATATGAATAAGCAACCAATTGAACAGAACGGCCCATATTTTTTTCAGATCCAAAGTTTGGGGCTAATGCATCTACCGCAAATGCACCAAGGAAGACACTACAAACGGCCATTACAAGGATGGTTAAAGCCTGATAAATTCCCCAATTAGTCCCGGCTACCCGAAATCCCAGTACATTATAGCCAATTAATCCATATCCTATAAAAGCTGCTACTGCAGCGGCTCCGGCAAGAGGAAGAACATAACCGGTAATGATTCCTGATGTGTTAGGTTGTTCTCCATTTATAACATCCCATTCCTTATCAGGAGAGATGATAATTTTTTTGACACGATCAATTAAATTCATAATAGTAGGTTTTAGTTACACTAAATGTAACAAATCCATTCGGAATTTTCCAAGTAAAAAATTTACAAAAGGGAAAAGATCAAAGCACGAACAAAAAAGATTAAAAAATACCCGCAGGTTTTTACAGGAAGTGATTAAGCAAATCTTTTGAATGAATGGGCAGGATTAGCTGGCCTTTCATAAAACGGACATCAGATTTTACCAATTTCCCTGCTCTGCGGGTTTAAGTTATGACGATTGTAAGAGCCTCGATTTGAAAATTGTCCAATAAGTAAGGCAGTGGGTATTTAATAAAATGTAAATACATACTAATGAGAGCAACAATAGAGAACGGATTAGGTTTAGTCAACCAGGTATTGAATTCTATTAAGCCCACTACCACTTATTGGAACAGCGTTTAATTATTTTATATTTAGTTTTCCGGAATTCCTCATTTCATCTCCTTTGAACACCTGGTACACATACGAACCTCTTTCCAGTCCACTGATATTTTTACGATCTCCTTCTTTCATTTTATAATGAATAACCAGAGTTCCTTCAAGGTCAAAAACAAAAAAATCCAGGGGAGCGTCTTCTATATTTTTTAGATGAATTACTCTTTTGATAATATCAGGATAGATTTTCACATTCCTTTCTTTACGTGAAAATTTTGCTTTGTTTGTTGCACCCGATGGAGCATTTTCCACCACAGAACAACTGTTAAAAGAAGCAAGTACAACAAACAAGCTTATAAATGCTCCGGCTTCTCTGTAAATTTTTAGTGTAAATTTTGTTTTCATATTGGTTCGGGTTAAAGATTTTGTCTTAATAAAAAACAGGACAACGTATTTGTTTTAAGGCTCTGGCTCTTGGCGAAAAGCTGCCATTCAGCCTCCATCCAAAACGAATTATTGTAGAAAAAAAAGAATCCATTTCTTTTGGATCTCCGCGTTGCTTGCCGGTTGTTGGTCTTGAAATATTTCTGAATGGTTCACGATTGTATAATTGAGTGGCAATCGGAACATCGGCCGGTTTCAGGTATTTAGGAAAATATATAGGGTCGATGTATTTAGTACTAACATCATCTATGTAATCGGTAAATGTTTTACGATGAAGGACCTCAAGACCTATGTAAACATTTTCTTTTATGAAGTATTTAAATCCTGCGCCCATTGGTATCTCTAATTGCGTCAGGTTATATTCTTTCCTGCCGGGATATTCTGTCATACCTTGTCCTTCCAGGCGCAAAGGTTTTAGCTCAACCAGCTGTTTTTCATCCTGATTACTCGGATTAGGATAATAATATCCTTTTGGATTAAAATGAAATGCTCCCACACCCGTGATACCATAAGGTCTGAATTTCCCTTTCAATCCATCATAATTTTCAAGTAACACTGTTGGATAGATCTCAATTCCAAAATATCCTTCCAGTATGTTTGATTGGAAGTATTGGTTACGGCGCCATCTTGAAAACTCACGTCCACCCTTAAGATTAACCTGGTTGTCGTTCCCTTCGAGATGAGAATGATTAACCGATAATCGAAAACCAAGCCATTCAGCCGGATAAATATTTAAAAATGCTCCCAGTGAAAATTTTGTGAGAGAAAGATCAAGATCACTGATAAAAGCTTTACCCTTGCCATAAGAGCCTCCGAGATCACCAAGAAAAAAAGATGGACCTAATCCTAAACCCGCTTCAATTTTGCCATTCTTAAATGAAATAGATTGCGAAAAAGAAGATAAAGTAAATTGAATACATAAGAAAACCGTAACCGTTGTACGGATCATGGGTACAATTGCTCTCATGGATACCAGATTTGTTTTCACCGGAACGGATTATCCCGTTTTGGATATTGGTTTCTGGTGACTAATGTAGAAAATATAATTCTACGAGTCAATGACGAAGAGAATTATATTTTATTGCTAAAGAAAAAAAGTTTTTATACCAGGTGCTTTTACTTAGCAATATTTCTTGTCATTTCAATATGTTCAATCCCATCTTCAAGATATACGTCACCGATTGCCAGGAAACCCAATGATTCATAAAATGTTTTTAGATAAAGCTGCGCTCCAAGAGTAATGGGTTTTTTGCCATATAATTTTTCACTTTGTTCAATTGACCTGACCATTAATTCTCTTCCAATTCCGGATTTTCTTATCAATGGACTTGTGACTACCCGTCCGATGGATGGATTTTGATAACCAATACCTGGAGGAAGTAACCTTGTATAAGCTATCAGCTTATCATCCTTCCAGCACATCAGGTGCATTGCCGGTTGATCTTTATTATCCATATCAGGATAAATACAGTTTTGTTCTACAATAAAGATTTCATTTCTCAATTGCAGAATGGCGTAAAGCTCATCTACCGACAGTTCATTAAATTTTTTTAAAATCCAGTTCATTTTTCTTTTTTACATTTTCCGTCAATTGAAAGGCTTTTGAATCAATTTACCGGAATAAAAATAATTTATTACCAATTGAAATAGGCATTGAAAGTATTAATTTTAAAAAAAGATATTATGGAAGTAAAGGATCTTAGCCGGGTTCATGGTTTGGTGAGTGATCTGTTTCAATGGCCTGCTTCAAAATCAGAATGGGAAAGTTATATGCTTACTGAAAAACAGGTTTCATTTTTTAATGAGAATGGATACCTGGCCGGCATAAAAATGCTTGATGAAAAACAGGTTGAAATAATCAGGAATGAGCTAACTCAAGTTGCAGACACTAACCACCAAGGCCATCACTTGTTTTACGAATTTCATTCTAACGAATCAACAGACCCTTCAACTATACTTTTTCATGCATTAGGTGCATGGCGCATTGCTCCAGGCTTACATGATGTGCTTTGGAATCCAAGGTTTCTTATGGCCTCAAGTCAGTTGCTTGGAAATGTTCCGGTTCGTTTCTGGCACGATCAGATTTTCTGGAAACCGCCAAAGCAAGGCGGGGTAGTGGCATGGCACCAGGATTATTCTTATTGGACAAGAACAAAACCAATTAATCATCTCACTTGCTGGTGTGCATTGGATAATTCAACTAAGGAAAATGGATGTCTGCAATATATTCCCGGCAGCCATAAATGGGGTTTATTACCCAAGCCGGTAATTGCAGGTGAATTGGAAGGCATTAAAGATTTTTTAAGTGACGAACAAAAAAGAAAATTTGATCATCCGCAATTTGCTGAAGTGAAAGCAGGCGAAGCGATTTTTCATCACTCATTGACCTTACATGGATCCGGCGCTAATACTTCAACTAAGCCAAGAAGAGCTTTTGTCATTAACGTATTTGGGGATGGGGTTATTTCCGATTCTAATGAACCCTTACTGGAAGGTGTATCGGTTGTACCAAAAGGAGGCAAGATGGAAGGGCAGTTTTTCCCATTATTATTTGATCCCGAAGAGGCCAGTTAAACTATTTTTACAGGATAACAGCTAAGATCAATTTGAACAATTCTACTATTTACATTTTAAAGGTTGAAAATGTTTCTGTAAATCGGATGGGCAGGAATGTGGTGGATCGAATTTCTTTTTCACTTCATCAAAAAGATAACCTGGCTATTATTGGTCCTTCGGGAAGCGGAAAGACTTTGCTGGCTCAGGCATTAGCACAGAAAATTTTTTACCAGGGTCAAATTCATTATAAAGAGGGACTTGAAAAAAGAATTGAATGGGTTGAACAGCAACATCACTTTAAGAATCTTCAGCACACACAGGATCTTTATTACCAGCAGCGCTTTAATTCTTATGATACAGAGGAAACACAAACAGTAATTGAATCATTAGGAAAAACTTCAGGGAAAGCTGATGAATTATTCAGGGCAATGGGAATTGAATACCTGAAAGAAGAACGGCTTATCCAATTGTCGAATGGGGAAAATAAAAAACTGCAGCTACTAAAAGCTCAATTGGGTCAACCTTCAGTAATGATATTGGATCAGCCTTTCATCGGATTAGATAAAGAAACAAGAGCTCATTTGCAAAAACAGATTGATATCATTACCGGCAGAGGAATTTTAGTTATATTGATAACAGCGCCTGATGAGATACCCGCCTCAATTACAAAAGTACTTACTTTGGAATCCGGTAAACTAAAATCATTAGAGGATAGAGAAGATTTTGAAAAGAACTACATAGTAAAGAAGAAAATTATTGATAAGAAATCTATTAAAAATGATTTGCAAAAAGTCCTGAAACCGGAATCACCTTCTCAGAATTCAGATACTGTAATTGAAATGATAAATGTATCAGTTCAGTATGGCAATAAGATGATACTGGGTAATATCAACTGGAAAGTAATGAGTGGGGAACGTTGGCTACTCAACGGGCCTAATGGAGCTGGCAAATCAACTTTATTAAGCCTGATTACAGCGGATAATCCTAAAGCTTATGCCAATGAAATTTATTTATTTGGTAAGAGACGTGGAAGCGGAGAAAGTATCTGGGATATTAAAAAGAAAATTGGTTTTCTTTCCCCTGAATTACATGTTTTTTTTAACCAGCCTTCTACTTGTTTTGAAACTGTTGCATCTGGATTATTTGATACGATTGGTTTGTTCAGACAGCTTGCTCAAAAGGAAATAGATTGGGTAAATCAATGGATGGAATTTGGAAGGATAAGACATTTGCAGCAAAAAAGATTATATGAGATTTCTACCGGTGAACAGCGGATAGTTTTATTAGTAAGGGCATTGGTCAAAAACCCGCCTTTGCTTATTCTTGATGAACCCTGCCAGGGATTGGATCCGGAAAGACAGGATGAATTTCTTGAACTGATTAATGCTATTTGCTTAGCCGGAAATAAAACAATGATTTTTGTTTCTCATTATGAAAATGAAAGGCCGGAATGCATTTCACATTTTATTAAGTTAGAGAATGGACGGGTAAAGAAAATAAAATGAGGAGTCAATATTTATACTTTTCTTTCCAAAGAATTTTTAAAAAGTTTCTCAATTCTTCTTCCCTTGTATTTTTTCCGGGATCATAAAATTTTGTTCCTGCAATTTCTTTGGGTAAATACTCCTGGGGCGAGAAATTGTTTTCATAACTATGGGAGTATTCATAGTTTTTCCCATATCCTAAATTTTTCATTAATCGGGTAGGAGCATTGCGTATATGTAAGGGCACCGGCAGATCACCTTTTTCTTTAACAGCACTCATAGCAGCGCCTATTGCTATGGTCGCTGAGTTACTTTTTGCGCTGGAAGCAAGATAGATGGCACATTGAGACAAGATCAGCTGCGATTCCGGATAACCAATTTTATTCACTGCATCAAAAGTGGCGTTAGCCATCACCAGTGCAGTAGGATTAGCATTGCCAATATCCTCACTGGCAAGTATCACCATTCTGCGTGCAATAAATTTTACATCTTCTCCTCCTTCAATCATTCTTGCCAGCCAGTATACTGCTGCATTTGGATCACTGCCACGAATGGATTTGATGAAAGCAGAGATAATATCGTAATGCTGCTCGCCTTGTTTATCGTATAATGCAATTCTTTTCTGGGCAGTATCCATTACATGCTCATCAGTAATTATTACTTCTTTGCCAGCTATATCGCAAACTAACTCAAGCAGGTTCAACAATTTTCTTGCATCGCCGCCGGATATGTTCATTAGTGCAGCAGTTTCTTTCAGCTCAATGTTTTTTGTTTTCAGCCATTCATCTTTTTTGATTACATGATCTAATAACTGAAGCAGTTGTTTTTCTTCCAATGGTTTTAAAACATAGACCTGGCAACGGCTAAGCAAAGCGCTGATGACTTCGAAAGAAGGATTTTCAGTAGTGGCGCCAATTAATGTAATAATTCCTTTTTCTACTGCACCCAGCAAAGCATCCTGTTGTCCTTTATTGAAACGGTGAATTTCATCGATGAATAAAATAGAACCAGGTTTTGTTTTTGCTTCTTCTATTACTTCTCTTACATCTTTCACTCCTGAACTGATAGCGCTGAGTTGAAAGAAAGGAACTTTTAATGTGTGAGCAATAATATTAGCAATGGTTGTTTTTCCTGTACCCGGGGGTCCCCAGAAAATCATAGAAGGCACTTTGCCATTTTCAATAGCTGTTCGCAGAATACCGCCTTTGCCAACAAGGTGATCCTGACCCAGCAGTTCATCCAAAGTGGTTGGGCGTATACGTTCAGCTAAAGGCACATGCGAATTCATAACATCAAAGTAACAAAATAAAATGTGCCTGGGATTAATTCATATCGGCAATAATAATGAAGTTAAAAAATATTATCTCTTAGGATCGAGCCGTATCTGCAATTCATTCAACTGCTTTTCATCAATAGTTGAAGGTGCATCCAGCATTACGTCTCTTCCACTGTTGTTTTTTGGGAAAGCGATAAAATCACGGATACTTTCACTGCCACCCAGAATTGCGCAAAGTCTGTCGAATCCAAAAGCTATGCCACCATGTGGTGGCGCTCCGTATTCGAATGCGCCAAGTAAAAAGCCGAATTTATGCAGTGATTCTTCTTTGGTCATTCCTAATGCTTCAAACATTTTTTCCTGCAGCTCTCTTTGATAGATTCTTATTGATCCCCCACCAACTTCATTTCCATTCAGCACCATATCATAAGCATTGGCTTTTATATTGGCATAAGGATGTTTTAAATATTCTGCTGGATTTTCAATAACAGGAATGTTATTAATCATCGTTGCAATGTCCGATGGTTTGGGTGAAGTAAAAGGATGATGACGTGCCACCCAACGATTTTCTTCAACATCATATTCAAACAAAGGAAAATCTAAAACCCATAGTAATTTAAATTCATCTTTTTTACGCAAACCCAACCTTTCGGCCATTTCAAGACGCAATTCACTAATTGCTTTCCTGGTTTTTTCTTCGGCATCGGCAAGTACAAGGATAAGATCGCCGGGTGCTGCATGAGAGGCAGCAGCAATTTCCTTTAATTTTTCTTCATTGAAAAATTTATCCATACTGCTTTTGAAAGATCCATCAGCGTTACATTTTATATATCCCAAACCACCCATTCCGATTTGTGGTCTTTTCACCCATTCAGTTAATTCATCAGTTTGTTTGCGGCTGTATTCACTGCAACCCGGTACTGCAATTGCCAAAACAGTTTCTGCATTATCAAATACTTTAAAACCGGCTCCTGTTATCAAGTCGTGCCGATCTTTTTTATTTATATAAACAGATGATGGTTTTTTCAGATTCAGCACTTTCATTTCAAAGCGGATATCCGGTTTGTCATTACCATAGTTCCACATCGCATGTTCCCAACTTATTCTTTCCACTTTTTCTATATAATCTATCCCCTTTACTTCTTTAAAAATTGCTTTCACCATTCCTTCAAACATATTCAGAATATCTTCCTGCTCTACAAAAGCCATTTCGCAGTCAATTTGTGTAAATTCCGGCTGACGATCGGCACGGAGATCTTCATCACGGAAACATTTTACAATCTGGTAGTAACGATCATACCCACTGATCATTAATAGCTGTTTGAATGTTTGCGGTGATTGAGGTAAAGCATAAAACTGACCTGGATTCATTCTGGATGGGACCACAAAATCTCTTGCTCCTTCGGGAGTAGATTTAATCAGGAAAGGTGTTTCGATATCCATGAATCCCTGCTGATGCAAATAATTTCTGGCAGCACGATTAACTGCATAACGTAATTCTAAATTTTTCTTTACCGTATTTCTTCGTAAATCAAGATAACGGTATTTCATTCTGATATCATCACCTCCGTCTGTATCGTCCTGAATAGTAAAGGGGGGAACAACAGATTTATTAAGAACGACAAAATCAGAAACATTAATTTCTACTTCACCTGTTGGAATATTCGGATTTTTATTACTGCGTTCTTTTACTAAGCCGGTTGCCTGTAAAACAAATTCTCTTCCCAATGGATTTTGTTCCAGTTGCAGGGTCAGTTCTTCGCCAAATAAAAGCTGAGTAATACCATATCGGTCACGCAGGTCAACAAAAGTGATAGCGCCGAATTTTCTTATAGTCTGCACCCATCCGGCGAGGGTCACAGTTTTTGATTGATCTTGTATTCTAAGTTGGCCACAAGTATGAGTACGATACATTCTGATTCCAGATTTTATTCCAAAGGAACTCCTTTGGTGGATTTGAGATTGTAGATTTTGTTCAATAGAATTGTTGGCGTTGAAGAGTGCCCTTCGCTTTGCTTTGGGTAAACTTGCAACAAAAGCTTAATAGAAAAATTTAAGCCGGTTACACACAAAATCGTAAAACTACCATCTTCAACGGCGGCAAAGATAGGAGAAAATGCAGCGGAGGGTTGCAAATTGAAAAGTGATTATCTATATTTAATGTTCCGAACCCAGAAAACATGTTGTCTTTACTAAGAAAACTGAGCAGCTTTTTTGCACATAACCCTCCTGTCTTGCACCCAGCTCCAAGGGTGGAGGAAGTGGTTAATGAAGAGGTATTTAATAATTATTCCTTTATCATCAGTGGTCGGATCAACTATTTTAATGAGCTTTCTTTTGATCTAAAACAGAAATTCATTAACCGGGCATACAATTTTATCCGGACAAAACAGTTTCATTATATTGGCCTTGAGCAAAAAGAGGAGATTCCCGTTCTTATAGCCGCATCTGCCATACAGGTAACTTTGGGACTTAAGAATTACCTGATGCAGCATTTTAAAAATATTTATGTGTTGGCTGATGCGTACCATATGGATAATGATGATGAGTTGTATATTGGCCATGTGGCGCCGGAGGGAATTTACTTATCATGGCGTCATTTTTTGTTTGGTTATTCTGACAACACGGATAATATCAATGTGGCGGTGCATGAAATGAGTCATGCTCTTTTGTATAATAATTTTTTTGCTCAATATGGTATCGACAAAAATTTCAGGTTGAATTATGAAAAATTTTCAACCACCACCGGACCGATACTGGCTGATGTAATCACCAGGCGCAAGAGTTATTTACGCAGCTATGCATTCAGCAGCCTGCATGAGTTCTGGGCAGTAAGTGTGGAAGCTTTTTTTGAAAACCCGGCCGGATTGAAAGAAAATATGCCCGACCTGTATCTTGCTTTATGCCGTGTATTGAACCAGGATCCTGTATCGAAAAACAAAATACTAAATCCCGAACTATGATAACTTTGACATTAATTTTCCTTTTTCAGCGTTACATTATGCCAAATGTAAGGAGAAAGCCTGCTGTTGTTACATCGTAACGACCTGCTTTTCTTCTAATTCTTTATGTCGCTGTACCAGATAATAGTACAGCAGAATCAATGCGCCTATGGTAAAAGGAATAATAGCCAGGTGTTTTCCTGTATAGCTCCCCCAAATTAAAATGGTATCGAATTTAAAAAATTCGCTGATCATCCAGTATGCATTGGCACTGATCCAGAAAACAACCGCAAGATTATGCGCCAGTTCTGATTTTATGTTTTTAGTACGGTATGCGATATAAATAGCAACAGAAAGTGTTGGGATAATCATGATAATGCCAAGTGTTTTCCAAATCATACACCAGCTAATATCTTTCATCAGCCAGAAGGCAATGTGCATGTTTTCCAACCGGCGGTAGCGGGCAGGTATAATATATTCGGATTCCACTTTTTCTTTCATCGTAAATTTCAGTTTTGGTTGGAGAAAATCAAAAATAGGGATTTGAGCAAAGGAATATAATCAGAGCTCAATTTATTATTAATCAAATAACCGATTACCGAACTAAAATTTTTGAAAATCTTTTTATATCAGCTTCCGGAAGAATTTCTTTTTTGTAAATAAGATGATCGGTTAATTGATTGGCAAAAAACGGAGCCAACGAACAACCCTTTGTTCCCATTCCATTTAATATGCCGATGTTCTTATAAATTGGATGTAAGCCAACGAAGGGACGTCTTTCAATATTGGCAGGACGAATCGCTGCTATATGATCAATAATCTTAAAAGGAACTTTTAGCCAGTTCTTTAGCAATAGCTCAGTTTGTTCTCTGAATTGGGCTGTTGGGTTAACATCTGAAAAATCCCATATATAGTTTGAGCCAATCCAGAATAAATTGTTGTCAAGGGGAGTAAGCATCATTCCTTTCTTAAAAATATTGGTTACAGGGAGGGAACCGGATTCAATAATTAATGCTTCTCCCTTGTTTAAAGAGAAAGGAAGATTTTTAAACAGGGGATTAATGGCTGAAGCTGCACCATCACAAAAAATTATTTTTTGAGCAACAATGTTTTTGTAATAGATAGCTTCATTAGTTATTTTTAATTCTTTGGCTTCAAAAACTTCATTCAGTAATTGATTGGTTGATAAAAGTTTTTTTCTCCATGCAGGAAGAATCTCCTGTAGGTTGACAAGGAAGCAAGGATCTACTTCTCCATAGCCGAATTCATAATTGAAGAACTGGTTGAATTTATCCTGATCAGCAGGTTTGCTTAAATGAGAATCGGATTCTTTTAACCGGTCATCGAATGCAATTTTCATTTGAGGAGTTGGGTGAAAGTCAATAATATTTTTTTGAGAAATGGCTTTAATGCCAAGCTCTTCTCCTAATTCATGATAAGCAGTTCGCAGATGATGAAGAAGTTCATCAATCATCCATGCTTTTACAATTCTCCGACCTGTTACCGGGTTAATGATGCCAGCCGCTACTCTTGAAGCTGAGTTGGGTTGGTTGTGGTCAATAACGAGAAATGATTTGTTTTCTTTTTGAAAATAATAACTGAGCCATGTACCGGAAATGCCCTGACCAATGATGAGGAATTCTATTTGCATGCAGTAAAAATAAACACTCAACATTCAATAATCAATAATGAATTCTAAATTCATATATTTTGAATATTGTTTATTGAATGTGGAGTGTTTTTACTCAACATTTATTCTTATCCCTTCTGAATGACTGCTGAACTCAGGCGCATACATACACTGGATGCTGGTAATGCCATTACTGAAATTGCCGGCATGGGTTACAAACAAATTGTATTCGAATACATAGGTTCCTTTGCGCAGGTAATCGAAAAAGAAATTGGTGCTGGCATCTTTGGTAGTTTCATAATAACCCAATCCTCCCTGCCATTTATAACCACTGAGTACATTGACCGGCTCAAGACAGGATGCCCTCATATCTTTCATGTGTACATATTCCATATCACGATCCACTCTTAATTCTATTCTTACTTTGATCTTGTCGCCTACCTTCAAGGCGTTACCTTCATTTACAGGTGTAAGAACCGGGCCACGATCAGTATTGGTTTCAACAAAAAGTTTCTTTTGAAGTTTTAAAGGAGTAGCGAAAGTGCTGATCTTATCGGGATTTTCGAAATATTGCCAGTAAACTGCGCCCCAGCCAGCCCCCTCCAAAGCCTCCCCCGCAGGGGGAGGTTTGGAAGTAACTATTGTAACTGAAATATTCCCCATTGCTGAATTTACCAATGGCCCATTAATAGTTTTTTTGAAATAACCAGTACCTGCTTCCTGTTTATTATCTGTTGATCTAATTGTTGTGTTTCCTAACTTGATTTCAACAGCAGGTTCACTGGTCAACCATTCCGTTCCTTGTAATAATAAAGCATAACAAGCTTCTGCTGTTGCCTTGGTGGTTTTCCAGTTATTGGTTTGTTTATTTTTCAACAACCAGGTTTTTAAATTGCCTACCGTTTTTTCATCTTTACTGATTTCCTGAAAGGCTTCTATTAATAAGGCTTGTGTTTCAATCGGGGCCTGGTGCCAGTACCACCCACCGGTGTTTTCTTTCCAATACATTCCAAGTTCTTCGTTGGTAATGCTTGTTTCTTTCAGTGATTTTAAAATGGCTGTTGGAGTTTGTATATCCCCCGTTCTGCTCAGTATCAAGGCAGTCATACCCTGCATGTATTTGCTTTGCTTCATCCATGTTAGTTGAGTACGGATTCGGAAATAATTGTATGCGGTTTGTGATGCAGCCGGAATTTTTTGTTCGGGGAAAAAGCTCCGCATATACAGGTACTGAATCTCACTATAACCCGGAATATAGTTTTTAATGTCTGTTTTATATTTTTTAAGATCATCATAATTTTTTTTGATCTGTAAGTCAAGGTAAGGGATCGCCAGTTTAAGAATTGGCTCCAGTTTTTTTATATCCACACCCAATTTTTTCAGATGGCCAATGCCTGTAACTATGTATTGTGTGATATATGGATTATCCGGCCCCCCTTTGAACCAGACAAAACCACCATTGGGACTTTGCATCTGTTTCAGCTTTTCATAAGCGCTGTTCATTTCATTACTCATTCTAATTAGGTCAAACAGCAAGGCAATATTTTTCTTTTGTTGCTCTTCGCTTTTTGCCTGTAATACCCAGGGTGTTTCTTCCAGCAAGACTGCTTTGAGTTCCTGGTTCTTTTGCAAATTGGAAAGAAGTGCCGCTGTATCTTTTGTGTTCCAACTTTCAAAAATTTGTTTAATGCGTGGAGAACTGTTTGCAATTTTTGATGCCAGCGCATTGGCATAATAACGGTTCCATGTTTGTTCCGCACATTCATAAGGATATTCCATCAAATAAGGCAGGGCCTGGACAGCATACCATGCCGGATTAGAAGTGTATTCAATCGTGAGGGAATGATTTTGTAAGGTTTCAGAATTTTCTGAGTTCAATAATTTATTAAAAGTGAAATTTTTTGAACCGGCTCCTTTCATATTGATAGGCAACGTTTCAGTTACCAGCATACGGTTAGTAAGAACAGGCATAGCCGCTTCTTCACCATCACTGAAATCGCCGGCTTTAGCAACAATTCTCCAGGTAAGTGCTCTATCAAAAAAGTAAGGAATTTCAATTGGAAACTTCACTGCCTCACTTTGCCCTGCAGCAACTGTAAAATATTGATTGGGATAAATATTATGGAACCAACCACTGACAGATTCATTCGTGGTTGCATCAAATAACTGCAACTCAGCCTGGCCGGTTAATTCTTTATCAGTAAGGTTTACGATTTTAGAACTGAATTCCATTTTATCACCTTCTCTTAAAAATCTTGGTGCATTGGGCTGCAGCATCAGTTGTTTTTGTGTCACGATTTCTTTGCTGCTGTAACCGAATGCAAGGTCTTTTGTATGTGTTAATGCCTGGAACTTCCACTTAGTTAATGCTTCAGGTATAGTAAAAGAAAATTCAATTGCACCGCTGCTATCGGTTCTTAAATCAGGAAAGAAGAAAGCGGTTTCGTTGAAGTTTTTGCGGATCTGGATTTGATTGTCACCATGTTGAGGTTGATTCAGTAAATTTGTTTTATCTGTAGATATATTCGCATTGCTATCTTTTACAATTGTAACACCTGTAACTTTTCCATTTAGGGCAGAAACTAAACCTTTCTCTTCCTCTTTCAGCATTGGGGCTGCGGAAACTTCAGCCAAATCCATACTTTTCTGGTTAGCTCCTCTATTAAAAAGTCTGTATTGATCAATTCCTATATTTAAAAGAGCATCGTAAGATTTAATGAAATACTTCTCGTTATTTTCTGAAACCCATTTTTGTTGTGATGCTACAACAGAAAAATTTTGATCACTGAGCCACAATTGTTGAGAATAATAATCCGGCCAGATGGCGGGTGTACTCCAACTATGAAATTTGAATTGGTCTAATGAAGCATCATACATGCTTGCAAGCATTTCAGCAGCCACCTGTTCTTTTTTATAACCGGTAATTTTTACTTTCCATTTTTCTTCACTACCGGGTAAGGTTTTATCTCTGAAGGTGGCATATTCTATTTTTAGATCCTTATTGGTCCACGGTACGTTGATCACATCACTATATTGGAAAAAACGGTTGTGCTTTACAAAGAAATAATTGACTCCATAGCCCCCGCGGTCAGCATCATTTGCTGAAAAATCAAAAGATTTTTTTTCATTATTAAGATTAATGAAATTATAAGTATCCGTGGTCTTTCTATCCAGTTGCTGAACAACAAACAGATCATTTGAGGATGTTCCAATTTTTATTTCTGTCTTTTCACCCGGCTCAATTGGATTTGAGCCCTGTGTCCACAAGTATTGAGGTCTGCCGAGCTGGTTGTTTTTTTCATCATAAAGCTCTATATATTGAACATCTTTAACCTCTTCTCCATTTTTATCTTTTGCAGTTATTTCAATCACATACCA